>CAZBPO010000033.1:10138-17597 GCA_964493795.1 uncultured Flavobacteriaceae bacterium
TGCGGCCCTTGCGCTGGCGGATCGTGAAGATGTCCAGCAGGCCCTGCGTCGGGTAGCCGTCGGCGGGCATGCCGACCGACAGCTGATAGGCGCGCACGGCCTGGCGGGTCTTCTCGCCAAAGCGGCCGTCCACCGCCACGTCATAGCCCTTGGCCGCCAGCTCGCCCTGCATCGCGCGGATGTCGGCGGCCGTCATGCCCTGCAGGTCGGCGGGCCAGCTGGCGCGCCAGTCGCCGCCGCCGTTCAGCCGGTTGGCCAGATGGCTGACGGCGATCGCATAGGACTGCGAGGGGTTGTAGTCGAGGAAGCGGCGATAGTTCGGAAAGGCGATCATCGGGATGCCGCGATGGCCGCCGGGCAGCAGCACCGAAATCTGCGCGTCGGGCGCGACCAGACTGCTCAGGCGACGGCCATCCACCGTCAGGACGCCCAGCGCGTCCCACTGGGCGGCGGTCTTGGTGATGTCGGGGCCGGCGTTCTCCCAGCGGAAATTCGCCGGCAGGCGGGCTTCGGCCAGCCACGGCTCGCCCTTCCGCCAGCCATGGGCCAGCAGGTAGTTGGCGGCGGAATAGAAGGCGTCCGGCAGCGAGCCGCGCAGGTCGCGTTCGCCGTCGCCGTCGCCATCGACGCCCAGCTTCAGGATGTTGGACGGCATGAACTGCACCTGGCCCAGCGCCCCGGCATACGAGCCGCGCAGCTCGGCGCGTGTCGTCAGGCCCCGCTGCATCAGCGTCAGCGCGGCGAACAGCTCGTCCTCGAAATAGCTCCTGCGGCGGCCCTCATAGGCCAGCGAGGCCAGCGCCTCGACGACGTAGAAGTTCCCCAGAACGTTGCCATAGCTGGTTTCGTTGCCCCAGATGCTGGCGATGGCGGCCGGGTCGACCCCGGTTTCGCGCCCCACCTTGTTCAGCAGCGCGGCGTTGGCGGCCATCGCATTGCGTCCGCGCGTCACCATTGAGGCGTCGATCCGGGCGAGATAGCTCGAAACCCGGCCAAGCCCGCCGCCGCCGGGCTGCGACAGCTCGATCGCCCGGCGGTTCATCGTGACGCCTTCCATGGCGGCGTCCCATGTGGCGTCGGAAATGCCGCGCGACGGCGCGAAATTGCGGATTTTCTCCATATAGACCCGGAATCCCGCCTCGGTCGGCGACGCGACCTGCTGGCTGGTGACGGGCGATCCCACCGAAGGCGGCGGCATGGGAGCTGGCGCGATGCTGGGTGGGGGAGGGGGCGGGGGAGCCGGAGGCGGCGAAACGACGTCGCGCGAGCTGGCGCAGGCGGCGAGCAGCAGAAAGAGAGGCAAGGCGATCAGGCGCATGGGGCTATGTCCTATCGTCGACCGGTCAGGGGCTCTCCGGCGATCAGCGTCACCAGGTGAACCATCATCAGAATCACCACAATCATGGCGAACAGCTGGACGATGCCATGATTGGCGAGGCGCGGCTTCAGCGGGTCGGGCGGCCGGATCGAGACCTGACGCGACCACAGGAAGACCGCCGCCGCCACGAACAGGATCGTTCCTGTCGCCCACCATCCCAGTTCGATCACCCGTGTATCCCTAACGATTCGTGAATTCGCCTGCTTATCGCCTGTTTTCGCGGCGAAATCGGGTCAAAACCTGCGAATTGACTTCCCGGCTCCGCCCCGTTAAACGCTGCGCCCTTCGCAAGACATCCGGGCTCCAGGGGCCCGCAACTGATCAGAGGGCTGGCCCCATGAAAGTCCGTAACTCGCTCAAGACGCTGAAGACGCGCGACAAGAACTGCAAGCTCGTGCGCCGCAAGGGCAAGGTTTACGTCATCAACAAGAAGAACCCGCGCTTCAAGGCCCGCCAGGGCTAAGCGCCGCGCCGCTTTGGCGGCGGCGTCCGGGTCTCTACAATGGCGGCATGTTTGCCGCCATTGTGATTCATGCACCTTCCCCAACCTGACAGCGCGATTCTCGCGCGCCGCGCCGAGATCGTGGCGGGGCTGCGCGGGATTCTCCCCGATCATGTGGTCGCCGACGAGGTCAGCCTCGGCGTCTATGATTGCGATGCGCTGACGGCCATCAGGCAAAAGCCGCTGGCCGCCGTGCTGCCGGGAAATGCGGAAGAGATCGCGGCGGTGCTGCGCTTCTGCCGCGATCACGGCGTCAACGTCGTGCCGCGCGGCGCGGGCACCTCGCTCAGCGGCGGCGCGACCCCGCTGGCCGATGGCATCCTGCTGGTGACCTCGCGCCTCAACCGCATCCTCGAACTGGATTACGAAAACCGCTGCGCCGTGGTGCAGCCGGGCGTCACCAATCTGGCGGTCAGCCAGGCCGTCGAGGGCCGCGGCTTCTACTATGCGCCCGATCCGTCCAGCCAGCTCGCCTGCTCGATCGGCGGCAACGTGGCCGAGAACTCCGGCGGCATTCACTGCCTGAAATACGGCATCACCACCAATAACCTGCTGGGCGTCGAACTCGTCACCATCGACGGCGAGATCGTGCGGATCGGGGGCAAGGGCGGGGCGATGTCGGGCTACGACCTGCTCGGCCTCATCACCGGCTCCGAGGGGCTGCTGGGCATGGTGACCGAGGCGACGGTCCGCATCCTGCCCCGGCCGCCAGCGGTGCGCGCGCTGCTGATCGGCTTTCCCTCCATCGAGGCGGCCGGCGCGGCGGTGGCGCGGACCATCGCCGAGGGCATCATCCCGGCCGCGATGGAGCTGATGGACAGACTCACCGTCGAGGCGGTCGAGGCGCATTGCGCGCGCGGCTATCCGCAGGACGCCGAAGGCGTGCTGATCGCCGAGCTCGACGGCACCGCCGCCGAAGTCGATGCGCTGATCGCCCGCCTGGAAGCCATCGCGCGGGCCGAGGGCGCCACCTCGTGCCGCGTCAGCGAAAGCGAGGCCGAGCGGCTGCGCTTCTGGGCCGGGCGCAAGGCGGCCTTTCCCGCCACGGGCCGGATCGCGCCCGATATGCTGTGCATGGACGGCACGATCCCGCGCCGCGAGCTGCCGCGCGTACTTCGGCGCATCGGCGAGCTTTCCATCCAATATGGCCTGCCGGTCGCGAATGTGTTTCATGCCGGCGACGGCAATCTCCACCCTCTCATTCTCTATGACGTGATGAAGCCAGGCGATCTCGACAAGGCGGAAAGCTTCGGGGCCGACATCCTGCGTCTCTGCGTCGAGGCGGGCGGCGTGCTCACCGGCGAGCATGGGGTCGGGGTCGAGAAGCGCGACCTGATGCCCGCCATGTTTGCCGAGGAAGACCTGGCGCAGCAGCTTCGCGTTAAGTGCGCCTTCGACCCGTCGCACAGGCTCAACCCCGGCAAGGTGTTCCCGGTTCTTCACGCCTGCGCAGAACTGGGCGCGGTGCATGTCCATGCCGGGCAGTTCGCCCATCCGGAGATTCCCCGTCTATGAGCGTCGTGTGGGTTTACAACGCGCAGGAGGCGGCCGGCGCGGTGCAGGCGGCGCTGGCCGATGGCGTCAGCTTCAACCTGCGCGGCCGCGCCAGCAAGGCGGCGCTGGGCCGTCCCGTGGCGGCCGGGCAGACGCTGGACCTCTCGCGCATCGCCGGTGCGGTTCGCTATGAGCCCGAAGAACTGATCCTGACGGTCAAGGCGGGAACGCCGATGACCGATATCGAGGCGATGCTGCGCGAGCAGCGCCAGATGCTGCCCTTCGAGCCGCCCGACTGGGGCCGCTTCTTCGGCGAGCCCGAGCGGCGCGGCACGATCGGCGGCGCGCTCGGCGCCGATCTCTGCGGCCCGCGCGCCTTCAAGAGCGGCCGCCCGCGCGACGCGCTGCTGGGCTTCACCGCCGTCAACGGCTTCGGCGAGGCCTACAAGGCCGGCGGCCGCGTGGTGAAGAACGTCACCGGCTACGACCTGCCCAAGCTGATGTGCGGCGCGTTCGGCACGCTGGGGCCGCTGATCGAGGTGACGCTGAAAGTTCTGCCTGCGCCCGAGCGCGAAGACACCGTGGTCCTGCGCGGGCTCACGGCGCCGGAAGGCCTGCGCCTGCTGCGCGGCATCGCCGGCGAACCGCTCGAGGCGACCGGTCTCGCCCATGCCAGCGGCGAGCTGGCGCGTCATCTTGAAGGGGCGCTCGGCGTCGCCGAGGGCCTGACCGCCATCCGCTTCGAAGGCGCACGCGAGGCCGTCGAGGAGCGCGCCGCTATCGTGGTCGAGCGGTTGCGGCGCACGGGCGCGCGCCGCCTCGGCGACGACGCCAGCCACGATCTGTGGCGGCGGCTCGGCAATCTCGACCTTTTGTCGCGCGAACGCGGCGTCGTCTGGCGCATCGTCGCGCCGCCGTTCGCCGCGCCCGCCATCGCCGGCGAGATCGGCCCCAACGCGGCCCAGTATGACTGGGCCGGCGGCCTGCTTTGGCTGGTGCTCGACGAAGCGCCGCACGCCCACGCCAATCTGGTGCGCAGCGTCGCTGCCCGGCATGGGGCGCAGGCGACGCTGTTCCGCGCGCCCGAGGCGACGCGGGCGGCGCATGGCGTCTTCCAGCCGCTCGATCCCGCCGTCGAACGGCTGACCCGCGAAGTGAAGGCGGCCTTCGACCCGCGCGCGGTCTTCAATCCCGGCCGCATGTATGAGGGCATCTGACGTGACCGCCCGCCCGCCCCGCCGCTGACATGCGCACAGACTTCACGCCCGAACAGCTGAAGGATTCCGGCACGGCCGCCGCTGCGGCGGCGATCCGCTCGTGCGTGCATTGCGGCATGTGCAACGCGACCTGTCCGACCTATCTGGTGACCGGCGACGAGCGCGACGGGCCGCGCGGCCGCATCCAGATCATGCAGCAGATGCTGGAAAAGGGCGGGGCGCCCGATCCGGTGGCGGTGCGCCATGTCGATCGCTGCCTGTCCTGCCTGTCGTGCCGCACCACCTGTCCGTCCAGCGTCGATTATGCCCGCCTGGTCGATCGCGCCCGCGAACATATCGCCGGCCATTATGTGCGCCCGCGCGAGGAGCGCTGGTTCCGCGCCTTTCTGGCGCGCGTGTTGCCCTATCCCTGGCGCTTCCGGATGGCGATGCGCTTCGCGCCGCTGTCGCGGCTGGTCGGGCGTCTTCTGCCCGAGCCCTTCCGCCGCACCGCCGCGCTCGCGCCGCAGACGCCGCCCGACGGCGACGCGCCCGCGCCCGGCGTCTATCCGGCCGAAGGCGAGCGGCGGATGCGCGTCGCCATGCTGCGCGGCTGCGTCCAGCGCGTGCTGACGCCCGAGATCGACCGGGCGGCGATCCGCCTGCTGAACCGGCTGGGGGCAGAGGTGATCGTGTCTGCGGGCTCGGGCTGCTGCGGCGCGCTGAACCATCATCTCGGCAATGAAGGGCAGGCCCGCCGTTTCGCCCGCGCCAATGTCGCGGCCTGGTGGAAGGTGCACGAGAAAGGCGGCGTCGATCGCATCGTCGTCACCGCCTCGGGCTGCGGCGCGCAGGTGAAGGATTACGACCATCTTCTGCGCGCAGACGCCGGCTATGTCTTCCGCACGAAAAGGCTCGCGCCGCTGGTCCGCGACGTGACCGAGCTGGTCGAGGAGCTTGGCTATGCCGGCCGCGCGCCCGAGCCGCTGACCGTCGCCTATCAGTCGGCCTGCTCGCTTCAGCACGGCCAGCGGCGTTCGGGGCTGGGCGAGCGCGTTCTGGCGGCCGCTGGTTTTCCGCTCGCTCCGGTCGCGGAATCGCATGTGTGCTGCGGCTCGGCCGGGCATTACAGCCTGCTTCAGACCGAAATGTCCGAGACGCTGCGCGCCCGCAAGGCCGCCAATCTCGAGGCCGGCGGACCGGCCGTGATCGCGTCGGGCAATATGGGCTGCATGGAGCATCTGCGGCGCGCCACCGCGACGCCCATCGTCCACACGGTCGAGCTGCTCGACTGGGCCAGCGGCGGTCCCCGGCCGGCGCGCCTCGGCTGATCCTGCCCCCGTCGCGCCCGCGCTTCCTGCATGCTCCTTGGAAGCGCATGACAATCAGGCGAGCCGGCACCGCCCGCTTTGCCATCAAATCGCCCCGGCGCTAGGCTCGTCTCATGGCCATGCTCCGCGCCCTCATCGCCGCCGCGTTCGCTTTCGCACTGGTTCCGGCTCACGCCGACCAGACCGATACGCGTCTGGACGACCTCTTCGCGGCGCTCGCCACGGCCAACAAGCGCGAGATCGCCCAGCCCATCGAGACCGAGATCTGGAAGATCTGGCTGGAAACCGACAGCCCCACGACCGAGCTTCTCTACGCGCGCGGGGCCGCCCTGGTGGCGGCGGGCGATCTGGATCTGGCGCTCAAGCTGCTCGATACCGTGGTGCTGCTCAACCCGGACTATGTCGAGGGCTGGAACATGCGCGCCACACTGCACGCGATGCGCGATGAATACCCGGCCGCCATCGCGGACACGCGCAAGGTGCTTGAGCTCGAACCGCGCCATTTCATGGCGCTTCAGGGCCTCGGCGACCTGCTTCAGAGCCTCGGCGACGACAAGGGCGCGCTCAAGGCCTATGAGGCCGCGCTGGCGATCAACCCGTCTCTGGAACAGGTGGCCCAGCAGGTCCGCATGCTCCGCCGCAAGATCGACGGCGACCGGATTTAGGCGGTCGCGAGACCGCGCTATCTAAACCACCGGCCGGGCGGCTAGAACATCCAAGCCATCCGAATAGATGCGCTTCTCCGGCGGCCGCTCCCGGCGATCGGCCGACAACGCGCAAGCGAGAGGCTGAAGGTGACCGAGAAACTTCGCCTGGACATTCCGATCCTGCTGCCCGGCATTCCCGACGCCGACGATGCCTGCGTGGCGCGCCTGACGTCCGAACTTCAGGGCCGCGAGGGGGTGGAGATGGTTCATGTCGCCGGCGCGCCCGGCGAACTCGCCCAGCTCTGCGTCCACTACGATCCCGCCGCCCTGCCGCTGCCGCGCATCCGCGAGCTGGTGTCCAGCGTGGGGGCCAGCATCTCCGAACGGTTTGGCCATGCCCTGTGGCAGGTCGAGGGGATTTCGCACGAACGGCGCGCGCGTACCGTCGGAGACCGGCTGCGTGCGCTGCCGGGGGTGCTGGAAGCCGAAGCCAGCGCCGCCGGTGCGGTGCGGATCGAGTTCGACCGCACGCTGCTGGCCTCGGAACAGACGCTCCGCGACGCCCTCGGCGAGATGGGCGTCACGATCGCAGAGGCCGCCGACGACCACGATCACGCCGGACACGAGCACGCCAGTCACGATCACGCCGATCACGCGCACCCGGCCGGCGCGCACGGAAAAGCCGGCCACGATCATGGCCATGGTCACGATCATGGGCACGCGCATGGCGGCCTGCTTGGTCCCAACAGCGAGATGATCTTCTCGCTGATCTGCGGCGCCCTGCTCGGGATCGGCGTGCTCCTCGAGTGGCTGCAGTCGGATGTGGTGCCGGGCTGGCTGCCGACCGCTCTCTATCTCGGCGCTTACGTGTTCGGCGGGGCCTATACGCTGCGCGAGGCGATCGACAATCT
>CAZBPO010000034.1:0-17262 GCA_964493795.1 uncultured Flavobacteriaceae bacterium
ACGAGGCTGCGCTGCTTGACGCGCGCCGGTATCGGGATTGGCTCGGCGTAGAGGAAACGCTCGACTTCAAACGTCAGCGCGGCACGCTCGATGGCATTCAGGTCATCCCAGGCGCTGCGGGTGCAGGGTTCGTCGAGCGCGACCATTACACGACCCCTTTGGGAACAGGCGAATGACGCGCCTGGAGCTCCGCCCAGTTCTCGGCGGCCATCCATTCCGTCCAACCGCGATAGAACCAGCGTTGGCCGTGCTCGTTGACGCAGGTTTCGATGTAGTGCTCGTCGCGATCACCGACTTTTACCTCATCCTCGCTGAGGCCCATGCGCAATTCATGGCCGAGGTCGCCACTGACGACGCCGCGCGAGGCCCGTGTGCTCTGGCTCCAGTTCTCGCCGTCATCCTGCTCAAGCAAGCCGGCCGGCCCAAAGAGATGGCTCGCGAGTTGAACCTGCTGGCGGCGCTGTTGGGGCGATGCACCCTTCTGGGTGAAGGTGAACCACCACAGTTCAGTATGGTGCGGTCCACGCGGCAAGCGCAAACACATCTGCAGTCCGCCCAGCGTCACCCACAGATTGGGAAAAAGATTAGGGTGGCCCATGCTGCGGACGCCGACGGGTCCCATCAGATCGGTCGCCGCGCGCGGGCGAAGACGAAGCGTTTTCATCGCCGCCGACAGCTCTTCACGCTGGGCGTCATCCATCGCGTCGAGCTGCGCCTGCATGTCGGCAGGAATGCCGGGGCCGCTGATCCCGTGCCCGTACTCACCCAACATCACGAGCTGATTATTGGGGTGGAGGATGTCCGCGAGGTTCAGGTAGCCCGAGCTGCCCGCCGACGCATGGCTGTACATCACATGGTACCAGTCGAACAGGTTATCGACCGCAATCTTCCAGTTGCAGTCGATGATGTTCTTCTGGATGCCGTCGACGATTTCGACCTCGCCATAGGCGCACACCATGCCGAGGCCGGTCCGGCCGATTTCGCCGAGGAAGTCGTGAAGCGAGGGGGCGTCCGGGTCGAGGGTTGCGAAGTAGAAGCCGAGATAGCTTTCGACCTTGGCGGCCTTCGCGAGGCCCAGATCACTGCGATCCAGCTTGCCGCGATAATAGCTGCTGGCACCAGGCACCCCGATCAATTTGCCGTCGAGACCATAGTTCCAGCCGTGATAGCTGCACACGAAAGACTTCGTGTTGCCCTGCTCCGCCCTGCACAGCGCGTTGCCGCGATGGCGGCAGGTGTTGAGAAGGACATTCACCTTCCCTTCCCCATCACGGCAGGCGATGACCTGATCCTCGCCGATGTAGGAGATGAAGTAATCGCCGGAATTGGGAATCTGCGACTCGTGGCACATGAAGTTCCAGCCGCGGGCGAAGATGCGCTTCAACTCCAGGCGATAGATCGCTTCGTCGTCATATATGCGCCGGTCGAGGCGACCGGTTTCAGGGTCGAAAAGCGCGCGGATGCGGGCGCTGTCGAGCGCAACGCTGTGAGAACCGTCAGCCATGTGACCTCCCGTGGCAGCCTTGTTTCCGACCGCCCTTCATTTCGGGAAGCCTATGGCGGGCGGTCAGGCTGGGGTATTCCCATGCGTCCGACAAAATTGATCTTTCGTCCCAAGATTGCCGGCCTGACGCTGCAAGCCGCAGCATCGCGTGAGAGACTGTCGTGGTAGCCCGGTACAGAGATGCCGGCTCGGGAGGTCAATCGTGCTACTGCGCCGTCACAATCTGAACCTGTTGCCGATCCTGCGCGAGTTACTAAGAACGCGCAGCGTCGCCCGGACCTCAGAGACGATCGGATTGAGTCAATCGGGCGTCAGCGCTGCGCTTGCGCGTCTGCGCGAGGTCTATGAGGACGAGATCCTGGTGATGGTCGGGCGCCGACTGGAACTTACGGAGCGAGGGCAACAGCTCGTCGAACCGACGGAGCGCGCATGCCTTGAGGTCGAGACGCTGCTGCGTCCGCAGACATTCGATCCGGCCATCGAAACGCGGCGGTTCGTCGTGTGTGCCGCCGACTACATCACCTACCTTCTGGCGCCCGGCGTTGTGCGGCGAATGCAAATCGAAGCACCCAACGCGGCATGCCATTTCATCGACTACAATCCCGACATGGGCGGACAACTGCTGCGCGGCGGCATCGACGTGCTGGCGATGCCCGAGAGCGCGGCAGGCAGTTTCAGGACCGATGCAAATGGCTTTCACCTGTTCGCCGACGACATTGTCGTCATCGCCTCGAAGCGGCACAAGCCATTCTCAAGTAAGCTGACGCGAAAGGCCTATGAGGCCGCACCCCACGCGATGTTCCAGCTGGCTCAGAAAGACACGAGCAGCCACGAACGGCGCATCCTCCGCGCCGCGGGGATCAAGCAGACGGACGTCGTGATGGTCGAGCACTTTCTTACGCTCCCGGCGATTGTCGAGACGACCGAGTGCCTGGCTCTCGTGCAGCGGCGGCTCGCGGAGCGGTTCATCCGCAGTCATGATATCGAAATTCATCCCGCGCCGTTCGAGTCACCGCAGGTTCGCATCGCAGGATATTCGATGCCCGCAACCCAACGCGACGCGGCCCATCGATGGTTCTCCGGGCTACTAAATGACGTGGCGCGGGAACTCGACGCTCCGGCCTGAAGGCTTGGCCATGCAGGCGAACGGGCGTTGCGCGATTTGACGGCGGACGATCAGCGCGGTCCAGCCGGGCGTGCCCATTTCCCCACTCCCAGGCCCTCGATCCGTGAACCTTCCGCCTCCAGGACCGGACGCAGCGCCACAAATAATTTCCAATAATTGTAGAACGGCACGCTCGGCCAGAGGTGATGCATGAGATGCAGGTTCTGCTGGAGCAGGAGCAGCTTTCCACCCGGCCAAAGGCTGATGCGCGTCGCTCCGTAGCGGTCCGAGCGATCAAAGGGATGATGCGGCAGCCACTGGAAGAAAATCATCAAAATAAGAGCGGCGAGGCGCGTGGGAACGAACCACAGTAGCAACCACGCCTCGACATGTCCGGTCGCGATCGCCGCGCCCAGCAAAGCGAGCGTTCCGAGCGTCGGCAGCGAGGCCAGCCAGACCTCGCGCGCGCTCAGGATGCTTCGCAAGCCGGCATAGCCGTCGCGCGTGATGAACGGCAGCAGGAAATAGGGGACGAGGCTGAACGGAGCGCCGATCGCCCACTTGCAGACCAACTGCCAGAACGTCCCCTTCACCGAAATATCGGGATCCTTGTCGGTGTTGGTGTGCGAATGATGGAGCACATGCGTGCGCTGAAGCACGGGCCAGCCCATGCCGAGCCCGACGGAACCGACCCAGCCGACCAGGGTGTTAGCCCATGCCAGACTGCGCGTCGCCGCGACAACGTTTCCATGGATCGACTCATGCACGAGCGAATAATGCGCGTAGGAGACGAAGGCGATCGGCAGCGTGAACACGGCAAGGGGCGCCTGCCCCGACATCGCCAGATAAACCAGGCCCGCGAAAGCAAGCGGCAGGACGATCGCCAGCGCCAGTGTCGGCCATGCGATGGCCGGAGAAAGATCCCGCGCAATCCGCTTTTCTTCGGAGAATGAAATGGGGCGCTGCGGGCGCGCCGCATCCTGCGCCTGGCTCGAGTTCACCGCACTCATCGCATTGCCTCCCGCATCTCTCGCGGCTTGCAGATGCCGCTTATTCATGCGGCATGAACGGGGTATCGAACAGCGTTCGACAAGGCGTCATGTTCTCCTGCGGGACGATGGCGGCCGTTCTTCGCGGTCGATCAGGTAATCCGCCCCGGCGAAAATCTTTTCCAGCTCTTCCGGCGGCAAAGCGCCGGACGGGTGAGAGGCATGCATCGCCGCGATGCCGCGCCCCAGCGCCCAGAGCGCCATGGCGGCGTTCGCCTTGTACTTGCGCGGAATGCGGCGCGATGCCGCGACAAGCTGATGAAACAGCGCCAGAATTTCCTGTTCTGCAGCCCTCATGGCGGCATGCCGAAGCAGAAGACGAGTGTCGAACATCAACGAAAACAGCGCTGGCCGGGCCGCCGCAAAGTCGAAGAACGCAAGCGACCCCGCTTCCATAGGATCGCCCGGCGCCGCGTCGGAACGGGCGGCAACAATCTGGCGTTTCATGGCCTCGAACCCCGCCAGCGCGACGGCGACCAGCAAGGCCTCGCGGCCAGCGAAGTGGTGATAGATGGACGCGGCGCCGATACCCGCCCGCCGCGCGATGCCCCGGAGCGTGAGGCTGTGCGGCCCCTTCGCAGACAGGAGATCGATCGCGGCGGCCAAGGCCCGTGATCTAACGGATACGCCTGCCGTCACTACACCGCCTTTGCGTGTTGCGCGACATCCGCCTGCAGGGCATCATAAAGCACGCGGCGCGCCTGAAGTCCCGATTTGTCCGCCTCGACGCTGATCTCGGTTCCGCTTGCGTAGTCAGGGTCGTCGTCGATTGCGGCTTGTATCGCCTCAAGCACCAACTTGTCTTCGACGAACGCCTGCGTCACGGAGTCCGTCAGCCATGCGCGAACCCCAGGCAGCGACTGGCCGTAGCCCGCACCGAGAACCCACCAGTAATGGGTGTAACGCGGCGATTGGGGCGTCGTGATGTGCAGGATGCGCCATGTGAAGTCCGTGCGCTCGCCCGCCCCCGGCCGCAACAAGCGCGCGTCCATGCCGGCCTCATGCATGGCAGGCGAGATGTCGGTGGAGGCCTTCACGGCCTTCCTGACCGAGACGCTGGGCGAAGGCGCCCGGCACCTCAAGGGTGGCGGGATCGCCTATGTCTGTATGGACTGGCGCAATGTCAAAAACCTGATCGTGGCGGGCGAGAGGGTCTTCACCGACCTCAAGCAGATCTGCGTCTGGAACAAGTCCAATGGCGGCCAGGGCAGCTTCTACCGTTCCAAGCACGAGCTGATCTGCGTCTTCAAGAAGGGCTTGGAACCCCATACCAACACGTTCGGGCTCGGCGGCCCGGGCGGGCGGTACCGGACCAATGTCTGGGACTATGCCGGGGTGAACACGCTGAAGCCCGGGCGGATGGACGAGCTGGCGATGCATCCGACCGTCAAGCCGGTCGCGCTCATCGCCGATGCGATCCTCGACGTGACGGCGCGGGGCGAGATCGTGCTCGACCCGTTCGGCGGTTCCGGCTCGACGCTCATCGCGGCCGAGAAGACGGGGCGGACGGCGCGGCTGATCGAATACGAGCCGGGCTATTCCGACGTCATCCTGAAGCGCTACGCGGCCTATACGGGCCTCCAGCCCATCCTGCTGGCGACCGGCGAGACGTTCGAGGCCATCACCGCGCGGCAGGCGGGCGAGGTGACAGCCGTGCCAGCCGCCGCAGAGCCAGCGACCGCATCCTGACGCCGTCAGCGGCAGCTGAAGCAAAGCAGAAGGCCGGGCGCTGCGCGCCCGGCCTTCTTCATGCACCGAGTTCAGTCCGCTTGTAATTAGCCGCTGCGTTCCATCAGCCAGTCGAAGAGGCCGGCCCCCAGCGCCATCGTCGCCAGCCGCTCGCCGGTCCACACGTGTACCTTCGGGGCGTCGAGCGCGGTGCGCTCGGGGACGACGAAGGTGCCGACGGGGCTATGGCAGACGAAGAAGACATGGTCGTGGCCCTCGGCGGTCATCCGGGCAACTGAATCTTCGAAGGTCGCCACGTCCGCCCAGGACTTGACCTGCACCGCCGCCTGCTCACCGGTCGTCGCCTGCTTCAGCACCAGATCGACGGTCTTCATCGTGCCGCCGAGGCTCGAGACCCGGCTCCAGCCGCCCCGGGTGAAGATCAGATCGGTCAGCGTCTCGAAGTCGTCCTGATCCAAATCGGCGATCATCTGACCCGCGATGCCGGTCAGCGTCGTACGGACCGATCCGGCCGCGGCCAGCACTTCGCTTTCCTCGCCATTGATGCGCCGGAGCAGATAGGGGACGTCCGGCACCGCGCAGATCGTGCCCTGGAACGAGGCGACCCGGGTCAGGCGCGAGCCGAGCGTCCTCTGGCGAAGTTCTGCACCGCTGATGTCGAGGCACGACCAGCCACCCCTGACCTTGCGCATCCGGGCGCCGGCATAGGGCTCTTCGCCGACCACCTCGATCACCCCCGGCTCGGCGAAGGCCCACCAGAGGCGGTCATCGTGGAAGGTGATCCAGAGTCCATCACCGCCTCCCTCGTAGAACTCCCGCAGCTCGCCGACGAAGCGGCTGGCGGCCGAGGGCGTCTTCCCCTCGTCCAGGAACCTCTGCCGTACCCCTTCCCAATCACCGGCGGCGCAGAGCGCGTGGGGCACGTCCCTGAACCCCAGCCGCATCTCGCCACGCGCGATGCAGAGATCGGTCCAGGCGCCTTTGCCGCCGAGCTTGATGTAGCGAACCCGTCCGGGCGCGATCTTCGTCATGGGTCTCCTCCGTCAGATCGCGGCCCATCACGCTCATATCGGGGCTGCAGTCCAACGAAATGAGACTCATAGGCTGTAGACCGATCGGCCTCAATTCCATGCCTTTCTGGCTATGGACCTGCTCGCGGTGTTCGCCGCAAACATGAAGCGCATCCGCGAGGAGAAAGGCCTCTCTCAGGAGGCCCTCGGCGCTGAGGCCGATGTGCACCGCACGTTCATCTCGGGCGTCGAGCGCTGCGTCCGCAATCCGACCGTCCGGCTGATCGAGAAGATCGCGAAGGGTCTCGGCGTGCCGCCTGCGGACTTGTTTGAACTACCGGCCGGGCAATCAAAGCGACGCCGGTAACGCAGTCTTCCGACTGGACTTCCCTCGCACAGCAAGCCTTGTCGTCGTGGGCGACGAAGGGGCGGTTCACGGCACGGGTAGGTAAAGCGAAGCTGGATCCGAAAGCGGCTGCGGTCGAGCGCTTCCGGCTGGTGGCCGTGAAGCTGACAGGCGATGGCGAAGACCTCGCGACCTTTGCGGTTGACGGCCAAGACCATCGTGTGACGCCGCAAGAAGCGCAGGACATCGTCGCGCGCGTTGAAGTGCACGCCGCGCGCATCGCCCGAAACGTGCTGGCGATGCGCAAGGCCGCCGAAGCGCTGAAGCCATTCATGGCAAAGGCCTCCAAAGCGAAGACCGCAAAGCGCGAGCAGATCTGACGCTTTCGTCGCAAGCGACTGAAAGCAAACGGCGATTGCTTATCGCGACGGTTTTGCTCGATTGACATCCAGCTCCGTATTGTCCGCCTGATCGAACGCCTGATCACCCGCTCATCGTCGCGTGATCATCCTCTGATCGAATCCCTGTTGTCCACCTGATGGCCGCCTGTTTGCGGACACGTCTCGCGCATCGGCGAGCGCGTCAGAGCCTCGGAAAGCCGCGGAAACGCAGGCGTTCGCGCGTAGAGCTTCTCGCGCATACGCGAAATCGGCCCCTCGAAAAACTTTAGAACAGGGCGTCAATCGAACGCGGCACGCACGAAAGCGGACTACGAAGTGGCGTGCGCAACATCAGGCCCGGAGCATGGGGGGCGTTTTCAAGACCAGAAGGCTGAAATTGCCCGTCGTTAGTCCCTTCGCAACACGCCGCTTGGCGGTCGGAAGTCCGCCGAACTCGGCGTTCGCTTCGGCCGAGCCTCTTGTCAGAGCATGTCCCTAACGAGAGGCTGGCTGGGGCGCCAGGATTCGAACCTGGGAATGTCGGTACCAAAAACCGATGCCTTACCGCTTGGCGACGCCCCAGCAGCGCCGCGGGGTCTAGCCGGGCCGCGCGGCGCGTGCAAGCGCGCCCTGCCCGCGCTAGAGAATGCGCCATGAGCCAGGGCTTTTTCGCCGCCTATATCAATCTCGACCGCGCCCCGGCGCGGCGCAGCTTCATGGAGGCGCAGCTGGCCGCCGCCGGCATCGCCGCCGAGCGCATCGCGGCGGTCGACCGCGCCGCGCCCGATTTCACCCCCCGGGGCGGTCTCAGGCCGGTGCGCGAGGACGTGCTGATCGAGCTCAACTGGGACGGCCGGCGCTATGTCGCGGGCGAGGAAGCCTGCCTCCAGAGCCATATGGTGGCGCTGAAGCGCTTCCTCGCGACAGACGCGCCTTTCGCCCTGATCCTTGAGGACGACGCCGAGCTGGCCCCCGATTTCCGTTCGGTGGTCGAGGCGGCGCTGGCGAAATCCGAGCTGTGGGATGCGGTGAAGCTGGAAGGCAACCGCCGCAAGGGCCGGCGGACGGCCCTGAATGTCGCGCCGCTGGTCGGCCCCTATCGCCTGGTCGCCTCGATGCGCCCGGCCGCCGGCACGGCGGCCTATCTGTTCACCCGCCACGGCGCGGAACAGGTCATCGCCGTCGCCGCAACCGCGTTCGAGCCTTACGACAATCTTCTGGCGACTCTGTGGCGGCACCGGCTGCGGCTGCTGGATTGCGCGCCGTTCCCGGCCCGTCAGGGCCTGGCCGAAAGCAGCCGTTCCGACCGGCGCGCGCGGCTGCGCCGCACGCCCGGCGAGGCCCTTACCCGCTTTGGCCGCCATAGCTGGGCCGACCTGGTCGGCCGCAATCTGCGGCGCTGGCCGGCCCAGCTGGGGCGTTATCTCAGCCGGTCGCGCGGCCTGGTGCTGGCGCCATGGGCGCGGAGCTGGCCCGCCCCCCCGAGCGCGTGACCTAACGTCACCTTTTGTTGACTCTGATGCCTGCGCTGTTTTAGAGGGCCGACACAAAAGCGGGCGTACCGGCCGGCCCCGGCGATTTTCGGGGCTTTCGCTTGTGCGATAAGAATGCAAGGCTCCTGTTTTGGGGCCCACTCTGGGGTGACGGAGCCTAATGCTCGGCTACATCGTACGACGCCTTCTGGGCGCGATTCCGACTCTGTTCATCATCGTCGCCGCCACCTTCTTCCTGATGCGCCTTGCGCCGGGCGGCCCCTTCGACGGCGAGCGCCGCCTGCCGCCGGAGATCGAGCGGAACATCAAGGCGGCCTATAATCTCGATAAGCCGGTCGGCGAACAGTTCTTCATCTATGTGAGCAAGATCGTCACGGCGGGCGATTTCGGGCCCTCGTTCAAGAACAAGGACTTCAGCGTCAGCCAGCTGATCGCCGAAGGCGCGCCGGTCAGCCTCAAGCTGGGACTCAGCGCGATCATCCTGGCCACGCTGGTGGGCGGTTTTCTGGGGGTGACGGCGGCCTTGCGACAAAACACGGCCGCCGACTATTCGATCATGTCGGGGGCGATGGTCGGCATCACCATACCCACCTTCGTCACCGCGCCGCTGCTGACGCTGTTCCTCGGCGTCTATCTCAGCGGCTTCACCCCGCCTCCGCCCCAATTTTTCAGCGTCACGCTGATCGGCCCGCTGGCCAACAGCTTCCTCTCGCTGTTCCCGCTGCCCGTGGGCGGCTATGGCGGCGGCGCGGCGCGTAACCTGATCCTGCCCGTCACGGTGCTGGCGTTGCCCCAGATCGCGATCATCTCGCGTCTGGTGCGCGGCTCGATGATCGAGGTGCTGCGCTCCAACTATGTGCGCACGGCGCGCGCCAAGGGCCTGACCGAGGGCCAGGTCATCCGCCGCCACGTGCTGCGCGCCGGCCTTCTGCCGTTGGTCTCGTATCTGGGGCCCGCCATCGCGGGTCTGGTGACAGGCTCGCTGGTGGTCGAACAGATTTTCGGCCTGCCCGGCATCGGCCGCCACTTCGTCCAGGGCGCGCTCAACCGCGACTACACGCTGGTGATGGGCGTGGTGATCCTGTTCGCGACGCTCATCATCCTGCTCAATCTCGTCGCCGACATCATGTATCGCGTACTCGATCCCAAGGTGAGGCTCGGCTGATGACGAACCCCCTTTCCCAAGACGCCCGCTACGAGGCGATGCAGACGGCGCAGGCCGTCAAGGGCCGCAGCCTGTGGCAGGACGCGCGCCGCCGGCTGTTCCGCAACAAGGCCGCCGTCGCCTCGATGATCATCCTGTCGATCATCGTGCTTCTGGCGATCTTCGCGCCCAGCCTGTCGAGCCACCGCTACGACGCCCAGGACTACAATCAGGTCTCGTGTCCGCCCTCATGGGCGATCGACATGGACAAGCTGACCCCGCCCGAGGGCGCGGCGCCGGACAGCCCGGAATATCTCGCCTATCAGGAATACAACGACAAATACCCCCAGACGGTCGCCTGCGGCCTCGGCATCATCGCGTCCTATGAATTCGCCAAAAGCGATTTCGACACCTGGTGCGCCGACCCGTCGGTGACGCCGCCGATGGAGATCAACTGCGCGCGCGCGCCGCAGCTGGACGACTTCAAGCACTTCATGGGCACCGACGGCATCGGCCGCGACCTGTGGGTCCGCACCCTCTATGGCGCGCGCGTGTCGCTGTCGGTGGGGCTGGTGGCGACCTTCGTCGCGCTTATCATCGGGGTGCTCTACGGCGCGACGGCAGGCTATGCCGGCGGCCGCGTCGACAATCTGATGATGCGTTTCGTCGACATCATGTATGCGCTGCCGTTCATCTTCTTCGTCATCATCCTGATGACGGTGACGGCCGATATCCCCTTCTTCAAAGACCCGTTCAACCGGTTCATCCTGATCTTCGCCGCCATCGGCGCGGTCGAATGGCTGACCATGGCGCGCATCGTGCGCGGCCAGACCCTGTCGATCCGCCGCAAGGAATTCGTCGAGGCGGCGGTGGCGGCCGGCGTGCCGAACGGCAAGATCATCCGCCGCCACATCATCCCCAACGTGGTCGGCCCGGTCATCGTGTTCGTCACGCTGACCATTCCGGCGATCATCCTGGCCGAAAGCTTCCTCTCGTTCCTCGGCCTCGGCGTGCAGGAGCCGATGACCTCGTGGGGCGTGCTGATGGCCGAGGGCGCGGGCGACATGGAAGACAAGCCCTGGCTGCTTCTGGTGCCGGCGATCATGATGGCGGTGACGCTGTTCTGCTTCAACTTCATCGGCGACGGCCTGCGCGACGCCCTCGACCCGAAGGACCGTTGAGCCCATGGCCGAATCGATCCTTCAGGTCCGCGATCTGCATGTCCGCTTCGACACGCCCGACGGCGTCGTCCACGCCGTAAAGGGCGCCAATTTCGACATCGCGCGCGGCGAAGTGCTGGGCGTGGTGGGCGAGTCCGGCTCGGGCAAGAGCCAGATGTTCATGGCCGCGATCGGGCTTCTGGCCGGCAACGGCAAGGCCTCCGGCTCGGTCCTCTTCAAGGGCCGCGAACTGATCGGCGCACCGCCCGGCGTGCTGCGCTCGATCCGCGGCTCGCAGATCGGCGTCATCTTCCAGGACCCGCTGACCTCGCTGACGCCGCACATGAAAGTCGGCGCGCAGATCGTCGAGGTGCTCAAGGTTCACGGCAAGGCGACCGGCGCAGCGGCCGAGAAGCGCGCGCTCGACATGCTCGAACTGGTGCGCATTCCCGAGGCGCGCCGCCGCATGAACCAGTATCCGCACGAATTGTCGGGCGGCATGCGCCAGCGCGTGATGATCGCCATCGCGACGGCGTGCGGGCCCGATCTGCTGATCGCCGACGAGCCGACGACGGCGCTCGACGTGACGGTTCAGGCCCAGGTGCTGGAGATCATGCGCGACCTGACGCGCGATCTGGGCACCTCGATCGCGCTGGTCAGCCACGACATGGGCGTGATCGCCTCGATGTGCGACCGGGTGCAGGTGATGCGCTATGGCGAGTTCGTCGAAGCGGGCACGGTGGATGAAATCTTCTATTCGCCGCAGCACGAGTACACGCGGATGCTGCTCGACGCGGTGCCCCGGCTCGATCAGCCCGACAAGGCCGGCCACCCCAAGCTGCCGCCGGTCCAGGATCGCGGCGGCGACGCCACCCTGCTGAAAGCCGAGGACATCAAGGTCCACTTCCCGATCCGCATGTCGGGCGGGCTGTTCGGCAAGGTGAAGCCGCTCAAGGCGGTGAACGGCGTCAGCTTCGACCTGAAACGCGGCGAGACGCTCGGCGTCGTCGGCGAGTCGGGCTGCGGCAAGTCGACCCTCGCCCGCGCCGTGCTGCAGCTGGTGGAGCCGCGCGAAGGCAAGGTGGTCTGGCTCGGCTCGAAGGACCTGATGTCGATCCCCGCGCGCGAGATGCGGCGCATGCGCAAGGATCTGCAGATCGTCTTCCAGGACCCGCTCGCCTCGCTCGACCCGCGCATGACCATCGGCACTTCGATCGCCGAGCCCCTGCAGACGCAGGAGCCGGGGCTGTCGAAGACCGAAGTGCGTGCCCGCGTGCTGGAGATCATGGAAAAGGTCGGCCTCAACCCGGCCTGGATCAACCGCTATCCGCACGAGTTCTCGGGCGGCCAGAACCAGCGCGTGGGCATCGCCCGGGCGATGATCGTGCGGCCCAGCCTGGTGATCTGCGACGAAGCGGTGTCGGCGCTCGACGTGTCGATCCAGCGCCAGATCGTCGATCTGCTGATGAAGCTTCAGGCCGAATTCGGCATGAGCATGATGTTCATCAGCCACGACCTCGCGGTCGTGCGGCAGATATCGCACCGGATCATGGTTCTGTATCTGGGGCGCATCGTCGAGCTGGCCGATCGCGACGCGATCTACCAGACGCCGCTGCACCCCTATACGCGCACGCTGATTTCGGCGGTGCCGCTGCCCGATCCCAGGCTGGAACGCGAGAAGCCGCGCGCCAAGCTCCAGGGCGATCTGCCCTCGCCGCTCGACAGCCGCGCCTCGCTCACCTTCCTCAAGTCCAAGGTGATCGACGATCCCGACGCCGAACAATACGTGCCCCAGCTGATCGAGGCGCGCCCCGGCCATTTCGTCGCCGAGCATGATCCTGTCTAGAGACAGGCCTGTCTAAAAAGACTGGCCCGTCTAAGGCTTCGCGAAACGAAAAGGCCCGCCGGATGGCGGGCCTTTTGCTTGTCCGGCCGGCGCGGCTTCAGCGCACGCGCACCACGGTCACCGATTTGTTCTGGCCTTCGCGGCGCAGGTAATAGGCCCCCATCGCGCCCTTGCGGATATTGACCTTCACGTTCGACAGGTTGCGCGGCATCTGGATCGCGCGCGCCTCGGTCGCCCGCCAGACCTGGCCGTTCTCGAGCACGAAGACGCCGTTGCCGCTGGCGTTGGTGGCGTAGTCGGCGACCCCGACCGAAATCTCGGTGATGACGCCGCCTTCCTGCTGCACCACCTGGCTCATCTCGGCGGCGGACTTGCCGAAATCCTCGGGCCGGGTCGGCTCGTTCGCGCCGCTCATGTCGCTGCTGCTGAACAGGCCGAACAGCGTGAACTGGTCTTCCTCGGTCGCCTTGTTCAGCGCGGCGCGGACGCGCGGGCCGGCGGCGTCGTAGCAGGCCAGACGGCGCGCCGAATCCTGTTCGGCGGCGCAGGCATCCAGCAATTCAAGCGTATTTCGCACCTGCGAAGCGTTGGCCGGGCCCGTGGTCAAGGCGGCGACGGCCGCAGCGGCGGCGATCAAACGATACATTGACGCATCCCCTCTGGATGGATCTGAACCGCTGCACATACCCTCGCACCGTCGCGTGGACAAGGCGGCGTTCAGCCCCTATTCAAACTTCAAATGAGCCTATCGGCCCCGACTGCGCCTGAAATATGGCGCGCACTGGCCGATCCAGCGGCAAGGAGACCAGTTTCCGCATGAAGTCCCTGAAAGCCATCGTTACGGCCATCGCCCTCGCCGCCGCGCCCATCGCGGCCAGCCAGACGCCCGACGCGCCTGTTGTCCTGCATCGCGGCAACGGCGCCGAGCCCGACACGCTCGATCCGCACAAGGCGACGGGTCAGTGGGAGAACAACATCATCGGCGACATGATGCTGGGGCTGATGACCGACGACGCCAAGGGCGACCCGGTCCCCGGCGCGGCCGAAAGCTATACCGTTTCCGAGGACGGCCTGGTGTGGACGTTCAAGCTGCGCGAGGGCGCGGTGTGGTCGGACGGCGAGCCGGTGACGGCCGAGGACTTCGTCTTCGCGCTTCAGCGCATCAACAATCCGGCGACGGCTTCGCAATACGCCTCGATCACGCACATCATCAAGAACGCGCGCGAAGTCGGGCTGCAGCAGCTGCCGCCCGAGGAGATCGGCGCCAAGGCGCTCGACGCGCACACGGTCGAGCTGACGCTGGTGCACCCGGCCCCGTATCTGCCCTCGATGCTCACCCACTACGCCTTCTTCCCGGTGCCCCGGCATGTCGTCGCCGCGCATGGCGACGCCTGGGTGCGGCCCGCCAACTATGTCTCGAACGGCGCCTTCACGCTGGTCGCATGGGTGCCCAACTCGCATGTCGAGGTCCGCAAGAACCCGCGCTTCTACGACGCCGAGAACGTCAAGATCGACGGCGTGCGCTACTACTCGCAGGAAGACCAGATCGCCAACGCCAAGCGCTTCCGGGCCGGCGAGTTCGACGTGTCGGCCGGCATCCCGGGCCAGCTGCTCGACGAGCTGCGCCGCTCGATCCCCGAGAAAGTGCGCCTCGCGCCGGCCATCACCAACTGGTACATCGTCTTCAACCTGACGCGCGACGCCTGGAAGGACGAGCGCATCCGCACCGCGCTCGGCATGGCGATCGACCGCGAAGTGATCGTCAACCAGATCCTGCGCGGCGGCGAGACGCCGGCCTATACCTTCATCCCGCCCGGCGTCCCCGGCTATCCCTATACCTCCAAGCTCGGCTACGCCGACATGACGATGGCCGAGCGTCTCGTGAAGGCGCGCGAACTGCTGGCCGAGGCCGGCTTCGGCCCCAACAATCCGCTGCGCTTCGAGCTGCTGCACATGCAGTCGACCGACGGCAAGCGCATCGCCACCGCGCTGCAGTCGATGTGGCGGCAGATCGGCGTGCAGATGACCCCGGCGGGCTCCGAGGCCAAGGTCGTCTACACCAATCTGCGCCAGCAGAACTTCGACGTCTCGATCGCCGGCTGGATCGCGGACTTCCCCGACGCCTCGTCGCATCTCTATCTGGCCAAGACCGCGTCGGAAGAGATGAACTACGCCAAGTTCTCCAACGCCGAGTTCGACCAGCTCAACATCGACGCCGACAACGAGCCTGACGCCGGCAAGCGTAACGAACTGCTCAGCCGGGCCGAGCAGATCCTGCTCGATCAGGCGCCGATGGTGCCGATCTACAACGCCGTCTCGCGCAACCTGGTGCAGCCCTATGTCCTCGGCTTCGAGGATGCGGTCACCAACGTCCACCGGACGCGCTGGATGTCGATCGACCAGGCCGTCCGGGCCGGCGGCGCGCCGGGCGCGACGGCCGCCGCGCCGACCGCCGAAGGTCCCGCCGCCACGCCCGCTCCCGCCCGCTCGGGCAGCGACAGCTCCATGATGTGGTGGCTGATCGGCGGCCTCGCCGGACTGGCGGTCATCCCGATCGTCGTCATGCGGCGTCGCCGCCCCGGCCAATAGAAATCGCGTGAACACGCCCCCGCACCGCGCGGGGGCGTGCTAGGCTGCCCCCAGTTCCAGACCGAAAGGACGCAAACTCGATGCTAAAACGCGCCCTCGCCGCCGTTTCCGCGGTTTTCCTCATCGCGCTCCAGCCGGCCGCCGCCGAAGTCGTGCTCAATCGCGGCAACGCCGGCGGCGACCCCTTCTCGCTCGACCCGCACAACACCCAGGGCACCTGGGAGAACAACATCGTCGGCGACATGCTCGAGGGGCTGGCGACCGAGGACGTCGACGGCAAGCTCATTCCCGGCGCGGCCGAAAGCTGGACGGTCAGCGAAGACGGCCTGACCTGGACGTTCAAGATGCGCGAAGGCGCGGTCTGGTCCGACGGCACGCCGGTCACGGCCGATGATTTCGTCTTCGCATGGCGCCGCCTGCTCGACCCCAAGACCGCCGCGCAGTACGCCTCGATCCTCTATGTGGTGAAGAACGCCGAGGCGGTGAACGCCGGCAAGCTGCCGCTGGAAGAGCTCGGCGCGGCTGCGCCCGATCCGCAGACCCTGGTGGTGACGATGGAGCACCCGGCCCCGTATTTCGACGGCATCGTCGCCCATCAGGCGACCTTCCCCGTGCCGAAATGGGCGCTCGAAGCGCACGGCGCCGACTGGATCAAGCCGGGCAACCTCGTCTCCAACGGCCCCTTCACCCTGGTCGAATGGCGCGTGCAGGAATATGTGCGCCTCGCCAAGAACCCCAGCTATCACGACGCCGCCAACATCAAGGTCGACATCGTGAACTGGATTCCGATCAACGACGTCAACGCGGCGCTGCGCCGGTTCCGCGCGGGCGAGGTCGATCTGCACGACAATTTCCCGACGCCCCAGTATCGCCAGCTCAAGCAGACGATGGGCGACGAGGTGAAGGTCGCGCCGTATCTGGCGACCTCGTACCTCACCTTCAACCAGCGCAAGGCCCCGTTCGACGACGTGCGCGTGCGCCAGGCGCTCAGCCTCGCCTATGACCGCCAGACCATCACCGAGCGCATCTACCAGCTGGGCGAGCCGGTTGCGTGCGCGATCGTGCCGCCCGAGACCTCGAACTACGAAAAGGGCGCGACTTCGCCGGACTGCCGGATCGAGACCCAGGCCGAGCGGATCGCCAAGGCCAAGGAATTGCTGGCTGAAGCCGGCTTCGGCCCCAGCAATCCGCTGACCTTCCGCTTCTACACCTCGTCCGATCCGGACTCCAAGCGCGCCGGCGCGACCGCCCAGACCATGTGGCGTCAGATCGGCGTGCAGGCCGAGATCGTCGCGAACGAGCCGGCCACCCACTACAACCAGCACCTCCAGACCGGCAATTTCGACGTCGGCACGGCCGCCTGGGTCGGCGATTTCGATGACCCGGAGACGTTCCTGTTCATGTTCGAATCCACCAATAGCGGCTTCAACTACGGCGCGTGGAAGAACGACCGCTATGACGAGCTGATGCGTCTGGAGCGTCTGGAGCCCGACGCCGTGAAGCGCGCGTCGCTGATGCGCGAGGCCGAGCAGATCCTGCTCGACGATTACGGCGTCGCGCCGACCCGCTTCCGCTTCAACAACTACCTCGTGAAGTCCTACGTGCAGGGCTGGTCGGGCAACCCGCGCGGCGTCAACCGTTCGCGCTGGATCTCGATCGAGGGCCGCTGATGAAGCTGGGGTTCGTCGCCGCGCTCGCCACGGCGTGCGTTTTCGCCGTGGCCGCTTCGGCGGCGACGCTCCATCGCGGGAACCAGAACGATCCCGACACGCTCGACCCGCACAAGGCGACGGGCAGCTGGGAAAGCAACATCCTGGGCGATCTCTTCCTCGGTCTCACCACCGAGGACGCCCACGGCGATCCCATTCCGGGCGCGGCCGAAAGCTGGACGATCAGCGAAGACGGCCTGACCTGGACGTTCAAGATGCGCGAAGGCGCGGTCTGGTC
>CAZBPO010000035.1:0-2181 GCA_964493795.1 uncultured Flavobacteriaceae bacterium
GCTTCGTAGTCGCCTTGTCCGATGCCGTCGTAGAAGACGGAAGCGCCGAGGGTGACGCCGCTTTCGGATCGCCATCCCAGGCCCGCCTCGACGCGGCCCCTGAGGCCCGTGTCGGCTAGGCCCGGCGCGCCGGTGAACTGGGTGGCGGTGTTGGTCTGTTCGAAGGTCCACACCAGGTCGAAGCCGATCGAGGGGGTCAGCAGCGCGCCGGAGGGCTGTTTGAGCGACCACTCGAAGGTGGGACCGAAGGCAAGTTCGCCGGTCTCGATCTCGACCTCGGGGATCAGGACCGAGAGGCTGTCGACATAGGCCTTTGTGGTCTCGCGATACCAGGTCAGGCGTGCCTCGGGCCGGATGGTGAGGACGCCTGAGGTGAACTGGCCGATCAGGGCGGCGCTGTAGAGGGCGCGGTCGCTGTCCACCCGGTCGGTATAGGTGCCGAACGGCGAGACATCGAAGCTGGCCCCGCCCCATGCGGCGCGCAGGTCGAGATAGAGTCCCTCGGTGATGCGGGCGGTGAGATACGGCCCTACCAGCCAGCCGGAACTGTCGAGCGAGCCTGAGGGCGTGTCCAGGTTCAGCCAGTCGCCCTGGATGCCGACGCCCAGCAGGACATCGTCGGTGATCAGATAGTCGGCTCCCGCATGCAGGATGGCGAACGAGCCATCCGACGAGGCGGCGCCGTCGAACCAGGCGAAAGAGCCTTCGACCCAGAGGTCGAAACGGTTGCTGCGGCTGGCCTCCATCTGTGTGGCGGCCGCCGCGGCGCTGGTGGCGGCGAGGCCGGAGACCGGCTCGGCGCTGGCGGCGAGCGAGGCCGGGACGCCGTCCGCGCGCACGAGGCGGCGTTCGGCGTCGGCGCGCGCCCTCAGCCCGGAGAGGCTCATGGAGAAGGACGCCTGGCCTGCGCCGATGCTGGCGGAGAACGGCAGGTCGGCGGCCAGGGTCTTGCCGAAGGCCGAGGCGCTGCCTGCGCCGCCGCTGCGGCCGTTCAGGCGGTCGAGGCGGCGGGCGACGTCGGGGGCGTTGGCGATGATGAGGCGCGCGGATGTGTTCAGCCCCGCGCCGATCAGTTCGGTGGCCGCCCGGCGCGACCCCAGCGCCTCGATCGTGCACACTGTGGTGACGTTCGAAGCGATGGTGAGCGATGCCGTCCGCGCTGCGGCGTTCACGGTGCTGGCCGAGGGCGAGCAGCTGGCCGTATCCAGCCCGAAGCCGTCGGGCACCGTGAAGGTGAGGCTGTAGCTGCCCGGCGCGAGGGCGATCACGGGGCTGGAGCCCGCGCCGCCTGTGGTCGTCACCGTGAAGTTCAGACCGGCCGTCGGCGACGAGAACACGAACGAACCGTCGTCGTCGCCGCTGTTGACGACAAACCGGACCGCGCCGGGGGCGATATAGGTGAACGCGCCGGCCGCGATCGTCGTCCCGCCGCCGGTCGTCACGGCCACGTCGACTGCCCCGGCCGCATGGGCCGGCGTGATCGCGGTGATCGACGTGGGGCCATTCACGGTCACGCCCGTCGCCGCAACGCCGCCGAAGGTCACCCCGGTGACATCGACGAAGTTCGACCCGGTGATCGTCACAGACGTGCCGCCAGCCGTCGGGCCAGAGCTCGGGCCGAGAGAAGAAACGACAGGAGGCGGCGGCAAAGGCGCCCATTCGACGGTGTTGTCGAAGCTTGTGGAGGCGAGGTTGGGATTGCCGTTCGCGTCCTGCGCCGTGCCGGCCGGGAGATGGAGGACGACATTGCCGGGCGTGGTCATGCCGGAGATCGCGGCGGTGTAGGTGGCACCGGAGCCGGTCAGGACGATGGTGAGCGTGCCGCCGGCCGTGGTGCCGGCGGCGCTGAAGTCGGCGGCCGAGAGGCCCGTGACAGGTTCGGAGAAGACGATATCGAAGACGATGGGCGAGGTCGCGGTCGGGTCGGCCTGCGCCGCGCCCTGATCGACCGTGACTGTCGGCGGCGTGGTGTCGGGCACCCATTCGACGGTGTTGTCGAAGCTGGTGGAGGCGAGGCTGTCTTCAGCGCCGGCGTTCTGCGCCGCACCGGCCGGGAGCTGAAGCACGACATTGCCGGGCGTGGTCATGCCGGAGATCGAGGCCGTGTACACGGCGCCGGAGCCGGCCAGGACGATGGTGAGCGTGCCGCCGGCCGTGGTGCCGGCGGCGCTGAAGTCGGCG
>CAZBPO010000035.1:2281-5299 GCA_964493795.1 uncultured Flavobacteriaceae bacterium
TGCCGCCGGCCGTGGTGCCGGCGGCGCTGAAGTCGGCGGCCGAGAGGCCCGTGACGGGCTCGGAGAACACGACATCGAAGACGATCGGTCCGCTCGAAGCCGGGTCGGCCTGCGCCGCCCCCTGATTGACCGTGACGGTGGGCGGCGCGGCGAGCGCTGTGCTGGCGAACCCCAGAGCCGCAGCCAAGACGAAGCCCGACATGGCGACACATGCGCGACGAAGCGAACGAACAGACGGCATTGCCAGCCCCGGGATATCGGAAAGGCAGTCAGTCTATGCGAAGTCCTGGAAAGGTCGCCGAGGCGACCGAGGGCGAATTGTCACGTCACGGAACTCGGTCGGCCCCTGCTCGGTATCGACATGCCACCAGTTCGGACGTGCGCTGCGGAAGGAATGCGAGGCGGGCCTCAGGCTTTTGTCGTTCGGCCTGTCGAACGCGCCCAGGACCAGCGCGACGACCGGCTCGTCGTCGATCGCGCCCAGCGTGCTGCCGCAGGCCGGACAAAACGCCCGGCTGGAGGCCGCGGACGAGCGCCATGTCGCGGGCGGCCCTGCCGGGCCGACCCAGCTCACCGCGTCCTTCGGAAATTCGACCCATGCGACCGTGAAGGCGCCGCTATGACGCCGGCACATGCCGCAGGAGCAGGTATGAGGCCGGGCCGCCGGCCTGGTGGCCGTGAAGCGGACCGCGCCGCACAGGCATCCGCCGCCATAGGATTTCGTCATGCCGTGTTCCTCCGCCGGGCGAGCGCCGCGTGAGGTCATTTCAACCTTTTCGGCCGCCTCGTGAAAGACGGCCGGCCGGTGAACCGCCGCGCCAGAGCGAGGATGCGCTTTTCTAGGAGAGGCGGCCCTGTTCCAGGTCGTCCAGGAAGGCGGTGACGAGGGCGGCGTAGTCGGCGGGGCGCTCGAAGAACGGGGCGTGGCCGGTGCCGTGGATCCACTGGCCGCGGCCGCGCCAGAGATTGCGCCATGTCAGGCGGTCGAGCAGGGTCGGGTCGAGGAAGGGTTCAAGATCGCCCTGGATCACCGCGACCGGGTTCGGCCATTCGGCGATGACGGTGCGGGCGTGGTGGCCCTCGACCGCGCTCAGCCAGTGGTTCGCGAAATTGGAGCGCGCGCGGGCGTCGAAGCGGTAGCCGGATTCGAACAGCTCGTCGGGCACCGCCGTGGTCTCGCCATAGAGCTTGCGGCCGATATAGCCGGCCAGAACCTCGCGCGAGGGGTTCTCGGCGATGGCGACCTCGCCCAGCGCCTCCATGTTGAAGGATTCGGCCATCTCGGCCGGGCCGGGGCCGCAGGGCGGCGTGCCGGTGATGATGAGGCCGCGCATCGGAACGCCCTGCCCCGCCGCCTCGATGACGATGTGTCCGCCCAGCGACCAGCCCATCACGACCGGCCGGTCGAGGCCGAGCGCGGCGATGGCCTCGCCCACCGCGCGGGCGAAGGCCGGGATGGTGTAGGCGGCGGCCGGATCGCGCGCGTCGTCGGATTCGCCCGCGCCCGGCAGATCCATCGCCGCCCAGGCGCGATCAGCGAAGGCAGGCTGGGCCAGCAGCGCGCGGAACGACGCCTTGGACGAGGTGTTGCCATGGACGAACAGCAGCGGCGTCCCCTGCCCCGGCTTGACCCAGACCGCGATGTCGCCCTGAGGCCGGGAAATGCGGCGCAGTTCCGCACCCGGCGGGACGGCTTCGGCGATGGCGCTCATGGTCAGAATCTCGCGGTCAGGGTGAGGCCCCAGGTACGCGGCGCACCATAAGCGATCGTCTTCAGCACCGCGACCGCCGAACGGTCGTCGGTATAGGTCTCGTAAACTTCGTCGGTGAGGTTCTGGGCCCACAGAAAGACGTCATAGCGTTCGGTGCGCAGGCCGATGCGGGCATCGAGCACCGAACGGGAGTCGGTCTTGAAGCGGTCGGAGTTGGTGGCCTCGTAATAGACCGGCGACTGGGTGGCGAAATCGAGCCGGATCGCCAGCTCGCCGATCGACAGCGGATGGACATATTCCGCCGCGAGATGGGTGGTCCATTTCGGCGCACCGATGACCTTGTTGCCGGAGCAGTCGGCGCTGCCGCCGCCGAGCGACAGCGGGACGCCGCAGTCGAGATACTCGTCGTACTCGGCGTCGATATAGCCGACCGAGCCCTGAAGCGTGAGATTGGGCGTGAGGCGGGCGATCAGCTCAAGCTCGGCGCCGGAGATGGTGGCCTTGCCGGCGTTGTTGAGCGTGACGCCGCCGCCCAGCAGCTGCGAGACCTGCATGTCGTCATAGTTCGTGGTGAAGACGGCCAGGTTGGCGCGCAGGCGACGGTCGAACAGGTCGGACTTGATGCCGATCTCATACGAGGTGGCGCTTTCAGGCCCCGCCGCGAGCCCGGCCGGCGAGGCGACGAGATCGACGTTGAAGGCGGCGCTTTTGAAGCCCTTGGCGGCGCGGGCATAGAGCAGCACGTCGTCGCTGGCCTTCCACGACAGCGAGACCGTGGGCGACAGATCGTCGTCGGAGGTGCTGGCGGCGTAAATGACGGTGGGCAGGCCGAGGAACTGGAAGATGCCGTCACGGTCGTTCTGGACGAAGGCGACGTCCTTGTCCTCGCTGGAATAGCGCAGGCCCAGCGAGAGGGTGAGCGCATCGGTGATGGCGTAGTCGAGCGAGCCGAACAGCGCGTAGCTCTGCGTCTTGACCTCGCCGATGGTGGTGAGCGCCGGGTCGCCCGGAATGCCGAAGCCCGAACCGATGGTGAGGATGCGGTCGGTGGTGAGCTTCTGGTCGAAGAAATAGGCCCCGACGATGTAGCTGACGCTTTCGCCGAGGCGGCCCGACAGGCGCAGCTCCTGCGAGAAGAAGGTGGTCTCGTCGCCCCAGATGTCGCTGGAGAGGAAATCGACCTGCTCCTGATCGTCGTCGAGCGAGGCGCGGTAGGACGAGGAGCGATAGGCGCTGATCGAGGTGAAGGTGGTGGCGCCGAAATCGTGCTCGACCGAGAGCGAGACGCCCCAGTTGTCGCGGTTGA
>CAZBPO010000035.1:5309-6174 GCA_964493795.1 uncultured Flavobacteriaceae bacterium
GATAGTTGGGACGGTTGTTGTTGATGGTGAAGGGCGTCGTCTCCATCACGCTGTCGACGCCGGCGAGATCGGCCACCTGGAAGAAGGCCGGCTCGCCCCGGTCGCGCATGCCGTCGAGCGAGAACACGACGGTGGTGGCCGGGCCGGGCGTGTAGGCGAGCTGAAGCCGGCCGGAGAGCATTTCGAGCGTATCGAGATCCTTGCCGCCCGACTGGTGCTTGTAGAAGCCGTCGCGCGCGACATAGCCGGCCGCGATCTTGCCGGCGAGGACGCCGGGCACGAGCGGCCCCATGGCGTAGCCCTGAACCCGGGCGAGGCCGTAATTGCCGGCCTGAAGGCGGATTTCGCCCTGCGCCTCGTCGCCCGGCAGCTTGGTGGCGATGTTGAAAACGCCGGCGATGGTGTTCTTGCCGAACAGCGTGCCCTGCGGCCCGCGCAGCACCTCGATCCGGTCGACGTCGATCAGCTCCTGATTGTAGTTCTCGGGCCGGCCGAGATAGACGCCGTCGACATAGAAGCCGACGCCGGATTCGACGCCGATATTCCGGACCAGCGTCGAGATGCCGCGAATGCCGATCTGGCCCTGAATGGCCGAGGCGATGCCGCCGCCGAAGGCGACATTGGGCACCTGGGCGATGATGTCGCGGAATTCGTTGAGGCCGGCGTCGGCGATCTCTTTGGAGGAAACGACGCTGACCGAGGCCGGGACGTCCTGAAGCCGCTCGGTGGTCTTGCGGGCGGTGACGAGCACCTCTTCGATCCCGTCATCGGCCTCGGCAGGGGCCGCGTCCTGCGCGGCGGCCGCCGGGGCGAACGCCACGAGCGCGCCCATGGCGGCCGATCCGAGCCAGTAGCGCATCCGCGC
>CAZBPO010000035.1:6184-16695 GCA_964493795.1 uncultured Flavobacteriaceae bacterium
CCGCGCGCGTCGCGTGGCGGTCTTCATGTCATCCCCCCGAAGGATCGAAATTCCAGCCGCCATCCTGCCTTCAGGACCGGAGCGAGGCTTTTGCGCCGCGCCCGGGAATTTTTGCGCAGCGCATTTTCTTTTCGTCTTGGCGGGGCGCGCGGGCCGGTTAGGCTGGCGCGTCACGAGGGCGACACAGAAGACAGGCTTATGGCGACGCCGTTCCGCTGGGGCGATGACGACGATTTCCGGGCGACGCGGATCATCCGCGCCGGGCGCGAATTCGTGCAGACCGGCGGCGACGCGCGCTTCGTGCGGACCGAGCTGGGCGAAAGCGACGGCGAGGGTTATGTCGAATATCTGTGCTCGCGCGACCTGAGGGTCGTGGTCTTCGACTGTTCGTTCCGCGAGCCGCATACGCTGGTGGTGGAAGACGACGGCTGGGTGCGGCTGAATTTCAGCCTGGATCTGAAAGTGGGCATGGGGTTCGGCAAGCGCCCCGTCGCCGAGGTCTCGCGGCCGTCATGGCAGTTGCTGAGCATGCCGCCGGGCGAACTGGTGGTGGAGACCCTGCCCGCCGACGCGCGGCTGCAATGGGTGACGGTCTGCTGCCGCCCCGAGCGGTTGAGCGATCTGGCCGGCATGACGCCGGGCGACCTGCCGCTGCGGCTGACCGGCGCGCCGACGCCGGAGGACGGCATCGTCCACCAGCGCCGGCCGTTCGAACCCAAGCTTGAGAACGCGACCATCGATATCGTCGGCCGCCCCAGGCCGCGCGGCGGGCTGGGCGCATCCTATGTCGCCAACAAGTCGAACGAGCTGGTGATCCTGGGCCTGGACCTGCTGATGAGCGATCAGGCGGCGCGGGCGATCGGCCCCTATCTGTCGCGCCGCGACATCCAGGCCCTGCAGGACGCCCGCGTCATGCTGGAGCGCGACCTGCGCGACCCGCCGACCATCCGCGAGCTGACGCGGCGGCTGGCGCTGAACCGCAACAAGCTGACCTATGGCTTCAAGAGCCAGTTCGGGATGACGGTGTGGGAGCATGTAAGGGCCAGCCGCCTGAGCGAAGGGCGCAGGCTGGTGCTGGAGAGCGACCTGCCGATCGCCGACATCGCAGAGGCCGTCGGCTTTAGCCATCAGGGCAATTTCGCCACCGCCTTCCGGGCGCGCTATGGCGTGCCCCCGCTGGCGATGCGCCAGGGCCGCCGCCCCCACTGAGAGGGTTCAGTCGTCGAGGAAGGTCCATGTGTCTGCGCCGTCGAAGCGGCGGATACGAGCGGCGCGGACGATGTCGGGCGGCATCATGCGGGCGTTGACGGCCATGCGCTGAAGCGTGGGGTCGGTCGCGGTCCAGTGCGTGGTGCAGCCGCAGGCGCGACAGCGCCAGGTGGTGAGACTGCGGTCGCCTTGAATGTAGCCGTCGAGGCCGTTTTCCGGGTGCGTCACGCGGACTTCGGCCGGCTTATAGTAAGCCCAGTATCCGCCGATGCGGCGGCAGAGCGAGCAGTTGCAGTCGGTGAGGGTTTCGGGCGCAGCGGCCTGGATGCTGACGGCGCCGCAATGGCAGGTGGCGGTGACGGTCATGCGCGGCCCTGATGTTCGATCGTCACATTGCGCCCGGGATTAGCGCTTGTGAAGCGAAGGGTAGGCCGGCCCGTCCTTGTTCCGCCGCAATCGGGGGAACATTTCGATGGCGGAGTTCCCGCCATGAAATACTTCAAACTCGTCCTGCCCCTTGGATCGCTCGCCGGTGCGCTGGCTCTGGCCGGGCCTATGATCGGGCTGAGCTAAGGTTGCCTCGTCCGACTGGGTAGAGGGGTTTGAGTCCCAATTCCAAACGCTCAGGCATGGATCCTCGCGTCGGCTGCGCCGCGCGAGGATGACAAGACAAAGAGAGCATTCGTTCAGCCCTTGCCGTCGCGGCCGCGGAAGCCGGTGGCGACGACATACATCTCGGCGCTGTCGGCGCGGCTGGCCGGCGGCTTGACGTGCTTCACCGAGCGGAAGCTGGTCTTCATCATCTTCAGAAGTTCGCCTTCGGTGCCGCCGCGCTGAACCTTGCAGACGAAGGCGCCGCCGGGCTTGAGCACGTCCTGCGCGAAATCGAGCGCCAGTTCGCACAGCGCCATGATCTTCATGTGATCGGTGTCGCGATGGCCGGTGGCGGGCGCGGCCATGTCGGAGATGACGGCGTCGGCCTCGCCGCCCAGAACCTCTTTCAGGCGGTCGGGCGCATCTTCAGCGAGGAAGTCGAGCTCCATCGTGATGGCCCCGGGGATGTCTTCCATCGGGGTGATGTCGATGCCGACGATCTGCGCCCCCGGCCCCGCCCGCTCGACGGCGACCTGGGTCCAGCCGCCGGGCGCGGCCCCCAGATCGACGATGCGGCCGCCGCGCCGGATCAGGCGGTGCTTGTCGTCGAGCTCGATCAGCTTGAACGCGGCGCGCGAGCGATAGCCGCGCGCCTTGGCCTCTTTCACATACGGATCGTTGAGCTGGCGTTCCAGCCAGGCGACCTGGCCGACCGTGCGGCCGCGCGCGGTCTTGACGCGGACATGCAGCTTGCGGCCCGAGGTCTTGGGTGGCCCCCCGGACGTGGGAGGACGCGGCTTCTTGCCGGTCATGGCGCGGCTCCGTTGCGGCGGCCGCGACGGCGGCGGCGATGACGTTCTTTCTCGGCGCGCGCCATCAGCGTCAACAGGATTCCTTCGCGAAGGCCGCGATCGGCGATACGGATGCGGCGCGAGGGGAAGCGCGAGACGATGGCGTCGAGAATGGCGCAGCCGGGCAGAACGAGATCGGCGCGGTCGGTCCCGACGCAGCCATGCGAGGCCCGGCCGGCGAAATCCTGCCCCACCAGCGTGGCCGCCACTGCGGTGACGTCGGCGGTCTGCATCCAGAGGCCGTCGACCTTGTTGCGGTCGTAGCGCGGGAGGCCGAGATGGATGCCGGCGAGCGTGGTGACCGTGCCCGACGTGCCCAGCAGGTGGCGCGTTTCGGCCACGGGCGGCCCCGAGAAGCCGGCGGCGGCGAACGACGCATCGAAGGCGGCCGAGGCGGCGTCGCGCATCGCCGGCCAGTCCTCGGCCCGAAGCGGCGCGCCGCCGAAGCGTTCGGCGAGACTGACCACCCCGATGGGCACGGATATCCAGGCCGCCATGCGCGGGCGAATTTCGGGCGATGCGGGGCTGCGGCGCAGCCAGATCAGCTCGGTCGAGCCGCCGCCGATGTCGAAGACCAGCGCGTCCTCAAGATGCGGGTCGGTGAGCGGGGCGCAGCCCTGGGCGCAGAGCCGGGCCTCCTCGCCGGGCGAGACGATTTCAAGACGCAGTCCGGTTTCGGCCTGGATGCGGCGGACGAAGGCGGCGCTGTTGGCGGCGCTGCGGCAGGCCTCGGTCGCTATGGCGCGGGCCCGGGTGACGCCGGCTCGGCGCATCTTGGCCGCGCATACGCGCAGCGCCTGAACGGTCCGCTCGACCGCCGCCTCGGACAGAAGACCGGAGCCGCCGAGCCCCTCGCCCAGCCGGACCGAGCGCGAAAACGCGTCGATCACGCGAAACCCCGTGCCGCCCCCGTCGGGGCGCGCGATCAGCAGACGGCAGTTATTGGTGCCCAGATCAATGGCGGCATAGGTGTCGCGCGGGGGGCGCGACCCCGCCTCTCTGGCCGGACGACCGGCGTGATTGTCAGCGGAGCGGTCTGTCACGACGGCTTCCGAACTCCTTCCGCTCCGGCCGCGACAAGCCGCCGGACGCGCTTGGAACCGAACGTAGTCACCCGGCGCGCGGGCGGCAAGCCACCCGCGCGAAGCGTCATTCCGCCACAGCAGCCGGAAACCGGGCTGGCACTAAAGTCCGCCGCCCAAAGCCCGATTTGAGGGACCATATGCACCGCCGACAGCACCGCCTGACCGCCGCCCTTTGCGGCCTTGTACTGGCCGCCGCGCAGACCGCGCCCGCCTTCGCCCAGGCCGATGACGCCTCGGGCCGCGAAGCCGCCGGGCTGATCGCCACCGCCGAGGCGCTGGACGCCTTCAGCGACAGCGTCGACAGGACCCGCTTCGACGTGAAGGCCCTGGCCGCCGCGCTGTCGGGCGCGGGACCGGAGGGCGCGAAGGCCTGGATCGCGGAGAATACGCGGCTGGTCGCCTATCGCGGCACGTTGAAGGGCGCGTCGGGAACGCTGGAAGATCGGGCCGGCAACAGCCTGGACCGCGCTTTGCTGCTGGTCGCTCTGCTGCAGGCGAACGGCGTCGAGGCGCGGCTGGCCCGCGCAGAGCTGTCGCCCGAGGCCGCCGCCGAATTGGCGAAGCTGACGGGCGGGTCTCGCCCCGCCCAGCCCGACGTGAACGAAAGCGCGGGCCTTGCTATCGTCGAGAAGCTGGCGAACGACCCGCGCATCGACGGTGCGCGCTATCGCGCCTTCATCGAGGCGGAGACCGCCCGGCAAGCCGAAGCCAAGGCCGGGGGCGAAGCGATGGCGACGACCCTGATCGCCGCGCTGACGCCGGCCCTGTCGCCGGACGACGCGGCGGCGCGCGCCGCCGCCAGCGCCGCCGCGCTGGGCGATCACTGGTGGGCGCAGGCGAATATCGACGGCGGCTGGGTCGACCTGGACCCTGCCGGGGCCGGCGTCAGCGCCGCCGCGACATTGTCGCCCGAGGATGTGCCCGACGATCTGAAGCACAAGGTGACGCTGCGCGTGGTGGCGGAAGTCGCCCGCGAAGGCGCATTGACGACCGCGACCCTTGTGGAAACCACGCTGGCGTCCGCCGACATCCAGGGCGACGTCATCTCTCTGGCCCACCGCACGGGCGGGCTGATCCCCGCCGACGAACAGGACGGCACCGACGCGGCGCTGTTTGCTTCGGTGGGCGGCGCGAAAGTCTGGGTGCCGCTGTTCATCGTGGACAAGACGGTGCGGGGCGATCTGGTCGCGGCCGGGGGCGAAGTGGCGGAAGCCAACGAAGCCAATTTCTCGAAATACAGCGGCACGTCGACTTTCGACAATGCGGCCTCGGCGATCGATGCGATCGGCGCCGAGGAGGAAACCGAAACGCCGGGCGTCTTCACCGCCGAATGGCTGGAGGTCGAGATCGCCGCGCCGGGCGCGGAGCCGGTGACGGAGCGCCGCTTGCTGTTCGATGCGATCGGGAGCGAGGCGCGCGCCAGCGGCCGCTTCGAGGGCGAACTGGACGAGGCGGCCAAAATCGACCGCGGTCTGGCGCTGCATGACGATATCGACCTGGCGATCATGACCGGAGCCATGTCGAAGGACCGGGCGGCGCGGCGCTCGGCGGCGCTGGCCGCCGTGGGGCTTCGCGCCGTGGCCGCCGTGGCGACGAGCGAGGCCGATGCGCCGGCGCCGGAAGCGCCGGAAGGCTATCGCCGGCCAGCGGCCGAGTTGTCGGAGTTCGCGGCCGGGCGCTTCGCCCTGGCGACGGCCGATGCCGAGATCGTCGCGCCCAACCTGGCGCTGCTGCGCGCGGGCACGCGGGCGCGCGACGGCGAGGCGGTGGACCTTCGCGGGTTCGACATCATCGCCAACGCGGTCGCGGGGACGCCGGCGAGCGCCCTGGCCGCCGGCGTGGCCGACACGGTGTCGGAGCATCTGCTGCTGGGCGCGGCCGCAGGCTCGAACAACACCGCGGCGCGCCATGCCGCCGATCTGGCCGCCGGGCGGACGTGGACGCTGATCGCCTCGGCCGAGGCGCTGGCCGGCGTGACGGACGACGCGACGACGCGGGCGCTGATGGCCGCCGACCTGGCGCGCGGCTACGCGCTGGTTGCGCCGGAGCGCCTGACGGCCGCCGACGCGACCTGGTGGCGGGTCGACCCGAATACCGGCGTCACGCTGGGCATGACGACGGCCGGCGGCGCGGAGACGGTGGAGTATCTCGGCACGCTGGAGATCTCGATGATGATCGGCTGGGGCGTGTGCACCTTGAAGGGCAAGAACTTCAAGAAGAAGGCTGGCGGCAAGTGGGGCAACGTGAAGATGAAGGAACGCATGTCGACGCTGGCCTGCTATGCCGGCGTGGTGGTGGGCGTGTTCTCGTCTTCCGCCGCGCTGGGCCTGCTGGTCGGCGCAGCGGGCACCGCCATAGACGAGGTCAACTGACCGCCGCCGCGCGGCGCTGACAAAGGAGAGAACCGGGTATCTGCAGGAAGATGGTTGGGGAACTAGGATTCGAACCTAGACAACAGGAATCAGAATCCTGGGTCCTACCGTTAGACGATTCCCCAACGAAATCGCGGAATTCCGCGCTTTTCGAGGCGCGCCTTGCGGGCGCTTCCGATCCTGTCCGCCAAAGCGGCCCGGCACCGGAGGCGGGCCTTCTAACGCAAGGACCGCCCGTTCTGCAAGCGCCTTTGTCCACGTTTACGAGGATGGGCCGGCCGGCGGCGGTCGTTCATGCTGGGGCGCATGCAGCCGCCCGAAATATCGAAAGCCGCGCATCGCAGCGCGGAGTCCGCTTCCAGCATCGCACTCAGCGAAGCCAGACTCGTCAATCTGGCGACCGGGGCGCTTGTGCTGATCGCCGGGCTCGCCTGTCTCGGCCTGCTGCTGTCGGAACTGATCGACGGAAAACTGGACGGCACGGCGCTGATAACCGCGCCGGCCGGGCTGGCGATGACCGTGTTCGGCGGGATTATCCTGGATGCCGGCCTGCGCCCGCCCGTGCAGGTCGTCTTCACGCCCGGCGGCATCAACGACCTGCGCACCCGGCGCGGCGTCGTGCCCTGGCGCTCGATCACGCGCGCCACGGTGCGGCGGATGTACATGGAGCGGCCGGTCGTCGTCTTCGACACGACGGGGCCGGAGGGCGCGGGCGAATTGCACGTGAACATCGTCACGCTTCACGACGGCATCCGCCTGACGTTGCAGGCCATCGAGCGTTTCGCACCGCATGTGGCGCATGCAGGCTTTCTGAAAGAACCGACGCGGCGTCAGGCGAACGAAAAGGTCGACATCGCCAAGGGCGGAACGTAACACGGTCGCGCACATGCCGCTCGCTGACGCGGGGCTGCGCGCCTGTCCGCATCGTCGCGCCAAAGGCGCGGCGCAACCGAAACCCGATCTTCCCAAAGCAGACGACTTGCGCAGGCGTTTCGTTCCTGCGGCGGTTGTTCCGCGAACTGCGACCAGGGAAGTCGGATCGAACGAGGTATCTGACTGTGATCCAATTCTCCGCTCGGGCTCTGATGGCCGCCGCCGCGATGAGCGCCGTTTCGTGCGCGTACGCCCAGTCGGCCGAGAGCATCGGCGAAATCGAGGTGCATCTCGACGGCAAAGACATGATCTTCCATTCGTTGAAGATCGAGCAGGACGGCGAAGTTTCAGGTACGTCGGGCTTCTACGTGGAGGACGCGCCGGAGGCGCCCGGCGGAAAGGAAACCAAACTGACCATATCGGGCTGGTCGAACGCGGACATGACCGGTGGCGTCGTGGCGATCCACCTCACATATCTCGACGCCGCCAATGCGCCGCACGGCATCGCTGTCTCCGAGCGCCCCATCGTCGCCTTGCATCCCGACGACCCGACCCCGCCCTACTGGGTTTCCGTGGATGTCGACGGCAAAGTTCCCGCCATCGCGTTTTCAAAATTCGAGGTGAACGCGGATGGCGGCTTCGCGGCGGGCGAATTCGCAGCTGAACTATGCAGGCAGGACGAGCCGGAAGACGACGTGCATCTGGACGACTGCAAGACCATCACCGGCAGCTTTTCGACCAAGCTGATACGGAACGAATGACGCAGGCGAGAGCCGGCGCGCCGTGGGGCATCGCGCTCTACGGCGTGCTGGCCGAGCGAGAGCCGCCGACGGGTTTCTGCAAGGTTAACGCGATCGCGTCGAATCTGAGGAAATCCAGAGGGGTTTCGCAAGAGCGCGCGCCCTAGTCTGCGGCCCGATATCGAGGGGCGCATGAGAGCGAAGGCGATTTCGGACTGGTATGAGAGCTGGTTCGCCCCAAAGGGGCAGGACCTGCTCAACCTGCGCCATGGACAGCTTATGCATGTCATGGACACGGGGCGCGCGGGCCTGATCTCGTCGCTGGCGACCGTGGCCGCCATCGCCGGAATCGCGGCGCTCTGGCACGATACGCAGCTGGTGATCGCGTTCGTCCTGGTTGGCGCGGCGCTGTCGGTGATCGCCCATCTGTTCTATCTGCGCGCCTCGAAGCCGGCGCAGGAGCCGGCCAACTACCGCGTCATCAACGCCAACTACATGGCGCATTCGTTCTTCACCGTCGCGGCGATGGCCGTGGTGGGCATGCTGTGGTCTGAAGGCGATTTCGCCACCAATATCTTCGTGATGCTGGTGCTGGTGGTGTGCGCGACGGTGCGCGCGGCGCATCAGGCGGCGCACGTGCCCTCTTCCGCCCTGAGCCTGATCTATTTCGCCGTCGGCATCGGGCTGCTGCTTTCAGACCCGACGCCGCTGTTCCTTTCGATGGTCGTCCTGGGCCTTTGCGTGGCGGCGATGCTGGTGGACGTGAACCTGCGCATGTATCGCACCGTGGAGGCGATGCTGAAGCTGAGCCAGTCGGAACGGGCGCTGCTGGACGAGCTGCGCGAGGCGAACGCAGCCAAGTCGCATTTCATGGCCCATATGAGCCACGAGCTGCGCACGCCGCTGAACGCAGTGATCGGGTTTTCGGACGTGATGATGCAGGAGACGATAGGGCCGATCGGCACGCCGGTCTATGTCGATTACCTCAAGCACATCAACGCCAGCGGCGCGCATCTTCTGGCGCTGATCAACGACATTCTGGACCTGTCGAAGATCGAAGCCGGACGGTTCGAACTGCGCGAAGGCGACGTGGACCCGCAGGAGACCGTCGAGGACGGACTGGCCATGGTCGGCCTGCGCGCACGCGAGGGCGGCGTGACGCTGTTCGACGAGATGCCGCGCGGCGTGACGCTGATCGCCGACGCGCTGACCCTGCGCCAGATCATCATCAACCTCGCCTCGAACGCCGTGAAGTTCACGCCGCCGGGCGGCAGCGTGCGGTTCAGCGGCGCGCTGACCCCGGATGGCGGATTCGAGATCAGGGTCGCCGATACCGGCCACGGCATTCCGGCCGACGATCTGGAATGGGTGTTCGAGCCGTTCGGGCAAAGCGCCAGCGGCTACAAGGCGCAGGAACGCGGCACGGGCCTGGGGCTGCCGATCGTGCGCAGCCTGATGGAGCTGCATGGCGGCGCGGCGCGCATCGAGAGCACGGTGGGACGCGGCACGACGGTGACCATCGCTTTCCCCGCGCACCGGGTGCGCAGCGACGCGGCGAGCCGGGCCGCCTGAGGGCGGCCTATTTCACCTCGAACGCCAGACGCCGGCGGACCGGCCGGTACTGATCGTGGAAGCGCACGCGGATTTCATAGGCCCCGGCGGGCTGGCCCGGCAGGACGAACTCAGCTTCGGTCTCGCCACGCGGCGCGCGAACCCATTGGCCGGTCGTGCCGTCTTCGGCGCCGGCCGGCACGACAGCGATCCAGTCGCGGTCGCCGGAGAGGCCAGTGACCTTGCCGGTGATCTGTTCGTCGGGCGCGAAGGCCGGCTTTGACAGGGCGATGACCACGTTCATGTCTTCCGGCACGGGGGTCGGGGCCGGCGTGGGCGTCGGCACGGGCGTCGGCTCAGGCGTGGCGCGCGGCAGATCACCCACCGTGATGTCGGCGACGCCGCGCACGAAACCATCCTCCTGGAACAGAACGCGGACCTGATAATCGCCGGGCGTCATCGGTGCCTCGAGCTTCAGCTCGCCGGTTTCAGCTTCAGTGTATTTGTATTGCTGCCACGCACGCTGGGGAGCGTCGGCCTTCACCAGCGTGATGAAGGGCCGGTAGCTGCGCGACGACGTGTTGAACACAGGCATCTCGGCATAGGCGACGCGGACCGGCTCGCCCGGCGCGTAGATCTGCTTGTCGGTGGCGACCTCAGCCAGGCGCGGCAGAATGCGAATGGTGCGGAAGAAATGCGCGTCGCGGCCCGGCACGGCCCGACGCAGCGACCAGGCGTCGAACTCCATCTCGTCGGGCCCGACGAATACCCTGATCTCATAAAGGCCAGGCGCGAGCGGCTCGCGGCCCGTCCAGGTGACCTCGCCGCTGGCCGTCCCTTCAGGCGCGGCCACGGCCTCCTGCGGCGGCGGCGCTTTGGGCCACTGGGAGTCGGCCTCGCTGAACAGCCAGGCGTGCGAGACGATGTCGAAACGGACCGGCTCGCCGGTGGGCATGTTGGCGAAACGGATATTCACCGAAGTGGGCTCGACCAGATCATGCTCGACCGGTTCGACGCGCGGCTCCGACTTCAGGGCTTCGACCTCGGCGCGGTAGGCCCCTTCCGGGAACAGCTTGAGATAGGTATCGGCCCCTGTTCCGTCGCCCATCAACACGGATAGATAGGCGTCCGTGTCGAGCTTGTCGGCCTCTGGCTTCTCACGCGTCGCAAGTTCGGCCTCGCCTGGCCGATCGGCAAGCTTCAACGGCAGGTCCGTGCTGGCGCGCCATGGCTGCT
>CAZBPO010000036.1:0-1866 GCA_964493795.1 uncultured Flavobacteriaceae bacterium
CGCCGCGCCCAGCGCCGCAGCCACCGCGTCCGCTGCGTCGAGGCCATAGACCGAGCCGCCGGACAGCACGATGGCGTCGACGGCGTCGACCAGATTATGCGGCTCCAGCGCGTCGGTCTCCCGCGTGCCGGGCCCGCCGCCACGCACGTCGGCGGCGGCCACCGCCCGCCCTGCCGGCAGGATCACGGTGACGCCGGTGATGACGCGCTGGTCTTCGGCATTGCCGACCGACAGGCCCTCGACGTCGGTGATGAGGTTGCGCGGTCCGGGCCTCACGCTCATGCCGCTTCTCCGATAAGAGCGATCAGCCCCTTGAAGGTCGCCTGCGGGTCGACGATGAGCCGCACCGGCATCGCCTCCATCATGGCGCGATGCGAGCCCTTGGCGGTGAAGCGCCGTGCGAACAGGGCATGGTCGAACAGATCGCCCCAGCGCGGCAGCACGCCGCCCGCCAGATAGACCCCGCCGGTCGCGCCCGCGATCAGCGCCACGTCGCCGGCGAATCCGCCCAGCCAGCCGGTCATGATCGCGACCGCCTCGGCCGACAGCTCGCAGCGGCCCCGGCGCGCGCGTTCGGCGATCTCGCCAGAGGTCGGACGCATCGTCGCGTCGGCCCCGTCGAGCGCCGCCAGCGTCTCCCACAGAATCTCCAGACCCGGACCCGACAGGACGTATTCGGCCTTCACATGGCCGAAGCGGCGGATCAGCTGATAGAGCACCGCGATCTCGCGGTCGTTCACGGGCGACAGGCCGGCATGTCCGCCTTCCCCGGCGAGCACCCGCCAGTCCGTTCCGTCGCGCGCCACGATGGCGACGCCCAGCCCCGTGCCCGGCCCGATCACGGCGATCGCGCCGTCGTCCGCCGCGCCCGTTTTCACATCGACCAGACGGTTCGCCGGCAGACGCGGCGCGGCGGCGGCGACGGCCGCGAAATCATTGACCAGCACGACTTCGGAAAGCTCCAGCGCCGCCGCCACGGCGCGCTGCTCGATCAGCCATTGCGGCCCGTTGGTCATCTGGATTGCGCCGCCGGCCGCCGGGCCGGCGGCCGCGATGGCCGCGCGCGTCGGCTTGGCCCCGTGCGCGGCGATGAAATCGCGGGCGGCGTCCTCGAAGCGGGCGAAGGCGCCGGTCTCCATGACTTCGCTGGGACCGATCGTTCCGTCGGCGCTGGCCAGCGCGATGCGGGTGAACGTGCCGCCTGCATCGGCGAGCAAAAGATCGCCGCTCATGGCTCGTCTCCGTCGGGCAGGGTCAGGCGGAACACCGTGCCCTGCTCGCCGGTGTCGAGCAAGGCGAGTTCGCCGCCATGGCCGCGCGCCAGTTCGCGCGCGATCGCAAGGCCAAGGCCGCTTCCGCCCGCCCGGCCCGACACGCCGAACGGTTCGAACAGATGGGGCAGGACGTGATCGGGAATGCCGGGACCGGTGTCGGCCACGTCGATCGTCACGCGGCCGCCGCCACGCGCCGCCGAGACGGTGAGCGTCGCCGCCGCGCCGCAGGCCTCGATCGCCTGCACGGCGTTGCGGATCAGGTTGAGCAGGATGCGGTAGAGTTGTTCCCCGTCGGCTTTGAAGCGGAAACCCTTGGGCACCGCATTGACGAAACGCGTGCGCGCCGCGGCCAGCGCGCCGCCGGGCGCCGCCGCCTCCTGCACCAGTTCGGCCAGATCGAGCGCCGCCGGTACGGGCGCGCGCTCGCCGGCCCGGCCATAGGCGAGCGTATCGGTGGTGAGGGCGATGGCGCGGTCGAGCGTGCGCATCAGGCGGGGCGCCATCCGCCGCACATTGGGGTCGCGGCTCTGTTCGAGATTTTCGGACGCCAGCTGGGCCCCCGACAGCATATTCCTGAGATCGTGATTGATCC
>CAZBPO010000036.1:1876-9482 GCA_964493795.1 uncultured Flavobacteriaceae bacterium
CCGCAGCGCCCATCGCGGCGAGATGCGCGCGCTGGGCCAGCGCGGCGCGGATGTCGCGCTGCATCCCGGCAAGCGCCTCTTCCGCGTCGCCGATCTCGTCGCGCCGGCCGCTGGGGGCGAGGACGCTGCCAGCGTCTTCCGGCGCGGCGCGAAACGCGGTCATCGACCGGATCAGCCGGCGGATCGGGCGCACCAGCGCGAAATTCAGCGTCAGAAACACCAGAAAGCCGGTCGCCAGCGCGATCGCCAGGCCGATCAGGAACGAGCGCAGGGCGAATTCGGCCAGCGCCGTGCGGATCGGCCGTTCCTCGACGATCGCCTCGATGAACTGCCCGCCGCCGAGGCGCGGCGTATCGACGATCCGCAGCGTGCGCGAGCCATCGCCCCACAGCGTCTCCGCCGCGTCGCCGATGGCCGTCATCCGGTCTTCCTCACGCAGGTCGTAGATCTTCGAGACGGGCTGGGGCACCTCGTCGGCGAGGAACAGAAGCCGGGCTTCGTCGCGCTTGAGCGCCACCGCCACCGCGCCGGCGTTGGCCAGCAATTCCTGCCTGAGGCGCGGGCTGACCTGATTGTCCTGGGTCGCCTCCAGCGCCAGAACGGCGGTCTGCGCCGCAGCGATGCGGGCGCGCAGCAGATCCTGATGCGCGCCCGCCACAAGGGGCGCATAGATCAGCAGCTGCACGGCCAGCGCGAAGAGAATCGTCAGGAACAGCAGGCGGCCCGACAGCGAGCGCCCGATGCCCCGGCCTCCGCCATCTCCGTCCGTGTCGCCTGCGCCCATCGGCCGTTTTGTAGCAGAGCCGCGCCGCGCCTCAACCGCCGCCCGGGGCGATGGGCGATTCCTGCGCAACCCGCTCTTGCCTTTCGGCCGCCCGGCCCTTAAAGGCATCCCTCCGCCGGGGCCAAGGCCCCTTCGGCAGCGCGCCCGTAGCTCAGCTGGATAGAGCACCAGACTACGAATCTGGGGGTCAGAGGTTCGAATCCTTTCGGGCGCGCCATAAATTTTCTAGTAAAATCAATTCATTGTAAGTCACTCAAGCCGCTGAACCTTGGTGCCGTCGCGTGCAATGAACCGAGACGGCTAGCTGTCGGCTGGCTTTGGATTCCGCTGAACGATCGTAAGCGCGATTAGATCGTCGCATCGCCTCATATCGCCCTGACAGAGCAGCGCCGTCTAACGAGGCCGATCTGCAGCCTTGCTTTGTTGCGCTGCACACATCATATACATACGAGAATGTTTGTATATGGGGCCTTTATGTCTCGCCGTCGGATTGTTGGTGTGTGGCTGATTTCCGGACTTTTCGTGGCTGGGGCAGCTGCCTGGTATTTCAGCTCCGGGGCTGATCAAGCCGCCCCGCCCGACGGCATGCATGGGCCTGCGCCAGTGGCGGTCATATCGGTCGCCACTGAACCTGTTCGGGTGACGAGCGAGCTTCCCGGACGCATCGCGCCATTGCAGAGCGCCGATGTACGTGCCCGGGTTTCCGGCATCGTGATCGAGCGCGTGTTCACGCAGGGCGTGACCGTGAAGCAGGGCGATATCCTTTATCGGATCGACCCGGGTCCGTTCCGGGCGCGGCTGGAGAGCGCCGAGGGCGCACAGAAGCGCGCCGAGGCAGGTCTGGTGCAGGCGCGCGAACAGGCCGAACGCATCCGCCGCTTGCGCGAACGCAAAGTCGCCAGCGCCCAGGACATGGACAATGCCGCGGCGGCGCTGAAGCAAGCCGAGGCGGACGTGGCGCGTACCAAGGCAGACGCCGAAGCCGCGCGGCTGGATCTTGAGAACACGGAAGTGAAAGCACCGATCGGCGGTCTGATCGGCCGTGCGCTGGTGACCGAAGGTGCGCTCGTCGGGCCAACAGACGCGCAGCCGTTGGCGACGATCAACCAACTGGACGTCGTCTATGCCGACTTCACGCAGCCGGCCGGCGAGATGCTGGCGCTGCGCCGCGCCGTGAAAGCAGGAACCATCAAGTCGGCAGGTGAAGGGGAAGCTGCGGTAACTCTGGTGATGGATGATGGTTCGCCATACGCGCACCCCGGCAAATTGCTGTTCTCAGAGGCCGTGGTGGAGGCCGATACGGGTCAGGTGACGCTGCGTGGAGAGTTCGCCAATCCCGAGGGCGACTTGTTGCCCGGCCTTTATGTGCGTGGGGTTGTAGATCAGGGCACACAACAGGCCATCGCAGTGCCACAGCAGGCGATCCAGCGCGATGGCGCCGGCAAACCCTTTGTCTATGTGATCGCCGAAGGCGAGATCGCCAATGTCCGTCCGGTGAGGCTGGGGCGCGCCGACGGCAATCGCTGGATCGTTGAGACAGGCCTTTCCGCCGGCGAACGCATCATTGTGGAAGGTTTCCAGAAGCTCCAACCGGGCGGGCCCGTTGTCGCGCAAGACTGGACACCCGAACAGCGGGCGTCTGACGCCCAGCCGCAGCAGGACTAGCCCCTATGCCCAGCTTCTTTATCGACCGGCCCATTTTTGCGTGGGTGGTCGCAATCTTCATTTCGCTGGCCGGACTTCTGGCTCTGCCGCAAATGCCGGTGTCGCAATATCCCGACGTCGCGCCGCCGCAGATCGAGGTGATGACGTTCTATCCGGGCGCATCGCCCGAAGACACGTATCAGAGCGTCACGCGACTGATCGAAGAAGAGCTGAACGGCGCGAAGGGCCTGCTCTATTTCGAGTCGTCGTCAGATTCCTCCGGTCTCATCCAGATCACCGTGACCTTCGAGCCGGGCACCGATCCCGATCTCGCCTCGGTCGACGTTCAGAACCGCATCAAGCGCGTCGAGCCCCGCCTGCCGGCGGCGGTGACCCAGCAGGGCATCCAGGTGGAGCAGGCCGGCGCGGGCTTCCTGTTGATCGTCAGCGTCATCTCCAAAGATGGCTCGATGAGCAACATCGATCTTGGCGACTACTTGGCGCGAAACATCATAGGTGAGTTGCGGCGCGTGCCGGGCGTCGGCAAGGCGCAGTTCTTCGCAACCGAGCGCGCCTTGCGCATCTGGCTTGATCCCGATCGCATGGTGGGGCTGAACATCACGACGGCCGACGTCAATGCCGCCATCGCAAGCCAGAACGCTGCGGCCCCCGCCGGACGGATCGGCGGCATGCCCAGCCTGGAGGAGCAGCAGATTTCGGCGACAGTCCTCGTCAAAGGTCAGCTGAGCTCACCCGAAGAATTCTCGAACATTGTGCTTCGCGCCAATCCCGACGGCTCGAGCGTGCGTCTGGGAGACGTGGCGCGGGTGGAGGTGGGCGGGCAGTCCTATGACTTCTCGTCGCGCCTCAACGGCGCGCCCAGCGCATCGATTGCGATCCAGCTGGCGCCGGGCGCGAACGCGATGGCGACCTCGGCCGCTATCGACGCGCGCATGAACGAGCTGTCGCGCTTTTTTCCGGCCGGCGTCGAATACTCGATCCCTTACGACACGTCGCCATTCGTCGCGATCTCGATCGAGAAGGTGATGTACACGCTGGTCGAAGCGATGCTTCTGGTCTTCGTGGTGATCTTCGTCTTCCTGCAGAATCTCCGCTACACGCTGATCCCCATGGTCGTGGTGCCGATCGCGTTGCTGGGAGCGATCGCGGTGATGCTGGCGATCGGGTTCTCGATCAACGTTCTGACGATGTTCGCGATGGTCCTGGCGATCGGCATCCTTGTCGACGACGCCATCGTCGTCGTGGAAAACGTCGAGCGCATCATGTCCGAGGAGGGGCTTCCGCCGAAAGAAGCGGCGCGCAAGGCGATGACCCAGATCACCGGCGCGATTGTCGGCATCACGCTGGTGTTGACGTCTGTTTTCGTGCCGATGGCGTTCTTCCCGGGCGCGGTGGGCGTGATCTATCAACAGTTCAGTTTGACTATGGTGTCGGCGATCCTGTTTTCGGCGCTGATGGCGCTGTCGCTCACCCCGGCGTTGTGCGCCACCTTCCTGAAGCCGGTTCAGGCCGGGCATCATCACGCGAAGAAAGGCTTCTTCGGCTGGTTCAACCGGGGCTTCGAGCGCGTTTCGCAACGTTATGGTTCCGGCGTCGCCGGTGTGGTGCGGCGCACCGGGCGCTACATGGTGATTTATCTGGTGCTTCTTGCCGGACTGGGCTGGATGTTCGCCCGGCTTCCGTCAGCCTTTCTTCCCGACGAAGATCAGGGCTTCGTCATCGTCGATATTCAGGCCCCGACCGATGCGAGCGCGAACCGCACGTTCAACGTCGTTCGCAAGGTCGAGGAAGTCTTCATGGCGGAGCCGGCGGTGAAGAGCGCGACGGTGATCTCGGGCTTCAGCTTCTCGGGCGGTGGCCAAAATGCCGGCCTCGCGTTCATGACGTTGAAGGACTGGGCTGAACGCGGCCCCGAGGACAGTGCGCAGGCGATCGCGGAACGCGCCAACGGCGCGCTGGGCGGCGTGACCGACGCGAATATCATGGCGCTGTCGCCGCCGGCTGTTCAGGGCCTCGGCAATTCGACGGGCTTCTCGTTCCGCCTGCAGGATCGCGGCGGCCTTGGTCAGAACGCGCTGGCGGCCGCGCGCGACCAGTTGCTTGGCGCGATCATGGGCAGCCCAGTCTTCATGATGGCCTATCCCGAGGGCATGCCCGACGCGCCGCAGGTCTCGCTGCTGATCGACCGCGAGAAGGCGAACGCCTTCGGCGTGACCTTCGCCGATATCAGCGGCACGCTCGCGACCAGCCTGGGCTCGGCCTATATCAATGACTATCCGAACGAGGGCCGCCTGCAGCGCGTCGTCGTACAGGCCGACGCCAGCAAACGGATGAGCGAAGCGGACATATTGAAGTTGAACGTGCGCAATGCGCGCGGAGGAATGGTGCCGTTGTCGGCGTTCGCGCGGACAGAGTGGACACGAGGACCCTCGCAGGTCATCGGCTATAACGGCTATCGGGCGATCCGCATCGGCGGCATGGCTGCGCCGGGCTATTCGTCCGGCGACGCCATCGCGGAGATGGAGCGGCTGGCCGGCGAACTGCCACCAGGCTTCGGCTTCGAGTGGACTGGGCAATCGTTGCAGGAAATCCAGTCGGGTTCGCAGGCGCCATTCCTCCTCGCGATCTCGGCGTTACTGGTGTTTCTGGTGCTCGCCGCGCTCTATGAGAGCTGGTCGGTCCCTCTGTCGGTCATCCTAGTGGTGCCGCTGGGTCTGCTCGGGTCGGCGGCGGCCTTGACGTTGTTTGGAATGCCGAACGATGTGTACTTCAAGGTCGGCCTCATCACGATCATCGGCCTTAGCGCGAAGAACGCCGTTCTGATCATCGAGTTCGCCAAAGATCTGCGCGCGGAAGGCAAAGGCGTGATCGAGGCGACCCTGGAGGCCGCCAAGCTGCGCTTCCGCCCGATCCTGATGACGTCGCTCGCGTTTACGTTGGGCGTTCTGCCGTTGGCGCTGGCGTCGGGCGCGAGCGCGGAAAGCCAGCAAGCGATCGGCACCGGCGTGATCGGCGGGATGATCTCGGGAACCGTGCTGGCGATTTTCTTCGTGCCGGTATTCTTTGTGTTCGTCATGAGTCTCTTTGACCGCCGCACGCGGCCGGCGGCCGGCTCCGCAGCCTCCTCAGCGCCATTGGTCGAGGGATGACCGAGCTCTGCGCCAAGAGGCGCTGCGGGCCGATGGCTGAGGCGGACAGATTGCATGCGGCGATCTTCGACGCAGTCCGGGACATCGCTCTGTCGAAAGGGTTCGGCCGTGTGACGCTGAGCGAAATCGCGCGTCACGTGGGCATCAGCAAAGGCGGGCTGCTGTATCATTTCCGGACCAAGGACGCGTTGACCAGGGCGATGATCGTGCGGAGCCTTGATGGTCGGCGGTGGCGTGACCTGGCGGTCGGAACGCTGATAGCGGCGGCTTCGGCGCCAAGCCTGCTTTCGTCGCCTGCAGGGCTGTCCTGTGCAGACGTCGCAGACGCATTGGCGGCGCATCTTGCCGAAGAGCTGCGGCTCGCATGATCCGGTCTTGCGACACAGCGGCGTTGCCTGGTCGCAGGCGGCCCTGCATATCCTTGATAAAGTGGGGGGGCGGGTGAGGAGGACCAAGGAAGCAGCCGAAGAAACGCGCCAGCGCATCATCGATGCGGCCGAGCTGCTGTTCTTTCAGAAAGGCGTGTCCGAAACGACTTTGGAGCAGATCGCGCGGAAGGCCGGCGTCACCCGGGGCGCATTCTACTGGCACTTCGCCGACAAGGCGGCGGTGATTCAGGTTATCTACGAATCCATCGCTCTCCCGCAGCAGCATCTGGCGAGCGTCCCGTGCGATACATCCAGAGATCCGTTTGACCTGATCGAGGAGTCGACCCTCGTCGGCCTTCGTCGCTTCGCCAGCGACGAGCGGCAGCAACGCGTATACGCCCTTCTGTCGCGCATAGGTCTGGTCGATGAGAGCGTCGACAAAGCAAAAAACCTTCTCAACGAGGCCTATGAGAAACAGCGCGCGCAGCTGATCGAAATCCTGATGTATGCCGAGAGCGAAGGCCTCATGAGCGAGAACTGGACGCCGGTTTCAGCCGAAAATGCGCTCGGGCGGCTGCTTCTTGGCCTTTATCAGGAGTGGTTGATCGGCGGCCGTGATTTTGACCTGGTCGCTGAAGGTTGTGACAATATTCCAAGGCTCATCCGGACCTTCCGGCGCTCGGCCTAGTGGCGGCGTCACCTGTGAGTGGTCTGGCGAGCTGCGCCTCGGTCAGCGACAGCCGCTCGTCGGTGCGCGCCATGGTCAGCGATGCTTTCGGTCCGTTGGCTTTGCGTGCCTCCGCGTAGAGGCCTGCGGGCCGGCGTCACAGGTTTGGCGCGCCCTAAGGGTTTAAATGGTTGGCCGCGCCGGTCGCGGCCGGGCGCCCTTAGGCCGTCGACGCGCGAAGCTTTCAGCTCGGGCTTTGCGAACAGGCGGCAGGCTTATCGGCCTCGCAGAGCCGTAACCGCCATCGCAGCTGCGGCCGAAACCCGCAAGCCCCTCTGTCACGACGAATTTGCCGGTGGGGAAAGCCAGAGATGAGAATTCAACCAGCCCTTCCGGCGGCGCTCGCCGACGAATCGTACAACATCTTCTCAGACATGGTGCGCCGCTTCCTCGAGACAGAAGCGCCCGACGAGAAAGTCGCGGCCTGGCGCGAGCAAGGCCTGGTGCCGCGTTCGGCCAGCGGCTGCTCGATTTCCAGAACATGCAGTTCAAGCTGGCCGAAATGGCCACCGAGGCGGTGGGCTGCGAAGCGCTGATCGACCGGTGCCTTGCCGAGCATATGCGCGGCGGGCGCACCACACGCGGCCACGCGGTGGTGGAGCTTTGCGCCAGAGGTCAGCTGGCCTGACGGCCACCCGGTTTGGCCGGACGTAGAACCTCACCTGTCCGGTGCGCCATTCCTGATCCGGGCCCCGCGTGGCCCGGTCGTGCGCGGATTCGGCCGCTATGGGCCGGCTGCGCTTCACATCGTTGCGCTGGGCAGCCATAGCGACAGGCCGGGGATCAGCGTGACCAGCAGCAGGACGATCAGCGCCGCCAGGTAGAACGGCCAGATCGAACGTATGGCTTCGCCCACGCTGATCTTGCCGATCGCGCAGCCGACGAACAGCACCGAGCCGACCGGCGGCGTCAG
>CAZBPO010000036.1:9492-16649 GCA_964493795.1 uncultured Flavobacteriaceae bacterium
CAGCAGGCCGATGCCGCAGGTCAGGATCATGACCACGCCGAAATGGATCTGGTCGATGCCGAACGCCTTGGCCACCGGCAGGAAGATGGGCGTCGCGATGATGATCAGCGGCGCCATGTCCATGAAGGTGCCCAGCATCAGCAGGATCACCACCATCATCAGCAGGATGGCGAACTTGTCGGACGCGATGGTCTGCATCAGCTCGACGGTGTGCGCGGGGATCTGGAGATAGGCCATCAGCCAGCCGAACGCGCCCGCCGCGCCGATGATGAAGAGGATGTGCCCGGCGGTGCGCACGGCCCCGCTGCAGGCCTCCTTGAACGCGTCCCACGTCATGTGCCGGTAAACCAGAACGGTCACGGCGACCGCATAGACGACTGCGATCGAAGCGCTTTCGATGGCGGTGAAGACGCCGGCCTTGATGCCGACGAAGATGATCGCGACCAGCAGAAGACCCGGCACGGCGATCACGAAGCTGCGCAGCACCACGCTATACCCGGGAAACGGCTCGGCGGCATAACCGCGCCGGCGGGCCATGATGTAGGAGGTGACCATCACCGCGACCGCCACCATCAGCGCAGGCACGATGCCGGCCGTAAAAAGCTGGGTGATCGAGATGCCGCCGCCGGCGGCTGCGGAATAAAGGATCATGTTGTGCGAAGGCGGCACCAGCAGCGCGATCAGCGCCGCCGTGATCGTCACGTTCACGGCGTAAGCGGGCTCGTAGCCGCGCTTGACCATCTGCGGGATCATCGTGCCGCCGACCGCCGTGACGTCGGCGATGGCCGATCCGGAAACGCCGCCGAACAGGGTCGAAGACACGACGTTCACCTGCGCCAGCCCGCCCCGGATATGGCCGACGCCGGCGGATGCGAATGCGATGATGCGGTCGGAGATGCCGCCGCGCAGCATCAGCTCGCCCGCGAAGATGAACAGCGGAATCGCGAGGAGCGATACCGACGACATGTCCGAGGCGCTCTGCTGCACCACCACGATCGGCGGCAGGCCCAGATAGACGATCGACACGGTCGTCGAGACGAACAGCGCGAAGGCGACCGGCGTCCCGATGGCCAGCAATATGGCGAACAGGCCGAACAGGATGACGAGTTCCACGATCAGACCTCCGCAGTCACGGCCGGCGCGGGCGGGTCGCCTGCCAGCAGGCGCTCAAGCGCGAAAACAGACATCAGCGCGCCGCCCAGGCTGAGCGCCAGATAACGAAGCCCCGCCGGCAGGGGGGCGCCCGGCATCGGCACGCTCCAGTCGTCGATCATCAACGCCGTGCCCCACCAGAACAGGGCGAGCCCGACCGCGAGAGCGATGATGCGGTTGATCGTCCTCAGCACCCGCCGCACCGCCGGAGGGCTCGCCTCGCGCAATGTGAAGAACCCGAAATGAGTCTCGCGCCGCACCGCGACGGCGGCGCCGAGCATGACCGCGAGGCCCATGCAGAGCAGGGCGACCGGCTCGGTCCAGCCGGGCGACGAGTTCAACACATAGCGTGCGAAGACCTGCCAGGCCTGCGCGAGAACCATCACCACAAGCGCGACGCCGGCTATCGCCATCGCCGCGCCCGCCATCAGGCTCAAGGCTTTGGTTCCGCCTTCCCGCCCGTCCGACATGTTCCACCCCGTTGCTGCGCCGCGGTCATGCCAGGGCGCTTATTCTCTTGAAGAAATCGTTCAGCCGCTCGTCGCGCAGATAGCGCGCCAGCACCGGCTCGGCGGCGCGCCGGAACGGCTCTTTGTCGACCTCGGTGATCTGCACGCCGCCGGCCAGCGCCTTGGCGCGCGAATCGGCTTCGGTCTGAAGCCACAATTCGCGCATGACGGGCACCGAGCGGCGCGCCGTGTCGCGCATCAACTCCTGATCGTCGGCGCTCATCGCATCGAACGTGTCGGCCGATATCAGCAGCACTTCCGGCGAATAGGAATGTTCTGTGGCCGCCCAGTGTTCGGCGACCTCGAAGTGGCGTGCGGTCTCGAAGGTCGGCCAATTGTTCTCGGCGCCGTCGATCAGCCGCGTCTGCAGCGCCGAGAACACCGCGCTGACGGTCAGCGGCGTGGGGTTCGCGCCCAGCGCGCCGGCCATGGCGAGAAAGATGTCGGATTGCGGAACGCGGATCTTGAGGCCTTCCAGATCGGCCAGCGAGCCGATGGGCCTGGCGGCGTTGTAGAAGCAGCGCGCGCCCGCATCGTAGAAGGCGAGGCCGACCATGCCGCGGCGCCGGAAGACCGAAAGCAGATCGGCCCCGACATCGCCATCGAGCGCCCGGTGCAGGTGATCGGTGGAATGGAAGACATAAGGCAGCGACAGGATCGCGGTCTCGGGGAACGCGTTGTTGAGCGCGGCGATGTTGACGCGGCAGATGTCGAGGCCGCCGAACCGCACGAGCCCGATCGAATCGTCCTCCGAGCCCAGCTGGGCCGAATGATAGACGCGGATATCCAGCCGACCGCCGGTGCGTTCGGCCAGCTCGCGGCCGATCCATTTCACCGCCTCTACCGTGGGGTATTTGTCGCGGTGGACGTCGGCGGCGGTCAGCAGGCGGGGCGCATCGGCGCGCCCCCGGCCGGCGAACCCGGCCGCTGCGGCGGCTGTTGCGGAAACGATGAGGCTGCGGCGGGTCAGCGTCATGGCGCGCTCATGGGTTGTGCGGCGACGGCGCGACAGGCGATCGCTCCGTGGCCAGGAAAGACGATCTCGCAGGACTGGCCGTGCAGGATGTCGTGAATGCCTGTCGCCGCGCCGGTCGAGACATACTGGCCGGCCTTCAGCGGCCGGCCGGGAAGGGAGAGCGCGCCGCCGCGGCCGACCGAGACGCCCTCGACGAAGGTTTCGCAGGTCAGCGTGGCGGGATCGCGCTCGCGCCAGCCAGCGATCTCCGGGCCGAGGATCAGCCCGGCATTGTTTCCGAAGTCCGAGATCACCACAGCAGGTCCCAGCTCGTTGATCGTCGCCAGCGGACTGCCGGCGGTTTCGACGCCGCCGAACATCTCGCCGACAAGCGCCGCAGCCTCGTCGGGCGACCAATCGAGCTTGTCAGGATCGGCATCGTGGGCAATGCGGAAAACGAGCTCGGCCTCGACGGCCGCGAAACCGCCGGGGAAAATCGGAAAGACCGTCGCCTGGCCGGGCACGGCTTGGCGGACGGCATGCCTGAAGATCGGGCCGCACAACCGCTCGTCGCCGAAATGCGCCTGCAGGGCGGGCGTCGGGATGCGGCCGATCTTCCAGCCGGCGATGCCGTCGTCCCAAAGCGCGATCGCGCGTTCCTGGATTTCGTAGGCTTCGTTCAGCGTGCCCGGCGTCTCGCCGGGAAAGCCCTCAAGCGCGCGGGCGGCGCGCCTTGCCGCCACGAAACGCGTGGCGATTCCCTCAGGCCCCACGGCGCGCCCCGGAAAACGACGTAAAATCAATGATATAACCGGACACTTCCGCCGTCTCGCCCTGCATCGCCTGTCGCGCTCCCAGCCCGCTCTCAGCCGGCGGACTTGGATTGCGAGTACAGGAAACCGGTGTCATATTCAATCCTCATGACACGGCCTTAAGGTCGGAACCGACGAAACGGCGCTGGGAGGCGACAATGGACAGACGGGAATTCTTGGGCGCGGCGGCAGGCGCAGGTCTCGCGCTGGGCCTGTTCGGCTCGTGGCGCAGCCATGCGGCGGAAGCGCCGCTGGATCTCTGGTTTCCGCGCCCCATCGGCTGGGCATCGAAGACCAAAGGCGGGCGTGGCGGGCAGATACTGAAGGTCACTACCCTCGCATCCGAAGGGCCCGGATCGTTCCGCGCCGCGCTGGAGACGGCGGGGCCGCGCATCATCGTGTTCGAGGTCGGCGGCGTGATCGACCTGGACCGCAACACGCTGAAGGTGACGGAGCCCTTCGTCACCATCGCCGGGCAGACCGCGCCTTCGCCCGGCATCACGTTCATCAAAGGCGGCATGGACATCGCCACCCACGACGTGATCGTCCAGCATATCCGCATCCGCGTCGGCGAGGCCGGGCAGGCCAAGTTCAGCGGCTGGAACGAAGACGCGATCTCGACCCTGTCGGCCTACAACATCGTGGTCGACCACTGTTCGCTGACCTGGGCGACAGACGAGAACCTGTCGGCCTCGGGGCCGCGCTTCACCGGCGAAACGCCCGACGACTGGCGCAAGGGCACGTCGCACGACCTTACCTACACCAACAACATCATCGCCGAGAGCCTGTCGTGGTCTACGCACAACAAGCTGGAGCACTCGAAAGGCTCGCTCATCCACGACAACATCACCGGCCTGCTGATCGCCGGAAATCTCTATGCCCACAATTATGAGCGCAACGCGTTGTTCAAGGGCGGCGTCCATGCCGTGATGGCGAACAACTTCATCTACAATCCCGGCCTGCGGGCCGTGCACTACAACCTGCAGGGCAACGAATGGGGCGCCGAGCCCTATCAGACCGGCAAGATATCGGCGGTCGGCAATGTGATGCGCGGCGGGCCCTCGACGCCAGAACATGTGGCGTTCTTCGCGTTGGGGGGCGACGGCGACGTGGAGTATCACGCGCGCGACAATATCGCGGTCGACATCATCGGACGCCCGGTGGCGATGACGGGCCGCTACACGACCGGGCCGGCGCGGATCATCGAGACGGCCAAACCGCCGGTCTGGCCGGAGGGCCTGCAGCCCATGCCGGCGCGAGCCGTCGAGCGCTTCGTGCTGTCGCAGGCCGGGGCCAGGCCCTGGGACCGCGACCACCATGACGTGCGCGTGCTGGCCGATGTGGCCGAGGGTCGGGGTTGGATCATCGACAGCGAAAGCGAGGTTCTGGGCTATCCGCAAATGGCCGAGACGGCGCGGCCGTTCGACCCGGCGGGCTGGGATATGGAAACCATGACCCCGACCGATCCCGCTGTGCTAGACAGCGGGGCTAAGTCGAAGGGCACCTGATACGGCTGAAGCAAGCGTGCGACGGGGCAGAGACGTGATCGAACCGGATGAAGAACGATTGGCGGCGGACGCCGACGAGGCGGCGCTGGACGAGTTCCAGCGCAGCGGCCGTCGCCCGACGATCAACGATATCGCGCGTCTTTCGCGCGTCTCGAAAAAGACCGTCTCGCGCATCATCAATCTCTCACCCTTCGTGAAGGACGAAACCCGGGCGCGCGTGATGAAGGTAATCGACGCGCTCTCCTACATGCCGGACTTGCAGGCGCGCGGCCTCGCCTTCCGCCGGTCGTTCCTCGTCGGGCTCATCTACAACAATCCCAGCGCCCAGTATGTCATCGACATGCAGCAGGGCATTCTCGACGCCGTGCGCGGCTCGGGCTTCGAGCTGGTCGTCCATCCCTGCGATCTCTCCAACCCCAATTTCCTGAAGGACGTGCGCGCGTTCGTCGAACGCCAGAAGCTGTTCGGCGTCATCATGCCGCCGTCCGTTTCGGAAGATGCGGCGCTGGCCGAGCTTCTGACCGAGATCGACTGCCCCTATGTGCGCATCGCCTCGGTCACGCTCGATCGCGGCCCTGCGATGATCGTCACGAACGATCGCGTCGGCGCGTCCGAAGCGGCCCGCCATCTGGCCGATCTTGGCCACAGGCGCATCGCCTTCGTCTCGGGCCCGACATCGTTCCGCTCGTCGCACGAGCGGCGCAAAGGCTTCGCCGCGGGCCTTGCGGAGAAAGGCCTGAAGCTCGCCGCCGACGATGTGGTGTTCGGGGCCTATACGTTCGAGTCCGGCGTCGCGTGCGGCAAGGCGCTGCTTACCCGCAAGCCGCGCCCGACGGCGGTGTTCTGCGGCAACGACGAAATGGCGGCCGGCGTCTATCGCGCCGCGCGCGATCTCGGTTTCGACATACCGCGCGATCTTTCGATCGTGGGATATGACGACAGCCCGGTCGCCGCGAAGGTCTGGCCGACTTTGACGACCGTAAAGCTGCCGATCCGTCAGATGGGCCGATCGGCGGCTGAGAAGCTGCTGTCCGGCGCCGTCGAGGGCTTCGCCAAGCAGCCGCCCGACGAAGGCCAGTTCACGCCGGCGCTGGTCGTGCGGGAATCGACCGCCCCGCCGGCAAAGGCCTGATCGCATCGCGACAGATTGACACCGGTGTCGAAAACGAGGATTTCAATGCCTCACAGCCTGTCGGCAGCACAGGCGCGGAGGGCCACATGTTCGACAAAACTTATCACGCGACCCATCCCGACCAGATGCGGACGGCGGAAAACCAGGACCTGCGCGACCGCTACCTGGTCGGCGGGCTTTTCACGCCGGGCCGCATCTCCCTGAACTATGCCCATAACGAGCGGTTCGTCATCGGCGGTGCTGCGCCGGCCGCCGCGCCGCTGAAGCTGCCCGATCAGACCGAGCCGGCCTCGGCCGCCGGACGCCCGTTTCTGGAGCGCCGCGAACTCGGCGTCGTCAATGTCGGTGGCGCGGGCCGTATCACGGTGGATGGCGTCGCCGTCGATCTGAAGGAGCGCGACGGCCTTTATGTCCCGATGGGCAGCGCCGAGGTCGTGTTCGAAAGCGTCGATGCGGCGGCGCCCGCCCATTTCTATCTCGTCTCGACGCCCGCCCATGCGCGGTTCGATCTGCAGAAGATCTCCATCGACCAGGCGACACCGCTTCATCGCGGCGCGCTGGAGACGTCGAACGAGCGCACGATCTATCAGTACATCGTTCCCGGCGTCTGCAAGTCGGCGCAGTTGTTGCTCGGCGTCACGCTGCTCAAGCCCGGCAGCGTCTGGAACACGATGCCGCCGCATCTCCATGACCGCCGTTCTGAGGTCTATTTCTATTTCGGCCTCCAAGACGACCAGCGCGTCTTTCACTTCATGGGTGAGCCCGACGGCGCGCGCCACATCGTCGTCGCGAACGAAGAGGCGGTCATCTCGCCGCCGTGGTCGATCCACATGGGATCGGGCACGATGAATTACGGCTTCGTATGGGCCATGGGGGGCGAGAACCTCGACTATACCGACATGAACGTTCTCGATATCTGCCAGCTGAAGTGAGGCGGCCATGGCCAATCCGTTCAGCCTCGAGGGTAAGGTCGCCCTCGTCACCGGCGCCAATACCGGGCTTGGCCGCGCCATCGCCGTCGCACTGGCCGAAGCGGGCGCCGACATCGCCGCCGCCGGCCGCAGCGCGCCGGACGACACGGCGCGCGAC
>CAZBPO010000037.1:0-4225 GCA_964493795.1 uncultured Flavobacteriaceae bacterium
TCGATGGGCAATCAGGGCCGCACCGTCGCGGGCGACGTTCAGGTGATGAGCGCTGGAACCGGGATCCGTCACGCCGAGTACAATCTGGAAGACGAAACCTCCCGCATCTTCCAGATCTGGATCGAGCCGACCAAGCGTGGCGGCGCGCCGTCCTGGGGCGCCAAGCCGTTTCCCAAGGACGACCGCGCCGGCAAGTTCGTGACGCTGGCCAGCGGCATGGCGGGCGACGAGGAGGCGCTGCCGATCCGCACCGATGCACGGGTCGCCGGCGCGACCATCAAGGCCGGCGAGACCACCGAGTATCAGCTGGGCGAGGGGCGTTACGCCTATCTCGTGCCGGCGACCGGCAAGGTGGAAGTGAACGGCGTCGCCCTGGATGCCCGCGACGGCGCGGCGATCCGCGATGAAAAGACGCTGCGCATCACGGCGCTCCAGGACGCCGAAATCGTCCTGGTCGACACCGCAGCATGACGTGACATCGACGGCCCGGCGCGCCTGCGCCGGGCCGCTCTTCTTAGGTTTCAGCAAGGAGCGTCCGAGATGACGAAAGTTCTGGTTCTCTATCATTCGACCTATGGCCACGTTGAAAAAATGGCCGAAGCGGTCGCCGAAGGCGCGCGCGAGGCGGGCGCTGAAGTCGATATCAAGCGCGTGCCCGAGCTGGTGCCGGATGAGGTGGCGAAAGCCTCGCACTACAAGCTCGACCAGAAAGCCCCGATCGCCAGGGTCGAGGATCTTGAGAATTACGACGCCATCATCGTCGGGGTCGGCACGCGTTTCGGCCGCATGGCCTCGCAGATGGCGAATTTCCTCGATCAGGCCGGCGGATTGTGGGCCAGGGGCGCGCTGAACGGCAAGGTGGGCGCGGCGTTCACCTCCACCGCCACGCAGCATGGCGGGCAGGAGACGACGCTCTTCACGGTCATCACGAACCTCCTCCATTCCGGCATGACCATCGTCGGCCTGAACTACGGCTTCCAGGCCCAGATGAAGCTCGACGAAGTCACCGGCGGCACGCCCTACGGCGCCAGCACCATCACCGGCGCTGACGGCAGCCGTCAGCCCAGCGAGACCGAGCTGGCCGGCGCCCGCTATCAGGGCCGCGTCGTCGCCGAAACGGCCAGGAAGCTGCACGGCTGAGCGCATGGCCGCCTGAACTTGCAACGCCGCGCGGGCGACCGCGCGGCGTTTCCGCGTTTCCGCGCGGCGGCTGCGACATCACCTGTCTTGGCGGCGTTTTCCACGATGTGTTAGCGAAGCGCCCGGGAGAGTTGCACATTCATGTCCGAAGCGCCGGTTGAGCTGAGCATCGTGATGCCGGCCTATAACGAGGAAGTCGCCATCGCTGCGGCGGTGGACGACATCCTCACGCATGTCGTGCCGGTGGTCGCCTCGGCCGAGATCGTCGTCGTGAACGACGGGTCCAGGGACCGCACCGGCGAAATTCTGCGCGAGATCGCGGCGCGCCAGCCACGCCTCAGGCTGATCGACCGCGCCAATGGCGGGCACGGTCCCGCTTTGATCACGGGGCTCAATGCGGCGCGGGGCGAAACGCTGCTGCTGCTCGACAGCGACCGTCAGATCGCGCTTGAGGGTTTCGCCGACGCCTGGCGGGCCTGCAAATCCGGCGATGCGTTCATAGGCATCCGCGCCGACCGCCGCGACGGCGTGCTGCGCGCCATCATTTCGCGCTCGATGCACGGCCTGCTCGGCCTCACCTTCGGCAAGGTGCCGCGCGACCCGAACATCCCTTTCAAGCTGGTCAGCCGCAAGGCCTGGACCCGGGCGGCGCCTGCGATCGGCGATGATAATCCGCTGCCCTCGGTCCTGCTGGCGCTGCACCTCTCGATGAGCGGCGCGAAGATCGTGCAGCATCCTGTCCGCCATCTGGCGCGCGAAGGCTCGGTGTCCGAGTTGCGCGGATGGAAGCTGATGCGCTTCTGCATGCTGGCGGCGCGCACGCTGCTCGCCTTCCGGCGCAATCCCCATGTGCGCGCCTTGCGCGCGCGCGCCACGTGATCGACGCGGCGGGCTGGGGGGCGGCGGCCCAGTTCTATCTGGCCATGACCTTGCTTGCGCTCGCGGCCCTGCCGCTGGCGGCCTATATCCGGCCCGGCCGGACGGCCGGGGCCTGGGCGCTGGCGCGCTGCATCGCCATGCCGCTGGTTGCGCTGGTCGCGTTTCTTTTCGCCTCTGCGGGTCTCCCCTGGGGCGGGCCCGCGCTGATCGCCGGCCTCGCCGTGCTCGTCGCCCTTTCCGGGACGCTCGCCTTGCGAACGCCGCGCGTGCGCCGCGTCCTGCGCCGGCCTTCGGGGCTTCTCAGGGACGAGGCGCTCTATCTCGCGCTCTTCGTCGTCGTCCTGACGATCCGCGCCTGGGACGCCGATCTCTACGGCCTCGAGAAGTTCATGAACATCGCGTTCGTGAATGCGCTCTATCACGCGCCCGCGCTGCCGCCGCCTGACCCGTGGCTCGCGGGCATGACGATCAACTACTACTATTTCGGCCACGCCACGGTGGCGCTGGCCAGTCTGATGAGCGGCCAGCCGACCGATCTCGCCACCAATCTGATGTTCGCGCATGTCTTCGCCGCCGCCGGAATCGCCTGCGCCGCCGCCATCGCCGCCATCGCCCGCCGCGCCGGGGCTTCGGCGCGGCTTGCGCGCGGTCTTGCAGCATTGGGCGCGGCGACGCTGGTGCTCGGCGGCAATTTCCACAGCGTGATCTACGGCGTCGTGAGGCCGCTTCTGGCCACGCTGGGTCTGGCCGAGCCCTACAGCTATTACTTCACGCACTCGTCGCGCTTCATCGGCCACCGGCCCGAGACCGACGACAAGACGATCACCGAGTTTCCCGGTTACTCCATCGCGGTCGGCGATCTGCACGCCCATGTGATGAACCTGCCGGTCGCGGCCGCGCTGCTGCTGCTCGTCCTCGCCGTCGTCCTCGGCCGACGCGCCGGGTGGGAGGCCGTCGCGCCAAGCGCCGGCGCGGCGCGCCGAGGCCAGGCGATCGCGAGCGGCGGCGCGATCGTGGCGCTGCTCGCCATCAGCGCCATGGCGAACAGCTGGGACGTGCCGATCTATCTCGCCTTGCTGGGCCTCGGCCTGATGGCGGTGATGCGGGCGCGCGGCATGACGCTGGTTCCTGCGGCGCTCGAGGCCGGCGCGATCGCCGCCGTTTTTCTTGTGGCCGCGATGGCGCTGTCGTCGCCCTTCTGGATGAATTTCACGCCGTTCAGTCAGGGCCTGCGATGGACCATCTACGGCTCGACCGGATGGCAGCTCTTCGCGCTCTACGGCAATTATGTTCTGGCGGCGGCGCTGGCGCTCGTCGCGACCGCGCCGTTGGCCTCATCCCGCCTTCCGTTCGGGGCGTCGCGCGCACGCGCCTCCGTGATCGTTCTGCTCATCGCCAGCGCCGTCGTCCTGGCCGTGCCGGAGTTCGTTTACGTCAAGGATCTCTACGGCGACGACAACGCCCGTGCGAACACGATGTTCAAGCTCAGCTATCAGGCCTATCTGATGCTACCGGTCGCCGCCTTCGCGGCTTGCGCGCTGGGCCTCGCGACGCTGCGCAGCGGCCTCGCGCGGTTCGGCATGTGGGCCGGCGTCGTGCTGTGCGCCAGTCCGCTGGTGTTCGTGGTCCTCACGCATGGCCGCGACATCTTCATCAAGCTGAGTCAGACGCATCATCTCGACGGCTATCGCTTCCTCGCCAATGGCGACCGCGAAGCCGCCTTGTTCCTCGAGGCGCACCGTCCGCCGCCCGGCGAGACGCTGCTCGAGGCGTCGGGCGAAAGCTTCACCTATGCCTCGCGGCTGTCGGCCGCGACGGGCATTCCCACCATCATCGGCTGGCACGCGCATGAATGGCTTTGGCGCGACAGCCAGGAGGCGTGGCAGTCGCGCGCCAACGACGTGCGCGCGTTCTACGAGACGATGGACGCCGAGGGCCGGCGCGCCTTCATCGCGAAATGGCGCGTGCGCTATGTCGCCATCGGCGCGTTCGAGCATGAGCGCTATCCCGAGCTAGATGCGGCCGGTATCGAAGCGCTGGGCGACATCGTCTTCCAGTCCGGCGCGATCCGCATCGTCGAGACGGCGCCATGACCGAGGCCGCCGAGGCGCGCCGTCCGCCGCCGCGCCGCTGGCTCGCAATCCTGCAGATCGCGGCCTCTCTCGCCATTCTCGCCGCGCTTTTTGCGATGGTCGATTTCGACGCC
>CAZBPO010000037.1:4235-5599 GCA_964493795.1 uncultured Flavobacteriaceae bacterium
CAGGCGGCGATTGAGGAACCACCACCTGATCCCCAGCACGGCGCGCTTCATGGCCGCCGATCCGGGCTGGATGGCGCTCGGCCTCGGCTTCGGCGTGGTGCAGCTCGCCGTGCTGGGGATCAGGTGGTGGTTCCTCAATCGCCGCCTGCATCTCGCTGGCCGTGTTCGGGCCGGGCGGCATGTGGCGCTTACCGGGCTCACGCATGCGGCCAGCCAGGTTCTGCCCTCCAGCATCGGCGGCGACGCCGTGCGCGTGATCGCGCTCAAGCGGCTGGACGTTCCGCTCGCGCAAGGCCTGCTATCGGTCGCGGCGGATCGCGTCGCCGGGCTTCTGGGGCTTCTGGGGCTGGTGCTGTTCGCGCTGGCTCTGGGCGGCGTGCCGCGCGGCGGGGAAGACGCGGCGCTGGCGGCGGGAATAGCGGCGGCTGCGGTCGTCGCCATGGTTCTGATCGGGCCATGGGTCGCCGCCCGTCCTGCGGTTGTGGCGCTGGCGGCCCGGCTGGGCGTCGCCCCGTCGCTTGAGGCGGCCGCGCGGCTGTTGCGCGATCCGGTCGCGGCGCTCGGCCTTCTCGTCATTTCCGTCGTGCCCCATGCGCTCAACGTCGCGATGGCCTGGTGCGCGGCCCGGGCGCTTGGGCTCGATATCGACGCCGCGAGCCTGGCGATCGCCGTGCCGTTGGCGCTGCTGGTGATGACGCTGCCGATCAGCGTGGCGGGGTGGGGCGTGCGAGAGGCGGTTCTCGTCTTCGCGCTCGGCCTTGGCGGGGTCGCCGCGCATGATGCGCTGGCTGTTTCGGTCACCTGGGGCGCGTTGCTGCTGGCGTTGGGCGTGCTGGCGCTTGGTCCGTCGCTGATCGCCCTGGTCCGGCGCTAGAGGCTCACCCGGCGAGCGTCGGCAGGATTTCCTTCTCCACCAGCGTCATCGCCCGGGCCGCCGCCTGGTCCATATTGTAGTAGCGATAGTCGGCCAGCCGCCCGGCGAACCACACGCGACCGGCCAGCGCCTCGGCGCGCCGGCGATAGCGGTCGGCGAGCGCTTCGGCCGCCGCGGTCGGCACCGGATAGAACGGCTCGGTTGCGCCTGGCACGTGAGCCTGCGGATACTCGGTGATCAGCGTGGTGGCACCGTGCGTCTCGCCCGTCAGCCAGCCCATCTCGGTGATCCGCGTATAGGCATGGGCGTTGGGGAAGTTCACCGTGCCGCAGGGCTGGGCACCGAACGCTGGACGCGTCTCGTCCTCGAAGCGCAGGCTGCGATAAGGCAGCGCGCCTTCGTCCTGCCCGAACCAGGCGTCCAGCGGCCCGGTATAGACGGTGCGCCGGTCCCGGGTTTCCGCATCCAGCGTCTCCAGAGCCGTGTTCAG
>CAZBPO010000037.1:5609-16565 GCA_964493795.1 uncultured Flavobacteriaceae bacterium
GCGAACAGCGCCGTGTAGCCCTTCGCCGGCATCGCCTGATGGGTATCCGTGAAATAGCGCGTGTCGCGCGACACGATCACCGGCACGCGGGCGGTGACGCCGGGGCCAAGTTCTTCGGTCGGGATGCCCCATTGCTTGCGGCTATAGCCGTCGAAGACCTTGGCGTAGATGAAATCGGCCAGGCGGGCGAGGCGGGCATCGTCGGTCTGACGCAGCTTCAGGATCGGCACGCGGGCTTCCGCGCCATAGCGGTCGGTCAGCGCGGCGGTCAGCGCGGCGGCCTCGTCCGCCGGGAACAGCGTTTCGATCGCCTCGATGCCGAAGGGCAGCGGCGCCAGACGCCCGTCGATCTCGGCCTGCACCCGGTGCTCGTAACGCCGCCACGCCGTGAAGCGCGACAGGAATGCGAATACCTTGTCAGAATTGGTGTGGAAGATGTGCGGGCCGTAGCGGTGCACGGTCACGCCCGCCGCGTTGGGCGCATCGAAGGCGTTGCCGGCGATATGGTCCCGGCGGTCGATGACCAGGATGTCGTCCGTCGTCGCCTCGGCCAGCAGGCGCGCGGCCACCGCGCCGGTGAACCCCGCGCCGACCACAAGCCAGCGCCCTGATTTCCCATTCACATGCAAGCCGCAGGTCTCCGCCCTTTATGGGCGGGACCATAGGAATGCAGGCTGAAGGCGCAAGTCTGTCTTAGGGGCTGAGATCGTCGAACCGGGCCGGGCCGCCATCGGCTGGCAGGGTGATCAGCATGCCGTCAAAGCCTAACCGCACATCGACGCCCGGCGTTTCGGTGCCGCGCAGGAACATCCGCTCGCCAAGCCAGTGCGGCAGCGGCGGGATGACGTGGCTCAGCACCAGATGCGCGACCCCGGCCTCGCCGGCGACATCGGCGGCGTCGCGGGGCGAGGCGTGATAGTCGGGAATGTCGTGCAGGATCTGTTCAAAGCGCGTGCGGCCGGCGGCCTTGGCGGCGGCCTCCATGCGGTGCACCACCTCCATCAGCATGGCCTCGTGGATCATGACGTCCGCGCCCTTGGCGTGCCTGGCCAGGCTCGCGGACTTCACCGTATCGCCCGAGAACACGACCGAACGGCCCTTATAGTCGAAGCGATAGCCATAGGCCGGCGAGATCGGGTGATGATCGACCGCGAAGGCGGTGATCGTGACGCCGTTCTGATTATAGACCACGACGCTGTCCTCGCCCGTCAGCGCCGCGCCCGAGGGCATGGCGACGATGCTGGGCTGCATGGTCCCAAGCTCGGGCTTCAGATAGTCCGCGCCGTGATGGGCGATGCGGTGGGCGGCGTCCATCGCGAAGGCCTCGTTGAAGCCGTTGACGACGCGCTCCACGCCCGGCCCGCCATAGACGAGCAGCGGCGCGGGCCGGTCGGCGACCCAGCTTTGCAGGTTCACCTCGCCCAGATCGCCGATGTGATCGGAATGGAAATGGGTCAGGAACACGGCTTCCACCGCGCCCATGGGCAGACGCCAGGCGGCGGCGTTCGACCACGAGCCGGGGCCGGCATCGACCACGAAGATACGCCCGCCCGCCATCACAAGATTGCAGGCCGGGTCGCGGTCGGGATCGGGCATCGGCGATCCCGAGCCGCAGATCGCGACCCTCAAGGCGTCCTCGGCCACCAGATCGTCGCGCTGGATGGCCAGCGCCTCGGCGATCCGTCCGTCGATGATGCGGTTCTGCACGGCGGGTATGAAATAGACGGCCGCGCCCGCAGCCAGCGCCAGAATGACGATCGCGGCGAGCCCGCGCCAAAGCCACTTCATGTGATGTTCTCCCCGACAAGCGCCGAAACGGCGCGGACGATGGCCGCTTTGGCGGCGTCGACGTCCAGTTTCTGTTCGCGTCTCAGCCGCAGCCAGGAATCGACGCTGAACAACAGGTCCAGCGCCTCAAGCCGGGCGGCGTCGCGGCGCATTTGCGCGGGCAGCGCCGCTTCCAGCATCGCCCGCTGCTCGGCTGCGAACCGCGTCTGGCGTTCGTCGAGGAAGCTCGACGAGGCGCGATGCGCCACCGATGCGATGCGGAACGGCGTGATCCGCTCGAACAACTCGGCGCGGCGATCGATCATTTCGGCCAGCCGGGCCTGCCAGTTCCGGCTCTTGAACGGCGTCGTCCAGATCGGCGCGATCTCGGCTTCGATGGCCTGGGCGATCTCGCGATAAAGCCCCTCCATGTCGTCGAAATGCCGGAACACGCTTCTAAGGCCGACGCCTGCCTTCTCGGCCACCAGTTCGGCGGTCGGCGACTGCACGCCCTCGCGGATCAGCGCGATGAAGGCGTCGCGGATACGCCGGCGGTTCTCGGCGCCGCGCCGGATCCGGCCGTCCTCGGCGTCTTTCATCGCGGCGGCAGGCACGGGATCAGCAGCTGGCCGGCGAGTCCCGCTTCGCGGTGGACGCCGAACTCGGCGACCTCGGGCGACGTGGCGATCTCGACGAACGCCTTGGGCGAGGGATACTCCATCAGCGCCACGACGTCCCACATCTCGCCGACCGCGCCGATCACCGGCGCGGCGGCGGGAGACGTGAAGTGCAGTTTGCCGCCGCGATCCAGCACGAACTTCGTCATCAGCTCGCCGTACAGCATATAGGCGTCGCGGCCCGACAGCGTGGTGGCGCGGCCGTCTTTGTACTCGGCCTTGTCGCGGAATTTCAGCAGGTTGAGCATCACGACCGGCCCGTCCTGCGGCAGCGCCAGCAGCGCGCCCAGCTGGCCGCCGGTGGGATAGACGGCGTTCTCGACCTGCATCAGCGCGTCTCCTTGATGAAGGCGTCGATCACTTCGACCAGCTCGTCCGGCGCGTCTTCCTGCAGGAAGTGGCCGCCGCCCTTGATGATCGTGTGCTTCTGGCCTTTCGCGCCGGGCACGCGGGCCTGGAACACCTTTTCGCCGCCCGACGTCACCGCGTCCTTGTCGGAAAAGGCGGTGAGGAACGGTTTGTCGAACGCCTCGAGCACTGCCCATGCCGCCTTGTTCTCGGCGACGCTGGCGTGTTCCGGCGTCACCGGCACCAGACGGGGAAAGACCCGCGCGCCGGATTTATAGGTCTCATCCGGATAGGGCGCGTCATAGGCGGCCTGCTCGGCGGCGCTCAGCTCGCGCGTCGTTCCGCCATTGACGATGAAGCCGACCGGGAAAACCGGAACGCTTTGGCTGAAGTCGAGCCAGGCTTTGAACCCGTCCGTCATGCCGGTGCCGACCGGCAGGCCGGTATTGCCGACGACGACGCGGGCGAAGCGTTCCGGGAAGGCGGCGACAAGCCGCAGACCGATCAGCCCGCCCCAGTCCTGACAGAACAGCGTGATGCCGCTGAGATCGTTCTTCGTCAGCCATTCGCTCATCCAGGCGACGTGGCGCTCGAACGTATAGTCGTCCTGTTCGGCGGGCTTGTCCGACTTGCCGAAGCCGGCGAGGTCCGGCGCGACGACCCGGTGGCCGCGCGCCGCCAGACCGGCGATCATCTTGCGATACAGATACGACCACGAGGGCTCGCCGTGCATCAGCAGCACGGGCGCCGCCTCGCGCGGACCTTCATCGACATGATGGAGCCGCAGCGCGACGCCGCTCGCGTCGGTGATTTCCGTGTAGTGCGGGGCGAAGGCATAGCCATCCAGCCCTTCGAAGCGCGCGTCGGGCGTGCGCAGAACCTTCATCTCCGAAACCCTCCCGTTGACCGGGCGTTATCCGTCCGGTATATAGTGGCACGAACAATGTCACTATAAGTCACGGCGGTCAAGCCGGGCGCGGGGCGGAGATGACGGTCAAGGAAACGCTGAGCGGCGCGATCTCGACATGGCTGACGAGCCATCGCCGGCGCGATGCGCGGCGCGCGCTCGCCGCATTGCCGCGCCGGTTGGGAGGGCGCATGAGCGAGATCCACTATTTTCATCAGGCCGACGATCCCTACAGCCATCTCTGCCTGCAGGCGCTGGATGCGTTGGCCGCCCGGGCCGCGCCGAAATTGCGCGTCCATATCGCGCCGCCGCCCGACGACGGCGCAGCGCCCGAGCGCGCGCGCCTCGCGGCATGGTCGATCCGCGACGCGGGCACGCTGGCGGCGCGGCTGGGCCTGTCGTGGAGCGCCAACGCCGTCCAGCCCGAGCCTGCGCTGACGGCGCTCGCCAACGCGGCGTTGGTGCGCGCGGCCGAAGGCGCGGATTTCCCCGCTGCGGCTCTCAAAGTTGGCGAAGCGCTGTGGCGCGGCGACCGGGCCGCGCTTGAGGCGATGCCGGCGGCAGACGCAGCTGAAACCGCCGCTGCGCTGGATGCGGCGGCGGCGCTGCGGACGGCCAGGAAGCACTATCTCGGCGGCACGTTCCATTTTGAGGGCGAATGGTATTGGGGCCTCGACCGCCTTCATTATCTCGAAGCGCGCCTGCGCGATGCCGGGCTGATGAAAGACGGCGCGCCGTCCGGCCTCGTCGCGCCGCCCAGGGACATCCAGCTTCAGGCCCGGCCGACCAACGGCCGCGCGCCGGTGCTGGACTATTTCTTCTCGTTCCGCAGCCCCTATACGTGGATCGCGACGCCGCGCGTCCGGCGTCTGGCCAGGCACTACGGTGCCGAGCTGCGCCTGCGGTTCATCCTGCCGATGGTGATGCGCGGCCTGCCCGTGCCGCCGGCCAAGAGCCGCTACATCATGTTCGACACCAAGCGCGAAGCCGACCGCGTCGGGCTTCCCTTCGGCACGGTGGTCGATCCGCGCGGCGCGGCGACCGAGCGCGGGATCGCCGTGCTGGCGCGGGCGATCCCGCTGGGCCGGGGCGAGGACTTCGCTGAAAGCTTCCTGCGCGCCGTATGGTCGGAAGGCGTCGATGGCGCCACCGATGCCGGCCTCTACCGCATCGCGGCGCGCGCCGGTCTCGACGAGGCCTTCGTGCACGCCGCGCTTCAGGACGAAGCCTGGCGCGAGCCGGCCGAGACCAACCGTCAGGCCCTCTTCGCCCATGGCCTCTGGGGCGCCCCGACGCTCAGCGTCGATGGCGGTCCGGCCCATTGGGGGCAAGACCGGCTCTGGGCGGTCGAGAACGATCTGATCGCCGCGACGGCCGCGAAAATCCCATGAGCGACCCCATCCTTCTCTCCGGCGCGCCCGGTTCGCCCTATACGCGCAAGATGCTGGCGGTGCTGCGCTATCGCGGTCTGCCCTACCGCTTCTTCCAGGGCGGTCACGGCGCGCATCGCGGCCTCCCCAAACCCAAGGTCGAGCTGCTGCCGACCTTTTACCTGCCGGGTGCGGACGGTCAGATCGAGGCGGTGGTCGATTCCACGCCGCTTATCCGCCGGCTCGAGCGCGAACATGGCGGCCACGCCGTCGTCCCGGCGGACCCGGCGCTCAATTTTCTCGACGAACTGCTCGAGGACTATGCCGACGAGTGGCTGACCAAGGCGATGTTCCACTATCGCTGGCGCTACGAGGCCGACATCGACAAGGCCGGCACGATCCTGCCGATCTGGCGCGGCGTCTCGGCCCCGGCCGAGGCGCTGGCGACGATGAAGGCGATGTTTTCGAAACGCCAGATCGACCGTCTCTATGTCGTCGGCTCGAACGACGTCACCGCCTCGGCCATCGAGTCCTCCTATCGCCGCTTCCTCGCCGCTTTCGAGGCGCATCTAGCGGCGCATCCCTTCCTGATGGGACAGCGCCCCGGCGCGTCGGATTTCGCGGTCTATGGTCAGCTCACCCAGCTCACGCATTTCGATCCGACGCCGATGGCGCTGTCGTTGAAGCTTGCGCCGCGTGCCTTCGCCTGGGTCGACATCGTCGACGACCTTTCAGGCCTCGAGGCGGCGGATGACGGCTGGATCGACGCGCGCGATCCGCCGCAGACGCTGAAAGCGCTGCTTGCCGAGGCCGGGCGCACCTATGTGCCGGTCATGCTGGCCAATGCTCGCGCCGCGGCGGCCGGCACGGCGACGGTCGAGACCGAGATCGACGGCCTGGCGTGGAGCCAGCAGACCTTTCCCTATCAGGTGAAATGCGTGCAGTGGCTGCGCCAGTCCTTCGCCGGTCTGGGCGACGGCGCGAAGGCCGCGACGCGCGCTCTGCTGGGCGAGACCGGCTGCCTCGCGCTCATCGAGGCGAAGATCTGATGCGCCGCGCCGCGCCGCTCGTTCTGGCGCTGGCTCTCGCCGCCTGCGGCGAGAGCGCGGTGCGCGAGACGGCGGTCACACAATGCCTTGACGAGAGCGGCGGCGACGTCGCCATACCGGGCGGCGCGATGATCATGGGCGCGCGCGCCCAGATGCCGGGCGAGGGCCCGCCCCGCCGCGTGCATGTCGCGGCGTTCCGCATCGACCGCACGGCGGTCACCAACGCCGAATTCGCGGCTTTCGTGGCGGCGACCGGCCATGTGACCGCCGCCGAGCGCGGCGCGCGACCCTCGTCGCTGGTCTTCGTGGGCGGCGGCGACGGCGTCGATCTCCGCGATCCCTCGCAGTGGTGGCGCATCGTCGAGGGCGCCGACTGGCGTCATCCCACAGGACCGGGCAGTTCGATCGACGGTCTTGAGCATCTCCCGGTCGTGCATGTCGCCTATGAAGACGCGCTGGCCTATGCGCGCTGGCGCGGCCGCGACCTGCCGACCGAGGCGGAATGGGAGTTCGCGGCGCGCGGCGGCCTCGACGGCGCGACCTATGTCTGGGGCGAGGCGCGCGCGAACGACGGCAAGCCCCGCGCCAACGTCTGGCAGGGCGTCTTCCCGCTGGAAGACCGGGGCGATGACGGCTTCAAGGCGCAGCCCGCGCCGGTCGGCTGTTTCCCGCCCAACGGCTATGGCCTCTACGACATGGCCGGCAATGTCTGGCAGTGGACGCGCGACGTGTGGCGGCCCGGCCTGCACCACGATCCTGAAGCCGCGCCCGAAACCGCCTCGCACGATCCGCGCGATCCGCAGGCGGCGCAGCGCGTCATCAAGGGCGGCTCGTTCCTGTGCGCCGACAATTACTGCCTGCGCTATCGCCCGGCGGCGCGCACCGCTGCGGCGGCCGGCGACGGCGCATCTCATATCGGCTTCCGCACCGTGCTGCGGGAGGGCGACGAACGACAGGCTTCGCTGAAGGAGGACGCGCCATGACGCGCTGGCTGAAACGCATCGCAATCGCCATCGGGGGGCTCGCCGTCGCGCTGGTCGCGACCTGGTTCGCCATCGGCGGCCGCGAAGGCTTCATCCTGCTCTACGCCGGCTGGATGAAGCCGACGCTCGAGCCCTACCGCGAGGTCGCCTGGGCCAAGGGGCCCGAGCAGAGCCTGCCGCAGGGCGTGGCGAAAAAGCCGAACGTCATCGTCATCCTGGCCGACGACCTCGGCTACAACGATGTCAGCTTCTATGGCGGCGGCGTCGCGGGTGGATTGGTCAAGACGCCCAACATCGATTCCATCGGCCGTCAGGGTGTCAACTTCACCGCCGGCTATGCCGGGAACGCCACCTGCGCCCCCTCGCGCGCCGCGCTCATGACCGGCCGCTACGCCACCAGGTTCGGCTACGAGTTCACGCCGACCGCGCTCGGTTTTCAGCGTCTGGTCGGCGGGCATCAGGGCAACGCGCCCTGGCCGATCATCTATCACGCCGACCGTGAGGCCGACGTGCCCGACTTCCGCGTGCTCGGCATTCCGGAAGGCGAAATCACCATCGCCAGCATGCTTCAGAAGGCGGGCTATCACACCGTCCATCTGGGCAAATGGCATCTCGGCGAAACCGAGACCCAGGTGCCCGAGGCGCGCGGTTTCAGCGAAAGTCTCGGCTTCTACGCCGGCGCGGCGATGTTCCTCGAGGAAGACGACCCCAATGTCGTCAACGCCAAGCAGGACTTCGACCCGATCGACAAGTTCCTGTGGGCCGCGCTGCCGTTCAGCGTGCGCTACAATTCCGGGCCGATGTTCCGCCCGAACGAGCACATGACCGACTATCTCTCGACCCAGGCCGTCGAGGTGATCCGCGCCAACAAGAACCGGCCTTTCTTCCTCTATCTCGCCTACAACGCGCCGCACACGCCGCTTCAGGCCCTGAAGGAAGATTACGAGGCGCTGGCGGGCATCGAGGACCACACGCTGCGCGTCTATGCCGCCATGATCCGCCAGCTCGATCGCGGTGTCGGCCGGGTGCTGGACGAGTTGAAGGCGCAAGGCATCGCCGACGACACGCTGGTCATCTTCACCAGCGACAATGGCGGCGCGCATTATGTCGGGCTCGACGGGCTCAACGCGCCCTATAGCGGCTGGAAGGCGACCTTCTACGAAGGCGGCATCCGTGTGCCGTTCTTCATGCGCTGGCCGGCGGTGCTGCCGGCGGGCACGACCTACGCGTCGCCGATCAGCCATTTCGACATCTTCGCCACAGCGGCGGGCGCGGCCGGCGCGGCGATCCCCTCCGACCGCCAGATCGACGGCGTCGACGTGGTGCCGTTCATCACCGGCGCGGCGGCGGGCGAACCGCATCAGACTCTGTTCTGGCGCTCCGGCCCCTATGTGGTGGCGCGGCAGGGCGACTGGAAGCTGCAGATCGAGGGCACCTCGAAGCTGGTCGCGCTCTACGATCTCGCCGCCGACCCGGCCGAAAAAGCCAACCTCGCCGCCGCCAATCCCGACAAGGTCGCCGAGATGAAGGCGCTGATCGAGGGCTGGCAGTCCGAACAGGTCAAGGCGCTGTGGCCGGCGTTGATCGAGGGGGTGATCCCGATCGACCACCCCCTCAACCGGCCCTGGGCCAAGGAAGACCGCTACATCTACTGGTCGAACTGACGCAGCGGCGAACAGGGCCTAGAGGTCGCGCTCTTCGTCGCGGGCCTTGGTGCGGGCCCTGTTCGCCTTCTTTCGGCTGATCCACATCTTGCGATGGGCGGCGCGCGCGGCGGGGTCTTCCTTGCGCGCCTCATGCGCCAGCTCGGCGGTCAGCTTGCGATAGCTTTCCAGCCGCGCCGCATCCAGCGCCCCGCTCTCCAGTGCTGCGTTGATGGCGCAGCCCGGCTCGCTCTCATGCCGACAGTTCGAGAAGCGGCACTGCGTCTCCAGCTCTTCGATATCCTCGAAGGTCTGCGCGACGCCCGCCTCCGCATCCCACAGCGCCAGCTCGCGCATGCCCGGCGTATCCAGCAGCAACCCGCCGCCCGGCAGCAGAACCAGCTCGCGATGCGTCGTGGTGTGGCGGCCCTTGTCGTCATCCTCGCGGATGTCGCGGGTCGCCATGCGTTCCGCGCCGACCAGCGCGTTCACCAGCGTCGACTTGCCGACGCCTGACGATCCCAGCAGTACGGCCGTCATGCCGGGCCGGATCGCCGCGCGGATCGCCTCCAGCCCCGTGCCTTCGCGCGATGACACCAGATGCACCGGCGCGTCGCCGACGACCGCCCGGATACCCGAGGCGATCCGCGCCGCGTCGGGCGCAAGATCGGCCTTGGTCAGCACGATCTGCGGCTCCGCCCCGCTTTCATGCGCCGCCGCCAGGTAACGCTCCAGCCGGCGCGGGTTCAGATCGTCGTTCAGCGACAGCGCCAGAAAGGCGATATCGACATTGGCGGCCACCACCTGCGCCACGCGCCCCCGGCCCGCCGCCTTGCGGATGAAGGCAGTGCGGCGCGGCAGCACACCGTGGATCGTCGCCGCCCGTTCGGGCAACCGCACGCTGACGGCGACCCAGTCGCCGGCTGCCGGAAAGCCGCCCATTTCGGCGTCGCGCACGAAACGGCCCGACATCTCGGCGGGCATCTCGCCGTCTTCCGTGACGATGCGATACGGCCCGCGCTGATGGATGATGACGCGGCCGGGGCTCAGCCCCTCGGCCGCGAACGGTTCAAAGCTCTGCCGGAGCGTCTCGCTCCAGCCATAGGTTTCAAGCAAGGCTTGGATTCCTCGAATTTTCTTGGCGATGCGCGAAAAGCGCCGCCCGAGGAGCCCGAGAAATCAGGCGAACCCGCGCGCGGCGCAGAAAAATGCGCGAACAATATCCGTCATGACGCGCCTCCTTCCGCTGGCGGGTTGCAACGCCGACTGGATAAGCGCGCCCGCGCGCGCGGTCAAGCTGGCCGGATGGCGCGAGGTCGGAACATGGGCCTGAACTCAGCGTTACGTCTGTGCAAACACGGCTGCACGGCTGCGGACGCTAACCTGAACAAGCCGTTCAGGTTGAATTCAGGCGGCGGTCTCGAAACTGGCATGAATGAAACCAGCGGCGGGTCGCCGCCAGAACGCGAGGAAAACCTCGATGCGCAAGATCATCAGCACGGCGCTGGCCGTCGCGATGCTGGCCGCCAGCTCGCTTACTTTCGTGGGTGAGGCCGAGGCTCGACGTGGCGGCAAATATTACGAGCGCCACCACCATCACGAGCGCCATTACGACCGCCGCCACCGTCGCGGCGACGACGCCGCCGCAGCAGCGATCATCGGTCTGGCGCTAGGCGCGATCATCGTCGGAACGCAGCAGCAGAGCCGTCGCGGCAACTACTATTACGACGACCGCTCGTACCGGAACGACGGCTATGACCGCCGCGACGCATACTGGGAACATGTGCGCCGCTGCGAAGCGCGCTATCGCAGCTATGATCGTCGCAGCGACACCTTCATCGGCCGCGACGGCCGCCGCTACTACTGCAACCTGTAACTCTCTCAATAGCGTGTCATCCTCGGGCTGCGCAGCAGACCCGAGGATCCATGCCTGAGCGTCGGCAGGTCGTCGCCCCTACAGCGCGATTCCCGGAAGGTCGAGGCCGTGCGTGCGCGCGGCCTCTTTGGCGATGTCATAGCCCGCATCGGCGTGGCGCATGACGCCGGTGGCCGGGTCGTTCCACAGCACACGGCCGATCCGCCGCGCCGCCGCCTCGCTGCCGTCGCACACGATCACCATGCCGCTATGCTGCGAGAAGCCCATCCCGACGCCGCCGCCGTGATGCAGCGACACCCAGGTCGCCCCCGAGGCGCAGTTGAGCAGGGCGTTCAG
>CAZBPO010000038.1:0-1211 GCA_964493795.1 uncultured Flavobacteriaceae bacterium
TCCTGTTCCGCCAGTTCAAGGAAGCCGAGGATCAGGCCCAGACCCTGCTGAATGCCCCGGTCGGCCGCTCGGCCGGGAAATATCCTGACTGGAAACACGTGCTGCCCGCCTACGAACAGACCATCAAGGCCTCGCACCTCTTCAATCTGCTGGATGCCCGCGGCGTCATCTCGGTGGCCGAGCGCCAGGCCTATATCGGCCGCGTCCGCACGCTGGCCAAAGCCTGCGCCGAAGCCTGGGTCAACTCGCCCCAGGGCCGCACCGACGGGAGCCACGGCTGATGCGTGCGCTCCAATCCTTCTCCGTCATCCTGAGGCGCTCGCCCAAGGCGAGCCTCGAAGGACGCACGCTGCTGCAATCGCATTGCGTGGTTCGAGGCCCGGCGCTGCGCGCCGCGCACCTCACCATGACGACGCGCGGAGCGAACTGACATGCCCCAGCTCCTCCTCGAACTCTTCCAGGAAGAAATCCCCGCCCGCATGCAAAAGCAGGCGGCGGCCGACCTGAAGCGCCTGATGCTCAAAGGCCTGACGGATCGCGGCCTCAGCGTCGCCGACGCCATCGTCCACGTCACGCCGCGCCGCCTGACGCTGGTGATTGAAGACCTCCCCGCTTCGTCGCAGGGCGTCTCGGAGGAACTGAAGGGCCCGCGCACCTCCGCCCCGCCGGCCGCCCTCGACGGCTTCCTGAAAAAGACCCGCCTCACGCGCGACCAGCTTCAGGTTCAGGCCGATCCCAAGGGCGATTTCTACATCGCCAGAATCGAAAAGGCCGGACAGCCGGCCGCCCCGCTCATCGCGGAAGCGGTCATCGAGACCATCCGCGCCTTCCCCTGGCCGAAATCGATGAAGTGGGAGGCCTCGGGCCTGCAATGGGTGCGCCCGCTGCGCTCGATCCTCTGTCTCTTCGACGGCGCGGTCGTGCCGTTCGAAATCGCCGGCCTGCAATCGGGCGACATCACGCGCGGCCATCGCCAGATGGCCAACGAGCCCTTCTCGGTCCGCGATTTCGCTGATTACGAGGCCAAGCTACGCGAGCGCCGCGTCATCCTCGACCGCGCCGAGCGCATGGAGATGATCGACCAGGGCTGCGAGCGCGCCGCCGCCGATGCGGGCCTCGTCTTCCACGACGACGACGAATTGCTGGAAGAGGTGGCGGGCCTCGTCGAAGCCCCGGTCGTCCTGACCGGCGGCTTCGACCACGCCTTTCTC
>CAZBPO010000038.1:1221-16496 GCA_964493795.1 uncultured Flavobacteriaceae bacterium
GGGTCGAAGCCGCCGGTCAGGACGACCGGGTATTCGACCCCGCCTTTCTCGACGTGCCGCAGGAAGTGCTGATCGGCACCATGCGCAAAAACCAGAAATACTTCGCGCTCACGGATGCGAACGGAAAGCTGGCCGAGAAATTCCTCATCGTCTCCAACCTCAAAGCCCGCGACGGCGGCAACGCCATCATCGCCGGCAACGAGCGCGTCCTGCGCGCCCGCCTGTCCGACGCCAAATTCTTCTGGGACAACGACAAGGCGATCACGCTGCAAGACCGCCTCCCGAAACTCGAACACATCGTCTTCCACGCGAAACTCGGAACCCAGGCCGACCGCGTGAAACGCATCGAGCGCCTGGCCGGCGAAATCGCGGAAAAGATCGGCGCGAATGTCGATGACGCGAAACTCGCCGCCCGCCTCGCCAAGGCCGACCTCGTCTCCGGCACGGTCGGCGAATTCCCGGAAGTCCAGGGCATCATCGGCGGCTATCTCGCCCGCCACGAAGGCCTCGGTGAAGATGTCGCCGACGCCATCGCCAACCACTACCGCCCCCAGGGCCCCACCGACTCCGTCCCCACCAACAAGGTCGCCATCGCCGTCGCGCTGGCCGACAAACTCGACACCTTGGTCGGCTTCTTCGCCATCGACGAAAAACCCACCGGCTCGAAAGACCCGTTCGCCCTGCGCAGGGCGGCGTTGGGGGTGGTACGGACCGTATTGGCTAGTGACGCTCGCTTGCCGCTTATGCTGATATTCAAGAGTTCGCTCCGTGATGTCATGCCTGAAGTAGACGCATGGCTTTCCGATACAAAAAAGATGCGTGAGGAAGCCGAGCGCTTAGGAGCCACACTGGGTCCGGCGGCGGGGCCACCCACGGTGACGAGCGAATCCGTGTTTGGCGATCTTGGCTATGTCGATGACCGCGCGATCGGACTTTGGAATTTCTTGGTCGATCGAATGAGGGTCGCCCTTCGCGAGCAGGGTATCCCACACGACTTGGTCGATGCTACTGTGTCAACGAAGGCTCAAGACGACCTCGTCCTCCTCGTCCGACGCGTGGAAGCCCTCCAGACCTTCCTCGCCACCGAGGACGGCAGGAACCTCCTCGCCGGTACCAAGCGCGCCGCCAACATCCTGCGCATCGAGGAAAAGAAAGACGGCAAGGCCTATGACGCCGCCGTCGATCCCGCGCTGCTCGCCGCGCCCGAGGAACAGGCGCTGGCTGCCGCCATCGACGCCGCCTTGCCGCGCATCGAATCCGCCATCGCCTCGGAAGACTTCGCCGCCGCCATGACCGCGCTCGCCGCGCTCCGCGCCCCGGTCGACGCCTTCTTCGACAAGGTGAAAGTCAACGACGACGACCCCGCCATCCGCGCCAACCGCCTCAACCTGCTGGCCCAGATCAAACAAGCCGCCGGCCTCGTCGCCGACTTCTCAAAGATCGAAGGCTAAGCGCGCACCGCCCGCAACAGCCAACCCCTCTCCGCGCGTGAGCGGGGAGAGGACAGACCGGCGCTCTGCGCCGGTCAGGAGAGGTGCCGGGGCGCCGCCCTCGGCCAACCACCCACCACCCAAGGCCCCTCCCGGTTCGCTTCGCGAACCCGCCCTCCCCATCGCCTTCGCGATGGAGAGGGAAAGCCTAAACCACGCCCCAACCCGTCATGGTCCGAGAAGGCGGGCCATCCACGGCTTCCGGCGAACCACGCGCGGCCTTCAGTTCAGCGTATAGCGCATCCCCAGCCCCACCTTCTTGGCGTCGGCCTTGAACTTCATCGACCAGCCGTCCCCGGCGTCCATGTCGAACCCCGCCACCACCGTGGCCGCGAAATCCATCAGCGCATTGCCGCCGGTCTCATACGGCTTGCCGGGCGAGAACCGCTCGTAGTCCTCGTTTCCGATCCCGACGCCCACATAAGGCTGCACCCGCGCGTCCGGCGCGAGGTTCAGCGACAGCGTCAGTCGCGTGCGCGTCCGCGCATCGTCGATGGGCGCGCCGGGCACATAGGCCTCCATCGGCATGCCCGCATCCTGTCCCAGTTCGACCGACCAGCGATCGTTCAGCGGATAGCGGGCCTCGCGCGCCGACAGCGCCTGAAGCTGGCTCAGCGACACTTCGCCGATCCCGCGCAGCCGCTCGTCGGCCGCCGCCGCGCCCGCGCCCAGAATGATGAAGATCGCACAGCCCCAGCGCCGCATTGGAACACCCTCCAATGCGGCAACGCGCAAGCGCCGCGAAGGTTCACGTCCGGCGGCGAAAAAACGCGCCGCGCCGTTACGGCGCGACCTGGAACATGTCGGCGGTGATCTCCCAGCCGTCCGCGCCTTTGCTCCACCCGGTGAGCGACCGGCCGCGCACCGTGACCGGCTGCGGGCTATCGGCGGCCAGCGTCAGCGTCCAGCTCCAGAACATCACGCCCTTGGTCTCGCCGAAATCCGGCATCACGTCGTCGATGGCGATCCGCGCCGCGCCGGCGGCGAAGTTCCGCGCATTGGCGGCCTCGATCGCCGCCCGCCCTTTCAGCACCGCGCCGTCCGGGGCCAGCACCACGGCGTTCTCGGCATACAGCGCCGCCAGCGCCGCCGCGTCGCCCCTGGCGACCGCGTCGGTATAGACCTGCGCCGCCAGTTCGGGGCTTTCCACCCCGGCCAGCGCGCCGGGCGCGATCAGGGCGGCCGCCAGGCTCAAGGCGGCGAAGCTGGAGAGCGCGTGTCGTGCCATGGATCTGTCCCTCTGCGATGCGGCCGGTCGGCCGGTGCGCATGTTAGGGGGCGGGCTGCGGCCTTCTATCCCCGGATACGGGGGCAAGAAGAGTATCCTTCCTGGACCTGTCCCGACGTGAAAAAGGCGGGCGCGTCGCCTGCGCCCGCCCCGTAACGCCGTCAGGCCGTGGCTTACGGCAGAACCTGATAGACGTCGGCGCTGATTTCCCAGCCATCCTTCCCCTTGGTCCAGGCCATCATCGACCGGCCATTGATCACGCCCGGCCCGCTGCCGTCCTTCGGCGTGACCGTCAGCGTCCAGTTCCAGCGCATCACGCCCTTGGCGTCGCTCATATCGGAATGGATGGCGCTGAACTCGATCTGCGCGGTCGAAACCGCGAAGGTCGTGGCGTTTGCGGCGCGGATCGCTTCACGTCCCTCGAGGGTGTTGCCACCCGGCGTCCACACCACGGCGTCTTCCGCGTACAGCGTGGACAGCGCGGCGGCGTCGCCCTTCGCGACGGCATCGGCATAGGCGAACATCGCCAGGCTGGGGTCTTCCACCCCCGCAAGGGCAGGCGAGGCGACGAAGCACAGGGACGCGGCGATCATGCCGCCACGCAGAAAACGCGAAATCATCGGAACTCCGGGGTCAGGACTGTCAGGCTCGGGCCGCATGGGCGGCCGCGCGCAGTGTATCGCCGCAGCCTGCCGCAGCAACCCGCCATCGGCTTGCGCCCGTAAAGGACAACAATCCCAATCTTCTTGCGCGTCCCGGGTACAGGTATATAGTCTCATCTGCGCGGCGGGCGCGGAAAGGCAGGCGTCATCATGTTCGCTGAAACGGATCGCCGGATCGAAAAGCTGAAAAAACCGACGAACGAATGCGCCAACGAATGCGCGCCCCGCCGTCGCGGCGGTCAGCCGGGCAACGCCAACGCTCTGAAACACGGCCGCCGCGTCCGCCGGAAAAGCGAAACGCGCGAAAAACCGACGAACGAATGCCCGCCGCCGACCAACGAATGCCCCCGGCCCCGGCCCCGGCGCAGGCGCGGCGGCCAGCCCGGAAACGCCAACGCGCTCCGGCATGGCCGCCGCTCGGCCGGGGCGGCGGCCCTGCGCGCCGAATGGCGTCAGCAGATGCGCGACGTCCGCGCACTCTGCGCCTTTGTTGACAGCCTCTGCCGTGCGGAGCGCGCGCGGCAGAGACTGGCGCGGGCCTCAGAAGATCGCGTAGGCGCCGTCGATCAGGAACGTATCGCCGGAATGGTACGAGCTGGCGTCGCTGGTCAGATACACCGCCACGCCGCCGAAATCGGCGGGCGTGCCCCAGCGACGGGCCGGCACGCGGCCGATCACGTTCTGGACGAATTTCTCGTTGGCCTGGCCGCCGGCCGTCATGTCGGTGGCGATCCAGCCCGGCAGCACCGCGTTCGCGCGGATGCCATAGCGGGCGAACTCAACCGCCGTCGCCTTGATCATCGAGATCACCGCGCCCTTGGTCGCCGCGTAGTGCTGGTTGCGCGCCGCCCCTTCGATCGCTGCCAGCGAGGCCACGCCCACCAGAGATCCGCCCGAACGGTCGCCCGCGTTCCAGCGGTCCACCATGTGCTTGGCCGCTTCGCGCAGCGTCCAGAACACGCCGTCCTGGTTGACCGACAGAACCTTGCGATAGTCCTCGGTGTTCATCTCAAGAAAGCTGCGCGACAGCCGGCCGATGCCGGCATTGGCGAACACCGAATGGATCGCGCCCAGCCGTTCGGCGGTCTCCTTCATCGCGGCCACCACGGCGGCCTCGTCGGCGACATCCACCTTCATGGCGAAGGCCTCGCCGCCTTCGGCGGTGATCTTCGCCACCGCGTCGGCGTTCTTCGCCTCGTTGGTGCCCCAGATCGCGACCTTCGCGCCCGACGCCGCCAGCGCCTCCGCGAAGCCAAGGCCGATGCCGCCATTGCCGCCGGTCACCAGCGCGCCCTTGCCGGTCAGATCGAAAGGTTTGTAGGCCACAAGATATCTCCTCAGGTTTTTATGCCCGCAGAACGTGCCACGCCCGCGCCCTCGTTGTCATCCCGGCCCCGCGCCCGCCGCCCACACCTTCCTTCCCCCAACGGGGGAAGGTGCCCCGAAGGGGCGGAAGGGGGGCGCGGCGCGCTCACCCATATCGCAGCCGCGCCTCTTCGGTCAGGCCCAGCGCCACCGACAGCATGTCGTCGCCGGCCCGGAACTTGTTCGGGCTCACCACGCTGGCGATGGCCTTGCGCAGCACCGGCACCCGGCTCGACCCGCCCGTCAGGAACACCGTGCCGATCTCCTCCGCCGCCGTCCCGGCCCGTTTCAGCGTCTCGGCCACCGCCGCCGCCATGCGGGCGCGCTCGGCCGCCACCGCGTCCTCGAACCCGTCGCGGGTCGCCGGCGCGGTCAGGCCCGGCTCGATGAAGCCCATCTCGATCGGCGTCTCGTCCTCGCCCGACAGCGCGATCTTCGCCGCCTCCACCGCGAAGGCCAGCCGGTGCCCCAGATGGTTCTCGATCACCGCGCGCAGCCGCCGCGCCTTGTCCGGCTCCACCGCGTCGGCCTCCAGCTCGCGCACCATGCGCCGCGTGGCGGGCGTGTAGAGCTGGTTGATGCTCGGCCAGTGCGCCAGGTCGGCATAAAGCTGGCGCGGCATCGGCAGGTCCTTGGTGTGCAGGAACCCGCCCAGCCCCAGCGCCGGCATCGCCGCGTCCATCGAAAGGTGCCGGTCCAGATCGGTGCCGCCCAGGCGGATGCCGTAGTTCGCCAGGATGTCGTCCTTGCGCTCGGTCCGCGCCCGCCGTTCGGGGGCCAGGCGGATCACCGAAAAGTCCGAGGTGCCGCCGCCGATGTCGCAGATCAGCGCCAGCGTCTCGGCCTCCAGCCCCGCCTCATAGGCGCGCGCCGCCGCCAGCGGCTCGTACTGAAAGCTGACATGGCGAAAGCCCTTGCTCTCGGCGATCACCCGCAGCGTGTCTTCCGCGAACCGGTCGGCCGCCTCGTCGCCGTCGACGAAGTGCACCGGCCGTCCGTGCACCACGGCGTCGATGGGTTCGCCCAGCGCCGCTTCGGCCCGCGCCTTCATCTCCGCCACGAACAGCCCGATCACGGCCTCAAAGGTGATGCGCTGCGTCTTCAGCAGGGTCGAATCCTTGACAAGCCGGCTCGCCAGGATCGACTTCAGCGCCCGCATCAGCCGGCCTTCGGCCTGCATCATGTAGGTTTCGATCGCTTCGGCCCCGAACAGCGGCCGGTTCTGCTCGAAGTCGAAGAAGATCGCGCTGGGGAACAGCGCCCCGCCATTCTCCAGTTCGGCCAGTTCGGCCCGCCCGCCGCGGATCACCCCGATCGCCGAGTTGGATGTCCCGAAATCAAGTCCGCACGCCGTCGCCATCGCCTCGTCTCCCGTTCTTCAGAGACCGCCCAGCTATGGCGAATTTCGGCCCCTCGCCAGACTGTTTTTCCCGTGCTACATCTGGCGCGTCATCAGGATGGCCGGGCAGGGGAAACCGCCCGGCCTTTCCTTTTTTCCTTACACGGACGGAATGCCCATCTGCTGGGCGCTCAGCTTGATGACGCGCAGCGTCTCGGCCCAGACGACATACTTCTTCACGTCTTCCAGCTTCACGAACATCGCCTCGTCCGCGTCGTCGCCCGCCTTGGGCTCGCCCGACACCCAGCGCGCGTTAAAGTCGATCAGCACGGCGTGGATGCCCTCCAGCACCGAATCGACCACGTCGCACAGGCCCTCGATCTCCACCTCGCAGCCGGTCTCCTCGCGCACCTCGCGGGCGGCGGCGAAGCGCATCATCTCGCCGAACTCGATCCGCCCGCCGGGGATCGACCATTGGCCTTTGCGCGGGGCCTTGCCCCTTCGGATCAGCAGCACTTCGTCCCCGCGCCAGACGATGGCGCCGGTGCAGGCGACGGGTAGACGTTCGGTCGTGGTCATAACGGCGTGATTCCCCGAAAACGGGCCTCGTGCCAAGGGGTGCAAATCGTCGCGCCCCGTGCTTTATGGCGGCCTTCCCTTGAACGACTTCAGGCTTCTCCTGTCGATGGAACGCATCTTTTCGATCCTGGCGCTGGTCGCCGCCCTGGGCGCCGCCGCCTACACCTATGTCACGACCGAGCGCCAGCGCGCCGACGTCGAGACGCTCAAAGCCCAGGTCGAAGGCCTGAAGAAGACCCAGGGCGACGTCCAGCGCGTCCTCGGCGACGTCCAGAAAGACGTCCAGACCCAGGGCCAGCAGTTTCAGGAGCTGATCGCCATGCTCACCGGCCAACCGGCCGAGCCGCAGACCCAGCTCGACATGACCAAGCTGACCGACGAGAAGAACGCCGAATTCCTGGAAGCCTTCGGCAAGCAGGACCGGGTGGTGAAGCTGCCCTCGGGCGCGATGTACAAGGTCGAGAAAGAGGCCCCCGAAGGCGCCACGCAGGCGACCTCGACCTCCACCGTCACCGTGCACTATGCCGGTTCGTTCATCGACGGCACGGTCTTCGACTCCTCGTACGAGCGCGGCGAGCCGGCGACCTTCCCGCTTCAGGGCCTGATCCCCGGCTGGCTCGAGATCCTGCCGCTGATGAAGGAAGGCGACATCTGGCAGGTCGCGCTGCCCTACAGCCTCGGCTATGGCGAGGCCGGCCGGGGCCACATCCCGCCGCGCCAGACGCTCGTCTTCAAGATCGAGCTGATCAAGGTCGAGCCGTGAGCCAGACGCCAGCGCCCGAACTGCTCGAGCTGCGCGACAGCATCGACAATATCGACGCCGCGCTGATCCATCTGCTGGCCGAGCGCTTCAAGTGCACCAAGCGCGTCGGCGAGTTCAAGGCGGCCCAGGGCCTGCCCGCCGCCGATCCGGCGCGCGAGCAGCGTCAGATCGCCCGTCTGCGCGCGCTGGCCGAGGCCGCCAAGCTCGATCCCGAATTCGCCGAGAAGTTCCTCAACTTCATCGTCCGCGAAGTCATCCGCCACCACGAAGAAATCAAGACCGCCTCGGCGGCCAAATCCTAAGGACCATCATGTCTCTCACCGATTCCGACAACGCCGCCTTCCTCGCCGACTACGATGCGAAAGAGGGCGTGAAGCAGACGGCCTCGGGCCTGCGCTATCGCGTGCTCAATGAAGGCCCCGAGGGCGGCAAGCAGCCCGGCCCCCGTTCGATGGTCGAAGTCCACTACGCCGGCACGCTCATCAACGGGAAAGAGTTCGACAGCTCCTACCGCCGCGGCCAGACCATTTCGTTCGGTCTTCACCAGGTTATCCCCGGCTGGACCGAAGGCGTCCAGCTGATGAAGGAAGGCGACACGTTCGAGTTCGCCATTCCCTACGACCTCGCCTATGGCGAGCGCGGCACCGGCGGCATTCCCGGCCGCCAGACGCTGGTCTTCAAGGTCGAGCTCTTCAAGGTCGGCTGATGCGCGCGATCCTCGTCATCCTCGCTCTGGCCGGCATCGGCGCGGGCGTCTTCTTCTGGCGGCAGTCGGAAGATTATCGCACGCGCCTCGAAGGGCTGACCGCCGACCTGACGGCGGCCAACACCGCCCTCGCAGACTCCAAGGCGTTCGATGACGAGGTGAACGGGCTCGATCGCGCCTTCGCGCGCGGGCTGAACGGCCAGGACGCCATCGCGCGCGACTTCGCGCGCCTGGCGACCGGCTCCGACCAGGCCGAGCTGCGCGCCGCGCTCGAGGCGCGCATCGGCAAGCTGCGCGAAGACCTCGTGCCCGCGGCCGGGGTCGTGCGCGAGCGGCTGCTCAAGCTCGATCCGCCCGACTACACGCTCGACCCGGCGGCGATCAGCGACGAGGCCAACGCCGCCTTCCTTGCCCGGATCGACGCAGACCCGGCCTTCACCCGCACGCCGTCCGGCCTGCGCTACCGCAAGATCAAGACCGTCGACGTGGGTCTTCAGCCGACCGCCGAAGACCAGGTGATCGTTCACTACAAGGGAACCTTCATCGAAGGCACCGAGTTCGACTCCTCCTACAAGCGCAACGAACCGGCCAATTTCCCGCTCGGCAATCTGATCACCGGCTGGGTCGAGGGCATTCCCCTGATGAAGGTGGGCGAGACGTTCGAATTCGTCCTGCCCTACGATCTGGCCTATGGCATCGCCGGGCGCGGTCCCATTCCGCCCCGCCAGACCCTTGTTTTCCAGGTCGAGCTGGTGGCGGTGCCCAAGACGGTGCCCTGAGGCGTTGAAGCCTTCACGCGCCGTTCATGGGCGTCATAATATCCCCACGCGCCAGCGGGATTTGCTGCAATGCAGCAATCCTGCTAGACCACGATCAGGCTGACCTTTTGAGAGTCGGCCGCCCGGGAGTGTGTTTGCGATGAGCGGTGAGTCGCCCCGTGGGGGCACTGGCATTTTCGCGCGTATCCGACGGCTCTTTTTCGGCACGCCCCAGCGCCGCGCCCTGGCGGCGCTGTTCATCGCCTGCGCGGCCTCCGTGCTGACCTGGCGGGCCCTCGACCGCGAGGTCGCAGCGCCTGACTGGAACGCCCCGATCCGCGGCTTCTCCTACAATCCAAGCCACCTCTACACGGTCGAGGACTCCAAGGAGTTCACAGAAGAGCGCCTCCGCTCCGACCTTCAGCAGCTCAAGAAATCGACCAACCGCGTCCGCTCCTATTCGGTGTCGCGCGGCCTCGACAAGCTGCCGGCCATCGCCGGCGACCTCGGCATGAAGGTGGCGCTGGGCATCTGGATCTCGTCCGATCTGGAATACAACAAGCAGGAGATCGAGAACGCGCTCAAGCTGGTGCGCGTCAACCGCACCTCCATCGACCGCATCTTCGTCGGTAACGAAGCGATCCTGCGCGGCGACGTCAGCGTCGAACAGCTCAACGAATATATCCGTCAGGTGCGCCGCGAGGTGCCGCGCCGCGTCAAGGTCTCCACCGCCGAGCCGTGGAACGTCTGGGACGCCAATCCCGATCTCGCCAATGAGGTCGATTTCCTTGGCGTCCACATGCTGCCCTACTGGGAAGGCGTCAGTCTCCAGAGCGCCATCGGCCACATCCAGAACCGCCTCAGGGTTCTTGAGGACAAGTTCCACAAGCCCATGGTCATCGGCGAGGCCGGCTGGCCGTCGGAAGGCCGCCAGCGTCAGGGCGCGTCGCCCAGCGTCGCCAACCAGGCCGCCTTCGTGCGCGCCTTCCTCACCGCCGCCAGGGATCGCGACTGGGACTACTACCTGCTCGAAGCCTACGACCAGCCGTGGAAGGTCGAGGAAGAGGGCGCCGTCGGCGCGTTCTGGGGCGTTTACAAGGCCGATGGCGAGCCGAAATTCGAACTCGCGGGCGATCTGTCCTCGCTGCCCGACTGGCCGTGGTTCGCAGGCGTCGCGGTGGTCATCACTATGCTCTGCGGCGCGCTGCTGCTGCGGACCACGCCGCATCTGTCCTTCTTCGGCCAATTGTTCCTGGCGGCGCTGGCGGGGCTCATCGTCACCGCGATGATCGTCGTCTTCGACAGCGCGGCGCTGCAATATGCCGGCTGGGATACCTACGCCGTCTTCGCGGTCGTCATCCCCGTCGCTTCGCTCGCCATCGCGGTCATTCTGGCGGAATGCGTCGAGATGGCCCAGTCGCTCTGGCGCGTCCGCCGCCGCGACGCCGAACCGCCGCCGATGACCGGCGAGCCGCTCGTCTCCATCCACGTCCCCGCCTACAACGAGCCGGCCGACATGATGATCGAGACGCTGGATGCGCTCAGCCGTCTCGACTACGCCAACTACGAGGTCATCATCCTCGACAACAACACCAAGGACCCGGCGGTCTGGCAGCCGGTTCAGGCGCACGCCGCCAAGCTCGGGGCCCGCTTCCGCTTCTTCCACTTCGACGGCGTCACCGGCTTCAAGGCCGGGGCGCTCAACAAGGCGCTGGAGCTGACCGACCCCGCCGCCGAATACGTCGCGGTGATCGACAGCGACTATCAGGTGACGCCCGACTGGCTAACCGTCTGCATCCCGCACTTCCAGAATCCCAAGGTCGCGCTGGTGCAGGGCCCCCAGGACTATCGCGACGGGCACGAGAACCTGTTCAAGGCGATGGCGTATCAGGAATACGCGGGCTTCTTCCGCATCGGCATGGTCGAGCGCAACGAAGACAACGCCATCATCCAGCACGGCACGATGACCATCATGCGCCGGCCCGTGCTTGACGAGATGAAATGGGCGACCTGGTGCATCACCGAGGACGCCGAGCTGGGCCTGCGGATCTTCGAGGCGGGGCACGAATCCGTCTATATCGACCGCAGCTTCGGCAAGGGCCTGATCCCCGACACGCTCGCCGCCTACAAGGACCAGCGTTACCGCTGGGCCTATGGTGCGATGCAGATCATGAAGCGCCACGCCGGCGCGCTGTTCCGCCGCAAGACCCAGCTGACGAGCTCGCAGCGTTATCACTTCATCGCCGGCTGGCTGCCCTGGCTCGCCGACGGCCTCTCGCTCGCCTTCACGGCGGCGGCGCTCGTCTGGTCGGCGCTGATGGTCTATGATTCCTGGGCCTTCGATCTGCCCATGATGTCGCTCGCCGCCATCGCGCTCGGCCTCTTCGCGGTCAAGACCGGCAAGACGCTGCTGCTCTATCCGTTCCGCGTCGGCACCGGCTTCAAGGGCGCGCTTCAGGCCTCGATCGCCGGTCTCGCTTTGTCGCACACGGTCGGCAAGGCGGTGTGGTCCGGCCTTTTCACCAGCAAGATGCCCTTCCTGCGCACCCCCAAATGCGAGGACGCCGCACCGATCCGACAGGTTCTGATGCTGGCGTCAGAGGAATTGCTGCTGCTCGTGCTGATCGGCATCGCGGTCTTCGCCACCGCCTGGACGCGCGGCTTCGGCGACCCGGCTGGCATCGTCTGGATGCTGACGCTCTGCGTTCAGGCGATCCCGTTCCTCGCGACCTTGATCATGGCTTTCATCAGCGCCTCCCGGATCGGGGAAAAGAAGCGCCCGGTCGTGGCCGGCGGCGTCGCACCGGCCGAATAGCCGCCGCTTAGGCCTGCGCCGCGGCGGCGCGGGCGAGGCGGTCATTGATCGCTTCGCCCAGCCCTTCGTCCGGGATCGGGGCGACCGCCACGGCCGCCGCGCCGCGCTTGTCGGCTTCGCGCAGCAAGGCGAACAGATGGGCCGCCGCCTCGCGCAGATTGCCCGCCTCGCTCAGCTGCAATGCGCCGCCGATCCCGGTCGGCCCGAATGCGATGAACAGCTCATCTTGGCGGGGCGCATCGGCGTTCAGCCGCAGCCGGGCCTTCGGCGCATAGTGGCGCAGCAGCCGTCCGGGCGAACTTGGACGATCCGCCGCGTCGGACGCTATCGCCAGCGGTCCCGTGATCGCCTCGATCTCGGCGCGCGGCGTCGCGCCGGGACGCAGCAGGATTGCGCGCTCGCCGTCGAACCCGATCACCGTCGACTCAAGTCCGGCATGGCACGGGCCGCCGTCCAGAACCGTCAATCCGTCGCCCAGGCTCTCCGCGACATGCGCTGCGCGGGTCGGCGAAGGTTCGCCCGAGGCGTTGGCGCTGGGCGCGGCGATCGGGACGCCCGCGCTCAGGATCAGCGCCTGCGCCACGGCATGAGCCGGCACGCGCACGGCCAGCGTCGGCAACCCGGCGCTGGCGAGGTCGTGCACAGGGCACTGCGGCGTCTTCGGCAGAACCAGCGTCAGAGGTCCCGGCCAGAACGTTTCGGCCAACCGGGTCGCCAGCGGTCCCATCTGCACCAGCCCGTGCGCCGCTTTCGCGGTCGCGACATGGACGATCAGCGGATTGATGCGCGGCCGTCCCTTGGCCTCGAAGATGCGCAGCACGGCGTCCGAACTGGTGGCGTCGGCGCCCAGCCCATAGACCGTCTCGGTCGGAAACGCGACCAGCCCGCCCTCGGCGATGTCGCGCGCCGCCGCATTTGTGGCGGTGCGGAACGCGGCAGGCTGAGCTGGATCGACGGGTATGACAGGCATGGCGCGGCCTTATACGCGGCCGCTTCCGCCGCCGCGAGGGGCGTCAGTCCGCCGTCGCGATCAGATCGACGGTGACCTTCACCTCGGTCGCGACCGGGTCGCCGCCAGCATACTGGCCTTGCCCGACGCCCCATTCGGTGCGGTTCAGCATCACCGCCCCGATCATATGGGCCTCGCCGCCTTCGATAAGCAGTGTGAAGGGCAGGGTGACGGGCTTCTTCACATCGCGCAGCGTCAGCACGCCGTCGGCCTCAAAGGCGTTGGGCGAAATCTCACGGAAGGCGGTCGTTTCGAACACGGCGGTTCCGGGCGGCAGACCGTCGGGCGGCGCGTAGCCCGACGCCTCGACGTCGAACCACGTCTTGCCGGTCATCGCGCCGTTGCGGGTTTTGTCGCCTGCATCGGCGGAGGCGAGGCTGATCGTCACCCTGGCGTGGGCCGAGGCGATATCGGTCGGATCGAAGCTGATCTCGGCCGACCAGGCGTCGAATCTGGCGGTCATCGCGTTGCCCTGCACCGCCACCTCGAAGCCCAGCGTCGAGCGCGCCGGATCGACCGTCCAGCTCTTCGCGGTGGCGGGCAGGCAAAGCGCAGCAGCGGCGACCAGCGCGGCAAGTGTCTTCACGAACGGCTCCTCGGCGCGGGGATGAAAGGCAGCATCCGCGTCAGCACGGTGTCGCGGTTCCAGAAATGGTGCTTGAGCGCCGCCAGAACGTGCAGCGCCAGCAACGCCAGCAGAGGCAGGTAGCCAAGCGCACCGTGGACACCTTCGATCCGCTCGGCGATCTCCTCGCGGTTCTCCATGCCCGCGAAGAAAGGCAGGTTCGGCAGCTCGATCACGCCCCAGATGCGGGTCTTGATCATGTCGCTGAACGGCGAGGCTGATACATACGCCCAACCGCTCAGTGGTATGGCGATCATCAAGAAGTAGAAAAGCCAGTGGGTCGCACGGGCGCCGAAACGCTCAAGTCCGCTCATGCCCTCAGGCAGGGCCGGCTGCGGATTGATCAGCCGCCACCCCAGCCGCAGCACGCTCAGCGCCAGAATGGTGATGCCCAGGCTCTTGTGCAGCTGGATCGCCGCAAAGTCGTCTTCCATCGTTTTGCCAAGGAAGACCATGTAGATGATCGCGATCGCGATCAGCCAGTGAAGCGTGACCGCGACGGCGCCATACGTCCTCTGCGAGTTCATCAGCGCCATCGCGGTTGCTCCCGGGTTCGGCGTGGTTACGACCCTTTATGGTCGAACTCGCCTTCGATCGTCACCGTGACATCGTCGCCAAGCCCGAAATCGACATACTTGGTCACGCCGTATTCCGACCGCTTGATCGTGGTCTTGGCGTTGAAGCCCAGCACATAGGTGTTCTTCATCGGGCTCATCATGCCGCCATGGAAGGTCACGTCGAGCACGACTTCCTTGGTCACGCCGTGAAAGGTCAAGTCGCCGGTGATCTTGCCGGTCGTATCGCCGGTTTTTTCGATCGACTTCGATACGAAGGTGATTTCGGGGTATTTCGCCGCGTCGAAGAACATCTCCGAGGCGATCTCCTCGTCGAATTTCGGGTCCAGCGTGTGCACGCTTTTCGGGTCGATCGAGGCCTTCAGCGACGACTTTTCGGGCGCGTTCGGGTCGAAGGTGAACGTGACGTCGAAGCTCGTGAACCAGCCGACATAGGTGGAAAGGCCGAAATGGCTGATTTCCCAGCTGACGCGGGCATGGGCCTTGTCCACCTCATAGGCGCCGGCCGGGGCGAGGGAGGCGTCGGTCGACAGGCCCTGCGCGGCGGCGGGCGCCACGAGCAGAAAGGCGGCGACGGCGAAATTGCGCAGTTTCATGGCGGGAGATCCATTCTGTAACATTGTTCGTTGCCGAAATTGAGGTCGGTTTTCAGGGTTTGTCCAGAGCGCCCCGACAACGTATTTCGAAACGAAGAATTTCTAAGGTTGTTCCCATGTCCGATTATCGCCCGCCTTTGGCGGACCTGGCCTTTACCCTTGACGCGATCGTGATGGCGAACGCGCTTAAGGAGACCGGTGCGTTCCCCGACTTCGACGCCGATCTTCGTGACGCCGTGCTGGCCGAGGCCGCCAAGCTGGCGGCGGATGTCATCGCCCCCCTGAACAGCGCCGGCGACAAGACCCCGGCGCGCCTCGAGAACGGCGTGGTGCGCACCTCGCCGGGTTTCGCAGAGGCATGGAAGGCTTTCGCCGAGGGTGGCTGGGGCGGCGTGACGGCCGATCCGGAACATGGCGGGCAGGGCCTGCCCGCCACGCTCGGTGTTGCGGTCGCCGAGTTCTGGCAGGCCGCGAACATGGCCTTCGGTCTCTGTCCGTTGCTCACCCTCGGCGCCGTGGAGGCGATTTCCGCGCACGGGTCCGACGAACTGAAAAGCCTCTACCTACCCAAACTCATCTCCGGCGAATGGACCGGAACGATGAACCTGACCGAGCCCGGCGCAGGCAGCGATGTCGGGGCGCTCAAGGCCCGGGCCGTGCGTGCGGGCGACGGCACCTATCGCATCACCGGTCAGAAGATCTTCATCACCTGGGGCGACCACGACATGGCCGCCAACGTGATCCATCTTGTGCTGGCGCGCTTGC
>CAZBPO010000039.1:0-16213 GCA_964493795.1 uncultured Flavobacteriaceae bacterium
TACGCCGACCCCGCCTATGCCGAGGCGGCGGGCGCGGCGACGCCTTCGGCCGCGGTGGCGGCGCAGGCGCGGCTTTTCTCGGACGAACCGGCGCTCGCCGAGGCCGCCTTCTCGGCCGGCAGCCCGGTGACCGAGCGCCGTTTCGCGGTCATCGAAGGCCAGCGCAAGGCGCTGCAGGTGACCGCCGCCCCGGCCGGCGAGACCGTGGCGATCTCGGTCGCCGACGAGAGCGCGGCGGCCGAGGCGCGCGACCGGCTGCAGCGCACCATCAACGCCTATGACGACACGCTGAACCGGCTGAAAACCGCCGTGGCGGTGTTCGGCCCCGACCAGAAGATCAGCTTCTTCAATAAGGCCTATGCCGATCTGTGGCGGCTGGATGCCGCCTGGCTGAAGCAGAAGCCGACCGAAGGCGAAATCCTGGAGAAGCTGCGCGAGGGACGGCGCGTTCCGGAGGAAAAGTCGTTCGCCGCCTTCAAGCGGGCGCGCGCCGAGCTTTATGCCTCGATGACGACGCCGCAGGAGGAAGTGTGGCACCTGCCCGACGGCGCGACGCTGCGCATCGCCGGGCAGCCGCACCCGTTCGGCGGGCTTTTGTACCTCTATGAGGACATGACCGAGCAGCTGAGCCTTGAGCGGCGCTATAACGACCTCTTCAACGTGCAGCGCTCGACACTGGACCATCTGCACGAGGGCGTCGCGTTCTTCGGCACCGACGGGCGGCTGAAGCTGTGGAACCTCGCTTTCGCCGATCTGTGGGGGCTGGAGCCGGAACAGCTGGCCGGCGAGCCGCATTTCGAGAAGGTCGCGCTGCTGTGCGCGGCGCTGGGCGGCGACAGCGAGGACTGGGACAAGGTGCGCGGCCAGGTGACGGGCGCGGCCGAGCGCATCGAGATCAGCGGCGAAATGCAGCGCAGCGACGACGTCACGCTGCACTTCGCGGCCGTGCCGATGCCGGACGGCGCGACGCTGATGAGCTTCGTCGACATGACCGACTCGCTGCGCGCCGAGCAGAGCCTGCTGGAGAAGAACGAGGCGCTGATGACGGCGGCGCGACTGAAGACCGATTTCATCAGCCATGTCTCGTACCAGCTGATCGTGCCGCTGACCTCGATCATGGGCTTCGCCGAGGCGCTGAAGGCCGGGATCGCGGGCGAGGTCAGCGAGCGGCAGGGCTATTATCTGGGCAACGTGCTGGCCGCCTCGGCCGAACTGAAGACCCAGATCGACAACATGGTCGATCTGGCCGCGCTGGACGCCGGCGAGCTGAAGCTCGACCTCAAGCCTGTCGACGTGCCGGAGTTCCTGACGACGCTGAAATCCATGGTGCAGGAGCGCTGCAACAAGGAAGGGCTTGAGCTGATCATGGTCGCCCCGGAGGAGCTGGGGCCTCTGAACGCCGACCCGGCGCGGTTGAAACAGATCATGTTCAACCTGCTGACCAACGCGATCAGCTACACGCCGTCAGGCGGCACGATCGAGTTCGGCGCGGCGGCGGAAGGCGCGGGCCTGCGCTTCTGGGTCCGCGACACCGGCCCCGGCTTCGAGCCCGAACAGCAGGCTGTCGCTTTCGAACGCTTCGAGAGCAGCCGTGTCGGCGATGCGCCGCGCGGCACGGGCCTCGGCCTCGCGCTGGTGCGCTCTATCGTCGAACTCCATGGCGGCTGGGTGTCGCTGCGCTCGAAAAAGGGCGAAGGGACGGAGGTGACGTGCCATTTGCCGCGATCGGGGGAGTCCCCGGCCCTGCCGGGGTTTGAAGGGATCGACCAGCCCTTCTGAAACCCGGCCCGCAGTCGAAACGCCGCCCCGGCGCGGCGCCGGAGGCGCGCGCCGGGGCCCCGATCACAAGGCGTTATTCAGTGCTGGCTGGCGGGCAGGCGGACGACGAGGCCGTCGAGGTCGTCGCTCAGCTTGATCTGGCAGGACAGGCGCGACTGGTCGGTCACCTCGTTGGCGAAGTCGAGCATGGTCTGCTCCATGTCCGACTTCTCGCCCGTCCGGTCGGCGAAGGCGGGATCCACATAGACATGGCAAGTGGCGCAGGCGCAGGCGCCGCCGCAATCGGCATCGATGCCCGGCACGAGATTCTTCACGGCCGCTTCCATCACGGTCAGCCCATTGGCCGCCTCGACCGTATGTTCCTTGCCGTTATGCTCGATAAACGTGACCTTGGGCATGCCCTTTGCGATCCCTCAATTTTGCGGACTTTGAGTCCGTATTCTATGGCGCCGTCGGGTTAGAAATCATGGCGCGGCGGGGTTTGGCAAGCGTTCATGCATATCGCTACGTGAGCCTGCGGAACTTTTTAAGTGGACCAACCCGTCCAAAAAAGCCCTATATGACAAGGACTTGACCTTTCCGCGGACGTAACTTGCAAGTGACCGATACATCACGCTTGGCCAACAAGTTCAGTAAATTACAGACTATGTCGGGAGCACGTATTGCACCCCGATCAGGAAGGGCCGCACGCTTTCATGACGAATTTCGTCACGAGTCTGCATGCCCCACCCTCTGGTTTGCGTTATCGACGATGATGAGTCTGTTCGCGCCGCGCTGGACAGTCTTCTAAGGTCGATCGGTCTTCGCGTCGCCCTGTTCCGTTCGCCCCTCGACTATCTGGGCGCCCAGCCCTGCGGCGGGCCTGTATGTCTGGTCCTGGACATGCGGATGCCCGACATGAGCGGCCTGGACTTTCAGCGCCGACTGAAAGCGAGCGGCGACGAGGTTCCCGTGATCTTTCTGTCAGGCCACGCCGACGTGCCCGCCGCAGTCTCGGCGATGAAGGCCGGCGCGATCGAATTCCTCACCAAGCCGTTTCGTGAACAGGACCTGCTGGACGCCATCGCCATCGCGCTGGACCGCGACCGCGAGCGCAGACACGAGGCGGAAGGCCGGGGCGCGTTGCAGGAAGCCTATCAACGCCTCACGTCACGCGAACGCGAGGTGATGGCGCAGGTGATCGATGGCCGGATGAACAAGCAGATCGCGGCGCGGCTGGGCCTCAGCGAGGTGACCGTGAAGATGCATCGCGGCCGGGTGATGCGGAAAATGCGGGCGATGTCGATCGCCGAGCTGGTCCGCATGTCGGAACGCCTCGGCATTCCGCATCATCCGCTGCGGCATTCGGCGACGGCGTTCAGCCCGATGCAGCAGGAAGCGTAACGGAAACGCGCGCGCCGCGCGGCAGCGCCTCGGCCTCGACCGAGCCGCCATGAGCCTCGGCTATGGTGCGGCAAATAGGCAAGCCCAGACCGATACCGCCCGGCCGAGTGGTGTAGAACGGCTCGAACGCCCGCTTCTCGCCCCCATTGACAAAACCCACCCCGCGATCCTCGACCGCGATCACCACGAAATGTTCGGTGCCGTTGGCCAGGATCGTGACTGGGCGCGCGCCTGGCGCGTTGGACCGACTGGCTTCGATGGCGTTGATCACGATGTTCATCAACATCTGCCGGATCTGACCGGCGTCGGCGGCGATGCGGGGCAGGCCGTCGGCCGCGTCGGTAGTCAGGTCGACGCCTTTTTCGGTGGTCTCGTCGCGCAGGATCGTCGCCACTTCGGCGATCAGCGCACCGACATCGACGGGCGCGCGCACGCCGTGTTCGCGCCGTATGAGATCGCGCGTCGAGATGACGATCTCGCCAGCGCGGCGTGCGTCGTCGAGAATGCGCCGGTTGCAGGCCGTGGCCTCTTCGATCGAGGGCCGATCGTGCTTGAGCCAGTTGAGCGCCGCCTGCGCTGCGGTCGAGATCGACGTGAGCGGCTGCTTGATTTCGTGCGCGATGGTCTCGGCGAGCGCCGAAACCGAAAGCGAACGATCAGCGCGAGCCAGCTTGAGCCGCGCGGCCGCCAGTTCGGCTTCGACGCGCGCGTTCGATTGCGCCGCCTCCAGGGCCGCCTGCATCCTGATGCGCGCCGTCAACTCGACCGCGATCCGCCGCGCCATAGCGAAAAGCATCACGATCAGCGCGAGGTGAAGCAGCACCATCACGACCACCGCGTCGAAGGCGGGCATGCCGGGCGCGAGCACGCCGGTGATGACGTAAGGGGCCAGCACCGCCAGCGAGGCCAGGAATATCCAGGCCGACGCTGCGATCGCCCTGCGCGGAATAAGCGTGCCGGCGTTCTGCAGGTACACGATCGCCAGCCACGGCATCCACAGCAGGACGCGGGACGCTTCGCCGCCGTGATAGAAGTTGATGGCGACCGAGCCGAAAATGAAGGCCAGCGCGACCAGCTGCGTGATCACCCACACCAGCGGATGGCGGTGACGGAACATCGCGATCGCCAGGGCGATCAACAGACCGGCGTTGAGCGCGAACTCAAGAAGACCCGGCTCGGCCCCGCCTGCCGACAGAAATAGATTGTAAGCCATCGCCGCCAGGGCGAACAGGCAGATGACCGGGTGAATCAGCTTGTCGCTGACACCGGTTGCGCGCTTGTGGTTTGACGGTGACTTACGCTGATCGTCGGGTCGGGATATCGCTTCTTCGAGATGGCGCGTCGAGGCCAACAAACCTGCCCTTCCCTTAGCATCTCCGCCGCCGCCAACGGCAGGAAACCAAGCACGACATTAGCCATACCGGGCGCGTCGCGCGCCTATACCTTGGTATGTGACTTCGATCCGAGAGTAGAATTTCGCGGCGTTACCACACAGGCTAGGCTTTCTGCGGGAGCCCCCAAGCTCTCTCGCGCAAGACGCTCAACTTGTTGAGACAGATGCAAGTTCTTCAGCTCGGACGCTCCCCGACAAGCAGCCGGGCGGAAGCCATCGATACACTTCGCATCCTCGTCGTTGAGCCGCAGCACGCAATGCTGCGGCTCATGCGCGATCTTCTTTCCGCGCTCTCAGTCAAATACGTCACCGGCGCACATGACGCCGAAGACGCGCTGACGAAGCTGCGCGACAATCCGATCGACCTGCTCATCTCCGATATCAACCTGGGCGGCGTCGACGGGATCGACCTGACGCGTCGCATCCGCGCCGGGGCCGATGGCGTTTCGCGCGCATTGCCGGTGCTGCTGACCGTCGCGATGCCGACCATCGGCCGCATCCACGAGGCGCGCGATGCCGGCGTGGACGAAGTTCTTCTCAAACCGCTCTGCCTTAAGGGGCTTGAGAAGAAAATCACTCTGGCGGCGCTCCATACGCGCAACTTCGTCATGACCGGAAGCTATGCCGGACCGGACCGCCGCCGTCCCAGCGGCGTCTATCGGGGGCCGCTGCGCCGCAAGGACGACAGGCCCAAAGACGACATCCTGATCTAGGCCTCAGCCCATGAAGCTTTTCATGGGCACGGAAAGATCGGCGAGGCGCGCGGGGTCGGCCGCCTTCTTCTGCGCGATCATCATCCGGCCGATCATGTATTCCGGCGCGGCGTTCACCGCATCCACCGCCGCGACATGGCCATCGCGCAGATAGAACGCCGCGAACTTGCGCGCCGCCGGATCGCCCCGCACCACGACCTCGTCGCCGGGCGCCGAAATGCCGGCGATCTGCAGCTTGAGGTCGTACTGGTCCGACCAGAACCAGGGCACTTCGGCATAGACCTTGGGCCGCCCGACGATGGCCAGGGCGGCCGCCTTGGCCTGGTCGATCGCGTTCTGTACCGATTCCAGCCGCAGGCGGCGGCCGAGCAGCGGATTGGGGTGGTTGGCGCAGTCGCCGACCGCATAGACGTTCGGGTCTGACGCACGGGCGTGTTCATCGACCACGATGCCGTTCTCGCAGACAAGGCCGGCCGACTGGGCGAGTTCCTGTTCGGGCAGAATGCCGATGCCGGCGATCACCAGATCGGCGGCGATGTCACCGCCCGCCGTGTGCACCACCAGCGCCCCGCCCGGCCCTCGCGCGAAGCCGTGCACGCCGGTGCGGGTGAGAATCTCGACGCCCTCGGCGCGGTGGACACCCTCGAAGAAATCCGAAATCTGCTGCGAGGTGACGCGCTGAAGACAGCGCTCCAGCGCCTCGACCACGGTGACCTTGAGGCCGCGCCGCGCCGCCACGGCCGCCGTCTCGAGCCCGATATAGCCGCCGCCGACCACCACCAGCCGCTTGCCGGCCTCGAAATGAGGCTGGATCGCCTTCACGTCGGCGATGCCGCGCAGATAGAAGATTCCCGGCAGGTCAGACCCCGGCACGGTCAGCTTGCGGACCCGGCTGCCGGTGGTGAAGGCCAGCGTCTCGTAGGGTAGAACGGCCCCGTCGGCGAGGGTGACGCGTTTCGCGTCGAGATCCACCGCCGTCGCGCGCGCGTTCAGGATCAGCGTCGCGTTGGCCTGGGCGTAGAACTCGGCCGGGCGGATGAACAGCCGTTCTTCCTCAAGCTCGCCGGAGAGGAACTTCTTGGAGAGCGGCGGGCGCTGATAGGGCGGGAAAGCTTCGTCGCCGACCACGGTGATCGGCGCTTCGTAGCCCTCGGAACGCAGGCTTGCGACGAGCTGCGACGCGGCCTGGCCCGCCCCGATCATCACCGTTCCCGACATGTCGCACCCCCTGTTTTCAGGCGGCGGACCCTGCCGGAAGCGCCGCCGATTATCAACGCGTTTGGGCCGTTGCCGCGCGGGCGCGGCGCAGGCGATAAGAGCCCATGGATGGAGCGATTCAGCACGGGACAGGGCCGGTCGGTCTGCCGGATCTGGCGGCGGTCGGACGGCTGGGCGCCGCCATAGCCGGGCGGCTGAAGCCGGGCGACGCCGTTCTGCTGCGCGGCGATCTGGGGGCCGGCAAAACGACGCTGGCGCGGGCGATCCTGCTGGCGCTGGGGCACGAAGGCGAAACGCCCTCGCCGACCTTCACGCTGATGCAGAGCTATGCGCTGGAGCCGCCGGTCGCCCATCTCGATCTTTATCGCCTGAAGCGCCCCGAAGAGATCGAGGAGCTTGGTCTGGACGATGCGCTGGACGCCGGCGTGGCGCTGATCGAATGGCCGGAGCAGGCGGAAGACTACATGCCCGTGGATGCGCTGGACGTGGCGCTGACCGCCGAGCCGCGCAGCGCGGCGCTGTCGGGCGGCGGGCGCTGGCCGGCGCTGATCGCCGGCATCGTGGAGGACATGTGAGCCGCGACGACGAGATCATCGCATTTCTGGGCCGCGCCGGATGGGGCGACGCCGTCCGCCGCAAGCTGCCGGGCGACGCCTCGACCCGCAGCTATGAACGGCTGACGGCGGGCGGACGGACAGCGATGCTGATGAACCAGCCGGTCGCGCTGGAGACCGAGCCCTGCCCGCCCGGCGCAAGCGCGGCCGACCGCACGGCGCTGGGCTATAACGCGCTGGCGCGGCTGGCGGCGGGACGGGTGGACGCGTTCGTCGGCTGCGCCCGCTATCTGGTCTCGCGCGGGCTGTCGGCGCCGGACATCCTGCATGCCGAGCCCGCGCTGGGGCTGGCGGTGATCGAGGATCTGGGCGACGGCCTCTATGCACGGCTGATCGAGGACGGCGCGGCCGAAGGTCCGCTCTATGACGCCGCGATCGACGCGCTGCTGACGCTGCACGCCGAGACGCCGCCCGACACCCTGCCCGGCGGCTGGCCGCTGCTGACCTATGACGATCTGGCGCTGAAGACCGCGCACGACATCTTCACCGAATGGATGCCGCAGTTTCGTGCCGTCGTCTTCGACGCGGCGGCGCTGGCGGCCTGGGAAGATATCTGGCGGCCCATCCGCGCCCATGGCGCAGCGAACGCGACGGTGTTCTGCCACCGCGACTATCACGCCGAGAACCTGATCTGGCTGCCCGAGCGCGACGGCGCGGCGCGGGTGGGCATGCTGGACTTTCAGGACGCGCTGAAGGCGCACCCGGCGTGGGACCTTTCGATGCTGCTGCACGACGCGCGGCGAACCGTGAGCGCCGGGCTGGAGGCGGCCTGTCTTGAGCGCTATCTCGCGGCCGCGCCCGTCGGCCGGACGGCGTTCCTGTCCGACTATCACGCGCTGGGCGCGCTCAACATCGCGCGCATCCTGGGCATTTTCGCGCGACTGGTGACGCGCGACGGCAAGCCGCGCTATGCCGCCTTCATGCCGCGCCTGTGGACCTATCTCGACCGCTGCCTCGCCGACCCGTCGCTGGCGGCGCTGAAAACCTGGTTCGACGATCACGTGCCTGCGGAGGCGCGGGTATGAGCGCGCCCAAACGCGCCATGGTGCTGGCGGCCGGCATGGGCACGCGGATGCGGCCGTTGAGCCTGACCCGTCCCAAGCCGCTGATCGAGGTGGCGGGCAAGCCGCTGATCGATCACATGCTGGACCGGCTGGTGGCGGCGGGCGTGACCTTCGCGGTCGTCAACGTGCATTATCTTGGCGACATGGTGGCGGCCCATCTGAAGGCGCGTACCGATATCGAGATCGTCATTTCCGACGAGCGCGCGGCGCTGCTGGATACCGGCGGCGGCACGGTGGCGGCGCTCCGCCACTTCGACGACGAACCGTTCTTTTCGGTGAACACCGATGCGCTGTTCGTCGATGCGCGCGGCGATGCGCTGGCGCGGCTGGCGCGCTCGTGGGACCCTGAGCGGATGGATGCGCTGATGCTGCTGGCGCTGACCGTACGGTCGGTCGGCTATTACGGCGCGGGGGATTTCACGATGGACGCCGCCGGACGATTGAGCCGCCGCAGCCCGCGCACCGTCGCGCCCTTCGTCTGGACGACCGTGCAGATCTGTCATCCGCGCCTGTTCGCCGACCCGCCGGCCGCCAAATTCTCAACCAACGTCGTGTGGGACCGCGCCATCGCGGCCGGCCGCCTGTTCGGCCAAAGGCTGGACGGCGACTGGCTGGAGATCAACACGCCCGACGCCGTCGACGAGGCGGAAACCTGGCTTTCGGACGAAGGCCTGTATGTGAAAGGCCGCGCTGCGTGAGCGGCGCGCCGCCCGGCGTCTTCACGATCGCGCCCGGACGGGCGTTCCTCACCGATCTCGCCGAGGGGCTGGCGGCGCGTTTCGCCCGCGACGACGATCCGATGGCGCTGGCCGCCGCGACCATCTTCCTGCCGACCCGCCGCGCCGCCCGGGCGCTGGCAGAGGCGCTGACCCGGGCGCTGAAGCGCGACGCCGTGGTGCTGCCGCGCATCGTGACGCTGGGCGATGTCGACGAGGACGAGGCGCTGATCGACCCTGAGGCCGATCTCGGCGCGCTGCCGCCCGAGATACCGCGCCTGCAGCGCGAATTGATCCTGGCGGAACGGGTCGCCGCCTTCCGCCGCGACGCAGGCTCGGCAGGCGGTTTCGCGGTCTCGCTGGCGCTGGCCCGGGCGCTGGCCCGTCTGATCGACGAGGCGGCGAACGAAGACGTCGATCTTGCCGCCATAGCCGGCCTCGCGCCCGCCGATCTGGCGCAGCACTGGGAGGCGACCGTCGCGTTTCTGGCGCTGGTGACCGCCGACTGGCCCGACCTGCTGAAGGCGCGGGGACGGATGGATCCGGCAGAACGGCGCAGCCGGCTGATCCGCGCCTATGCGCAGCGTCTGGCCGAGCGGCGGCCGGACGCGCCGTTCATCGTCGCCGGTTCGTCGGGTTCGATCCGCGCGACGGCGGATCTGATGAAGGCGATCGCCGGCCTGCCCAACGGAGCGGTGATTCTGGACGGTCTGGACAGCGCGCTGGATGACGAAAGCTGGGAGGCGCTGCCGCCCAGCCATCCGCAGTTCGCGCTGAAGGAATTGCTGGCGCGGCTGGGCGTCGCGCGTGGGGCGGTGAAGCCCTGGCGCGATGCGGCCCAGCCGCCTGCGCCGCGTCAGCGTTTTCTCAGCGAGGCCATGCGCCCGCCCGGCACCGCGCATCTCTGGCCGCGACGCGACAGCGCGGCGGCGGCCGAGCTGGCCGCCGGCGTGGACGGACTGGCGTTGATCGAGGCGGCCAATGAGCGCGAGGAAGCGCTGGCCGTCGCGCTGGCCATGAGACGCGTGCTTGAGACGCCGGAGAAAACCGTCGCGCTGGTGACGCCGGACCGGATGCTGGCGCGCCGCGTATCGGCCGAGTTGCGGCGCTGGGGCGTCGACGCCGACGACAGCGCCGGCATGCCGCTGGCCAAGACGGAGGCCGGCGCGCTGATGGGGCTGACGCTGTCGGCGGCGCTGTCGGACGGCGCCCCGGTCGATCTGCTGTCGGCGCTGAAGCACCCGCGCGCCGCGCTGGAGCGCACGCGGGGCGACCTGCTGCGCCTGACACGGCGTCTGGAACGGCGCGTGCTGCGCCCGGCGCGCGTGAATGGCGGCTTCGCCGAAACCCGGGCGCGGCTTGGCGAGACCGACGAGACGGGCGGGTCGGCCTGGAGGCTGTCCGACGAGGAGCGCGCGGCGATCGGCGCGATGCTGGCCGCGGCCGAGGATGCGCTGGCCCCTCTGGCGGCGCTGGCCGAAGGCCCGCACCGGCTCGACCGCCTGACTGCGGCGCATGCCGCATCGCTGGAGCGCCTGACGCGGCAACCCGCGAACGGGCGCAGCGCGATCTGGCGCGGCCCGGATGGCGAGGCCGCCTTCGCGCTGATGCAGGCTTTGGCCGAAGCGGCCGATGGCGGCGTCTCGCTGACGCTGGCCGACTATGCCGTGACGTTCGACATCGCGGCGCGAGGCGCGGCCGTGCGGCCGCAGCGGCCGCGCCATCCGCGCGTCTCGATCTGGGGACCGCTGGAAGCGCGCATGCAGTCGGCCGACCTGATGATCCTGGGCGGCCTCAACGAAGGCGTCTGGCCGCAGAACCCGGCCGACGATCCCTGGCTGACACGCAGCATGCGCGAAGCGTTGAAGCTGTCGCAGCCCGAGCGGCGCATCGGTCTGGCGGCGCACGACTTCGCCACCATGGCGGCGCAACCCAACGTGCTGCTGAGCCGGGCGAAGCGGCAGGGCGGCGCGCCGTCGAACGCCTCGCGCTTCCTGCTGCGCCTGACGGCGCTGGCCGAAGGATGCGGCGCGGCGTTGCCGGAAGACGCGGCGCTGGATATCGCCCGCCGCATCGACGCCTCGGGCCGGCCGCAACCCGCCCCGCGCCCGATGCCCCGTCCGCCAACCGCTGCACGGCCGCGCGAGCTGTCGGTGACGCAGATCGAGACCTGGGTACGCGACCCCTATGCGATCTATGCCCGCAATATCCTGAAGCTGCGGCCGCTGGAGACGCTGGCCGAACCGCTGGGGCCCCGGCAACGGGGCGATGCGATCCACAAGGCGCTGGAGCTGTTCGCCATGCGCCAGCCCTGGTCGGGCGATCCCTATGAGGCGCTGGTCGCCTGTGGCGAAGAAGCTTTCGCCGGGCTGATGCACGAGCCGGACGTGCGCGCGTTCTGGTGGCCCCGCTATCTGCGCGCGGCGCGTTTTCTGGCGACGCAGGAAGCGGAATGGGCGGAGACGCGGACCGGGCACATCGCCGAGCTGCAGGCGACGCATCGTTTCGACGAGGTGGGTTTCACGCTGACCGGCAAGCCCGACCGGATCGACCGCCTGAAAAGCGGCGGCATTCGCGTGATCGACTACAAGACCGGCGGCGTGCCCTCGGCGAACCAGATCAAGAGCTTCATGGCCCCGCAGCTGCCGCTGCTCGCCGCGATGGCGCGGGCGGGCGCGTTCGGCGCCGTCGTGACGGGGCCGCCGGAGGACCTGGTCTATGCCCAGCTGGGCGGCGGCAAGGTGGAGGGCAAGCTGACCAGATTGCCCGAGGCCGAAGCGACCACCGACAGGCTGGAAGCCGAGCTGAAAGCATGGGTCCGCAAGTTCGACGACGCGGCGACGCCCTATGCGCCGCGCGTCATGATGGAGAAAATCCGCTACGGCAGCGACTACGACCATCTGTCGCGTTTCGACGAATGGGGCGAAGCGGCGGAGGGCGAGGGATGAGCGACGCCGCGCTGATCGCCTCGGACCCGCGCAATTCGGCCTGGGTGAACGCCAATGCCGGCTCGGGCAAGACCTATGTTCTGACCGCGCGCGTCATCCGGCTGCTGCTGGACGACACGCCGCCGGCGCGGCTGCTGTGCCTGACCTATACGCGGGCGGCGGCGGCCGAGATGCGCCAGCGCGTCTTCGACATTCTGGGCCGCTGGGCGCTGGCCGACGACGCCACGCTGGACGCCGAAATCGCCGCGCTGGACGGCGCGACGCCCGGACCTGAACGCCGCGCCCGGGCGCGGCGGCTGTTCGCGACGGCGCTGGAGACGCCGGGCGGATTGAAGATCCAGACCATCCACGCCTTCTGCGAGCGTCTGGTCGCCCGCTTCCCCGTCGAGGCGGACGCGCCGGTGCCGTTCAGCGTGCTGAGCGAAACCGAGGCGGCGGCGATGAAGGCCGAGGCGCGGCGGCGGGCGCTGGAAACGCTGGGGCGCGACGGCTCGGATGCGATGATGGCCGCGCTGGCCCCTTATGTGAACGCGGAAGGGTTCGCCGGCCTGTTCGAGGGCCGCAGCGCGCAGCTGATCGCCCAATATGGCGGCGGCGATCCGTGGGCCGCCGCCGGTCTGCCGCATGGCACGCGGGCCGAGGACATAGAAACCGAAGCGGGCTTTGACGATCCTGAACGGATCGCGCTCTACCAGGAAGCCGCCGCGCTGCTGTCGGGTGGAAGCAAGACCGATCAGGGCGTCAGCGAAATGATCGCCGGAGCGCTGGCGACGTCCGACGAGATGCGCTTCGAGCGCATGGCGATGTGCCTGCTGACCCAGAAGGGCGAGCTGCGCAAGAATCTCGCGACCAAGGCGACGCGCGAGCTGAGCCCGGCCCTGTTTGAGGAGATGGAGCAGGAGGCGGAGCGGTCGTTCGTCCTGCTGCAGCAACGCGCCTCGGCGGAATCGGCCTGGATGGCCTATGCAGTGACGCAGCTGGGCCGCGAGGTGGCGCGCCTGCACGCCGAGGCCAAGCGGGCACGCGGCGTTCTGGACTTCGACGACCTGATCGCCGCCGCCGCCTACCTGCTGCGCGACAGCCAGGCGGCGGCCTGGGCGCTCTACAAGCTGGATGGTGGTCTCGACCACATCCTGATCGACGAGGCGCAGGACACCAGCCCGGCGCAGTGGGCCGTCGTGGAACGGCTGGCGGAGGATTTTTTCGCCGGAGCCGGCGCGCGGCCGGGCGGCCGGGCGACGCGCACGCTGTTCGTGGTGGGCGACGAGAAGCAGTCGATCTATTCGTTCCAGGGCGCAGATGTCGCCGCCTTCGACCGCTTCCGCGACCATTTCGCGGGGCGCGCCGAGGGCGCCGAGATGGCGTTCGAGATGCCGATCCTCAACACCTCGCGGCGTTCGGCCCCGGCCGTTCTGAGGCTGGTGGACGCCGTGTTCGAGGCGGACCCGGCCCTGCAGGCGGCGGTGTCGCACGAGGACTGGGCCAGCCACGTGGCCCATCGCACGGGCGCGCCCGGCGCGGTCGATCTGTGGCCGCTGACCGAAGCGGCGGAGACCGACGGGAACGAGGAGGACGGCTGGCGGCGTCCCGTCGATGCGCCGCCGTCCGACGATCCGGTCGCGCGGCTAGCCGGGGCTCTGGCGACCACGATCAAAGGCTGGATCGGCGTCGAAAGCGTCGCCGACAAAGAGAGCAGCGCGCAGCGACCCCTGCGTCCCGGCGACGTGTTGATCCTGGTGCGCACGCGCAGCCGTCTGTCCAAGGCGATCATGCGGCGGCTGAAGCAGGAGGGCGTGCCGGTCGCCGGGGCCGACCGGCTGGCGCTGCTTGAGCATATCGCCGTGAAGGACCTGATCGCCTTCGGCCGCGCGGCGCTGCTGCCGAACGACGATCTCAATCTGGCGGCGCTGCTGCGCAGTCCGTTCTTCGATCTGGACGAAACGGCTCTGTTCCATCTGGCCTATGGCCGGGAGCGCCTGTCGCTATGGGCGCGGCTGGCCATGGCGGCGGACGTCGGCATTCCCGGCGTCGATCCCGCCGGGGCCCGGGCGGCGCACGAGACTCTGACCCGCGCCATGAACCGGCTCGGCCGCGACGCCCCGTTCGACTTTTATGCACGGCTTCTGAGCGAGGGCGGCAGGCGCGCCATGCTGGCGCGCTTTGGCGAGGAAGCCGAAGACGTCATCGACGAGTTCCTGGCCGAGGCGGCCGCCTATGAAGACGAACACGCGCCGGGCCTTGAAGGCTTCCTGCACGCGTTGGAGACGGCCGGCGGCGAGGTGAAGCGCGACCCGGACGCGGCCGGCGGCGCTGTGCGGGTGTTGACCGCGCATGGCGCGAAGGGCCTGGAGGCCCCGGTCGTCATCCTGCCCGATACGGTGTCTCTGCCAAGCGCGACCTATACGCCCAACCTGCTCGCCTATGACGGCGCGCTGACATGGCGGCCCTCGGGCTCGCCCGAGGCGGTCGCCGCGACGGCGGCCTACCGTGCGGCGGAACACGCCGAGCACAAGCGGCTGCTCTATGTCGCGCTGACCCGGCCGCGCGACCGGCTGATCGTCTGCGGTGTGAAGCCGGGCAAGGCGACACCGAAGGACGCGACGACCTGGTATCAGGCCATCGCAGCCGGGTTCGGCACCCTGGCGACGGCGCAGATCGAAACGCCGTTCGGACCGGGCCTGCGCTTCGGGGCGACCGGAACTGCGTTCGCCGGCGGGGAGATCGCGGCGACGAAGGGGCCGGCGACTCCCGAATGGACCGCGCGGCCGGCGCCCGTCGAGGAAGCGATCGGGCTGGTGCGGCCGTCGCATCTGGCCCCGGCGCTGAGCTTCGAGAATGCAGCGGACGGGTTCGGTCTGGCGCGCGGGCGCATCCTGCACCGCTTGCTGCAGAACCTGCCCGATCTGCCGCCCGAGGCGCGCGCCGACGCCGCGGCGCGCTATCTTGCCGCGCGCGCCGCCGGCTGGACCGACGCCGAGCGCGCCGACACGGCCGGGCGCATCCTCGCCATTCTGGACGACCCGCTGTTCGCCGCCGCCTTCGCGCCGGGTTCCCGCGCCGAAGTGGCGATCGCCGGCAAGGTGGCGGCTCTGGGGCCGAGCGGCTTCATTTCCGGCCAGATTGACCGGCTGGCCGCCGATCCGGCGCGCGTGCTGATCGTCGACTACAAGACCAACCGCAACCCGCCCGCCGCCGCCGAAGCGACGCCGGTCGCCTATCTGCGCCAGATGGCGCTCTATCGCGAGGCGATGCGCGCGGCCTTTCCCGGCCGCACGGTGGAGGCGGCGCTTTTGTGGACCGAAACGCCCGCGCTGATGATCCTGCCCGATTCGCTGCTGGACGCCGCGCTGGGCGAGCTGCGCGGCGCTTGAGAGAGGCTTAAGGCCTCGTGCTGCGGCGCATCCTTGACGCTGGCGGGAGGCGTTCCTAGGTTCTGTCGCAAAGCAATCAACCGGGCGCGTTCCCGCCCCTTTGGAGGCCCGACATGGCCCTGAGCAAGATCACCGACCAGAGCTTCCAGGCGGATGTCCTGAAGTCCGACGAGCCCGTGCTGGTCGATTTCTGGGCGGAATGGTGCGGCCCCTGCCGCCAGATCGCCCCGGCGCTGGAAGAATTGTCTTCCGAGTTCGACGGCAAGGTGAAGATCGCCAAGCTGAATATCGACGACAACCCCTCGGTGCCCGTTCAGTACGGCGTGAAGGGCATCCCCACGCTGATGATCTTCCACAAGGGCCAGGTCGCCGCGACGCGCGTCGGCGCGCTGCCCAAGAGCAAGATCAAGGAGTGGATCGAATCCACCATCGCCGCCGCCTGAGGGCGCGACGAGCCTTAACGGAAGGGCCCCTGCGCGGGGCCCTTTTCTTTTGCGCTATCGCTTGACCAGCCAGAGGCTTGTTTCGTGCGCGCCCTGCATCAGCTTGAGCCGCCCGGCGACGGAGGCCGCGACCTCGCCCGCCATGCGCGTCGCGACATAGTGGCTGGACCAGAGCAGGCGATAGGCCCCGCCCTGAAGCAGCGCCGCGACGGCCAGCTGCTCGTTATAGCCGCGCCAGGACCAGGCGCCGGGATAACCGTCGGGCAGGCAGATATCGTGGATGTGAACATGGACGCCGGACGGCAGGCCCGGCAGCACGGTGTTGAACAACAAGTCCACGTCGGTGCCGGGCATCAATATGTGGCTGGAATCGATGAACAGCACATCGCCGGCCGACAAGGCCGCGAAGACAGCCGGATCGGCCTGCTGGACGTCGAAGCGATGGATCTGGAACCCCGTCGCCTCGATGGCGGCGCGGGGCGCGGGGTCGATCGCGGTCATCTCGGCCGCGATGGCCCCGTCGCGCACGGCGCGGGCCATGAAGCGCGTAGAATGGCCCGAACCGACCTCG
>CAZBPO010000040.1:0-5060 GCA_964493795.1 uncultured Flavobacteriaceae bacterium
ACGATGCGTCTTGGCGCCTACGAGGCGACGCTGACGCCCGGCAGCCGCGTCGCGGACATTTACGGCGCGACCGACATCAGCGAGCGCCACCGCCACCGTTACGAAGTGAATTTCGACTTCCGTGCGCAGCTTGAGGACAAGGGCCTCAAATTCTCCGGCGCGTCGCCCGATGGCCTGTTGCCCGAGATCGTCGAGATCCCGGACCATCCGTGGTTCGTCGGCGTCCAGTTCCACCCCGAGCTGAAATCACGCCCCTTCGCGCCGCATCCCCTCTTCGCCAGCTTCATCAAGGCGGCGGTGGAGCACAGCCGGCTGGTGTGATCCGATGCTGCTGAAGACGTGCGATCTCCAAGCGATCAAAGCTGGCAAGATCGATCTCGTCTTCCGCCGCTGGAAGCGCCCCACCATCGAGGCCGGCAGTACGCTGAACACTCCGATCGGCGTCTTGTCCATCAGCGCGGTCACGGCCGTCGCCGAAGGAAAGATCACTAAGGCCGAGGCCCGCCGCGCCGGCTTCGAGCGCCTCGCCGAACTTCACGCTCGGCTTGCAGAAACGAAAGATGCTCAGGTTTACCGCATCGAATTGACCTTCGCCGGTCCCGACCCGCGCGTCGCGCTGCGCAGATCCAAGCTCGGACATGACGAACTGGCGATGCTCAGGAAGCGACTCGCGTCGATGGATTCCCGGGCGGAAGCGCCGTGGACTGACGTTGTCCTGCGTGTGATCGCCGACAATCCCGGAAAGCGCGCGCGCGACCTCGCCGCGTCACTGGGGCTGGAAATGGCGGCATTCAAGCTCCGTGTCCGACGGCTGAAGGCGCTCGGGCTCACCGAAAGCCTCGAAACCGGCTATCGCCTGTCGCCGCGTGGCCGGGCTGCGATCATCTGACCGGCGTCTCCCCGCTCTCAGAGGCCTTCGTTCGCTGGAAGGCGCGTCATTTGTTCGTCCCCTCCCGGCAGGCGCGCGCGGCTCACCGCCTGAAACGCCTCGCGCACGACCTCAATCGCGCTCCGGCCGCGCCAGAGTCCCCAGCATGATTTCGGTCAGCGCCGCGACAGCCACAACCCTCGTCATCCGCCCTTCCGCCGCCTCCCGCGCCAGCGCGTCCGCGCCGCCGATCAATCCCAGCAGCAGCGCCTGCCCTCTTCGCCCGCCAAGGCGCACATAGGCGCTGAAGGCGCGGCGGTACTGCTCCGCATAATGGGCGCGCTGCTCGCGATGGAAGGCGTCCAGATCGGCATTGGCCGACAGCGCCGCCGCCACCTGCGCGAACTCCACCCCGGCGTCGCACACGCAATCGATATAGGCGGCGGCCAGAATTCCGACCGCGCCGCTCAGCGTCTCGCCTCCGGCTTCCAGCGCCGCCGCCGTCGTCTCGGCCCGCCGCGCATCGAGATGGCGGTAGAGCGCGATCAACAGGCCGTCCCGCGTCCCGAAATGCTCATAGGCGATCGGCTTGCTCACCCCGGCGCGGTCGGCCAGCGACGCCAGCGTCAGCGCCTCGGTGCCTTCCGCACGCACCATCAGCGCGGCGCAGTCCAGCAATTGCTCTCGCCGCGCCGCCTTCGACAGCCGCTTGCCCGCCATGACCTCTCCAGACCGCCTCTTGACGAAGCGCGGCTCGCATGTAACTTACCAATCGTAACTTACTAAGTGTAAGTTACGTAGTGTAGCAATCACAGGAGCGCGCTGGCAATGAACCGTCCTGCCCCGGCCATCGTCCCCGCAGCGCTCCACACCGCTCGCTTCGCCGGCGCGATCGCAGATCTCGTCCACGCGACCGGCCCCGTCAGCTACGACTATCAGTTCGGCCCCGACCGGCGGCTGCTCGATCTCGTCGTCGCCGGGTCGTGGAGCGCCCCACGCACGCTCTATGCCGCCGAAAACGCCACGTTGGCCCTGTCCGCCGATGATCTCGCCGGCATCGAGATCGGTTTCCACGGCCCGGACTTCATCGGCTTCAAGGACAATCTCGGCGGTGTCGCAGCGCACCTGATCGGTCAGAACGCCGCGACAGCCGATGAATTCGCTGGCCTCCTTGCGCGTGCGGCGCGCGCCGCATGGCTGAACCCGGCCATTCCCAAGGACGCCTATTACATTCTCGCGCTGGCGACGACGCCGGCCAGCCGCGGCGCAGGCGTCGGGGCCGCGCTCCTCCGCGGCGCCGTCACGCGCGCCCGCGATGCGGGCTATCGCAGCGTCCACCTCGACGTTCTCGCCGACAATCCGGCCGTCGCCTTCTACCGCGCCTTCGGATTTGAGATCGTGGCCGAAACATCGGTTCCCGATCTCGTCCGCGATCACGCCTTTCCGTCCGAATATCGCATGGTTCTGGAGCTGACATGACCCCACACATCCTCATAGCCGGCGGCTACGGCGTCGTCGGAGCCCATATCGCCCGCCACCTGCGCCGCGATCATCCCGGCGTGAAGCTCACTTTGGCCGGCCGCGCCCCGGACGCCGGCGCGGCGCTGGCGGCGGAGCTCGACGCGACGACGGCGCGTCTCGATGTCGCCGCGCCCGGCGAGGGTCTGGCCGCGATCGGTCCGGTCGACCTGATCGTCGCCGCTCTGCACGATCCGTCCGATGGCCTCATCGCGGCCGCGATGGGTATGGGGGCAGGCCATATCGGCATCACCCGCACCGCCGACACGATCAGCCCGGCCGCCTTCGCCGCCGCAAGACGTGCGACACGCCGCCCGGTCGTCCCGCTGGGGCATTGGCAGGCCGGCATTCTCACGATGGCGACGCTGCACGCCGCCGCCGCCTTCGCCCGGGTCGACCGCATCGCCCTGACCGCCGTTTACGACATGGCCGATCCGATCGGTCCTCTCACCGCCGGCGATTCGGAAGGTTTTTCCGGCCGCGCCTTGTTGCGCGAAAACGGCGCGTGGATCTGGGCCGAGGGCGGAACCCGCCCCGCCGGGTCGCCATCGACGGCGGCGAAACCGACGCCGCCCCGGTCGGCGTCCTCGATCTGCTCAGCCTCGCGGCGGTCACAAACGCGCCCGACATCCGCTTCGACCTCGCCATCGCGACCTCGATCACCGGCCGTTCCGGGCATGGCGCGTCGCACGACCTCTATATCGACCTTCAGGGCGATCCAGCCGACGGCGGGGCGCGGGACCGCCGCCTCATCGTATCCGCCCCTGCGGGCCAGGCGCATTTGACGGGCCTCGGCGTCGCCCTGGCCGCCGAACGCCTGCTGGGCCTCGATGGTCAGGCGCCGCCACCGCCGGGGTTCCTGCCGCCGGAGAACCTTCTCGACCCCGATACGATCGTCGCGCGTCTGCGGCGGCTCGGCGTTCATATCAGCGATCAGCCGCCGGAATAGTGTCGGCGCGCCGGCCTGTCGCCGCGTAACAGCTTCCCTTAAGCCCCCTCGCCCGCTAGAAGGCCCGCGCGTCACTTATTCGTCATCTCTCGGCAGGGACGCGCGTTCGAAAAAAGCGCGCGTGAGGGCATGAAACTTCTCGCGGGCAATTCCAATCGCGCTCTGGCCGAAGGCATCGCCAAGGTGCTCGGCCATCAGCTCGTCAAGGCGAACGTCAAACGCTTCGCCGACAACGAGATTTTCGTCGAAATCCTCGAGAACGTGCGCGGCGAGGATGTCTTCGTCGTCCAGTCGACGTCCTATCCCGCCAACGACAACCTCATGGAACTGCTGATCATGATGGATGCGCTGCGCCGGGCCTCGGCGCGCCGCATCACGGCGGTGATTCCCTATTTCGGCTATGCCCGTCAGGATCGCAAAGCCGGCCCGCGCACGCCCATCTCGGCCAAGCTGGTGGCGAACCTCATCACCGAGGCCGGGGCCGCCCGCGTCCTCACGATCGACCTCCACGCCGGCCAGATCCAGGGCTTCTTCGACATCCCCACCGACAACCTCTTCTCGGCCCCGGTCTTCGACCGCGACATCCAGATGAAGATCGGCACCGAGAACCTCACCATGGTCTCGCCCGATGTCGGCGGCGTGCTGCGCACCCGCGCTCTCGCCAAGCGCCTCGACGCCGATCTCGCGATCATCGACAAACGCCGCGAGCGGGCGGGCGAATCCGAAGTGATGAACGTCATCGGCGACGTGGCCGGCCGCACCTGCATCCTGGTCGACGACATCGTCGATTCGGCCGGCACGCTGTGCAACGCCGCCGAGGCGTTGATGAAAAAGGGCGCGGCGCGCGTCTTCGCCTACGCCACCCACGCGGTCCTTTCCGGCGGCGCGGTCGAGCGCGTCTCGAAGTCCCAGCTGCAAAGCCTCGTCGTCACCAATTCCATCGCCCCGACGCCCGATGTGGCGGCGTGTAAGCAGATCCGCGCCATCGACATCGCCCCCCTGCTGGGCGAGGCGATGCGGCGCATCACGAACGAGGAATCGGTCTCCAGCCTGTTCGACTGACGGCTGGCGTCCGCCCTCGGAAAAGGCGACGACGATACGGCGCGGCCGCCTGCGGCCGTTCGCCCTGTCGAAGCGGCGCGCGCCCGCTTCGCCCAAGATCATAAACCAAGCGAGGAAACCATGACCGAACGCACGCTTCACCCCGAAACCCTGGCGCTCCACGCAGGCTGGCGCGCGGATGGCGTTCAGGGATCGGTCGCGGTCCCCATCCACCAGACGACGTCCTACCAGTTCCACGACGCAGGCCACGCCGCGCGCCTCTTCGCGCTCCAGGAACTCGGCAACATCTACACGCGCCTTGGAAACCCGACCACCGACGTGCTGGAACAGCGCATCGCAGCGCTCGAAAGCGGCGCCGCCGCGCTCGCCGTCGCCTCCGGTCAGGCGGCGTCCGCCTATGCCGTTCAGAACATCGCGCGCGCCGGCGACAACATCGTCAGCTCCACCGACCTTTACGGCGGCACCTACAATCTGTTCGCCAACACCCTGCGCGATCAGGGCATCGAGACGCGCTTCGTCGATCCCGCCGATCCGCAGGCCTTCGCCCGCGCCAGCGACGCGCGCACTCGCGCCTGGTACGCCGAGACCCTGCCCAACCCCAAGCTCATCGTCTGCCCGATCGCCGAGATCCGCAACACTCGCACCGATACCGCTCTGATCAAC
>CAZBPO010000040.1:5070-7906 GCA_964493795.1 uncultured Flavobacteriaceae bacterium
ACACCGCCGCGCCGCTGCTCGCGCGTCCCTTCGACCATGGCGCGGCGATCGTCGTTTACTCCACCACCAAGTATATCGGCGGCCACGGCACCTCGATCGGCGGCATGATCGTCGATGGCGGCAATTTCGACTGGTCGGCCTTCCCCGAGCGCCAGCCGCTGCTGAACACGCCCGACCCCAGCTATCACGGCGCCGTCTGGAGCGAGGCCGCCAAGCCGCTCGGTCCCATCGCGTATATTCTGCGCGCGCGCACCGTTCTGCTGCGCGATACCGGCGCGGCGCTGTCGCCGTTCAACGCGTTCCAGATTCTCCAGGGTCTGGAAACCCTGCCGCTGCGCATGCCGCGCCATTGCGAGAACGCCAGCCGGGTCGCCGCCTGGCTCGGCGAGCGCAAGGGCGTCAGCCGCGTCATCTATCCCGCGCGCCAGACCGGCGTTCAGGCGGACCGGGCCGCGAAATATCTCAAAGGCGGGTTCGGCGGCCTTGTCGGCTTCGAACTGGAAGGCGGCGTCGAGGCCGGGCGGCGCTTCATCGACGCGCTCAAGCTGCTTTACCACGTCGCCAATATCGGCGACGCGCGCAGCCTCGCGATCCATCCGGCCTCCACCACCCACTCGCAGCTCTCGCCCGCCGAGCAGGCCGCGACGGGCGTGTCGCCCGGCTATGTCCGCCTGTCGGTCGGCCTTGAGCATATCGACGACATCCTGGCCGATATCGACCAGGCGATCGCCGCGGCCGGCTAGGAACCGCCCCTCCGCGCAATCGATTCATGGATTGTTCCGGCCGGTGACGCCCTGCGCGGTCACCGGTCGGCGCATGAATTAGCCCAAGCGGCGGGCCGGCATTCTCACCGCTTGCGTCCGGGTTTCCGCCCGCGACTCAGCGCTTGGCCGAACGGCCGCGCAACGCTTCGTAGTTATCGTTGGCGGATACCATAATCCCGCAGAAACTAAGGTCGCGGCTGCCCATTTGCCGGGTTGCGCGCCCCGCCCCGCTCATGTAGATAGCCCCACTTTCCGGGCAGCCCGACTGCCTGGGTCCGTCATTTGAATTGATGCGCCGTCAGCGCCCCTCCGGCCGATCCGGAGATTGCGGGCCGTCAGCGCGCGAAAGGTGAGTTGGTACCATGGCCCAGATCCGCCCCCTCAAGATCCAGTCGCGCGAGCGTACCGGCACCGGCGGCGCACGCGCCACGCGCAAGGCCGGCCTGATCCCGGGCGTTCTCTATGGCGGCAAGGACAAGCCGGCCGCCATCGCCATCGAAACCCGCGAGCTGGAAAAGGCCATCACCACCGGCGGCCGTTTCACCTCGTCGCTGTTCGACATCGAACTCGCCGGCGCCAAGACCCGCGTCGTGCCGCGCGCCGTTCAGTTCGACCCGGTCACCGACCGCCCGGTCCATTTCGACCTGTTCCGTCTCGAATCGGGCTCCAAGGTCGCCCTCTTCATTCCGGTGCGCTTCATCAATCACGAGACCTCGCCGGGCCTCAAGCGCGGCGGCGTACTCAACGTCGTGCGTCACGAAGTCGAGCTGAACTGCCCCGTCGACAACATCCCGGGCGAGCTGATCGGCGATCTCGACGGCCTCAACATCAACGACTCGCTTCACATCTCGGCCTTCAACCTTCCCGAAGGCGTCAGCCCCGTTATCCAGGGCCGCGACTTCACGGTCGCCACCATCGCGGCGCCGTCGGTCAAGACCGCTGAAGAAGACGCCCCCGCTGAAGGCGCAGACGCCGCCCCCGCCGCCGGCGCCAAGGCCGGCGCTGCCGCCAAGGCCGCCCCTGCCACCGCTCCCGCGAAGAAGAAGTAAGACCGGCGCGGGGCCGACGCCCCGCTCAAGGATCCCGCCATGCTGCTGCTCGCAGGTCTCGGCAATCCCGGCCGCGACTATGCCGGGCATCGCCACAATATCGGCTTCATGGCCGTGGATGCGATCGCCTCCCGCCATGGCTTCGGCCCGTGGAAAAAGCAGTTCAAGGCCGAGACCGCCGAAGGCTTCCTCAATGGTCCGGCCGGCCGCGTGAAGACGCTGCTGGTCAAGCCGCAGACCTTCATGAACCTGTCGGGTGAGTCGGTTCAGGCCGCCGCCCATTTCTACAAGCTGGACCTCTCCGACATCGCCGTCCTCTATGACGAGCTCGACCTCGCCCCCGGCAAGGTCAGGGTCAAGACCGGCGGCGGTGCGGCCGGCCATAACGGCATCCGCTCCATCGCCGGGATCATGGGCGACGGCTTTCGCCGCATCCGCATCGGCATCGGCCATCCCGGCGACAAGGCCCGCGTCACCGGTCATGTCCTTGGCAATTTCGCTAAAGACGATCAGGCTTGGCTCGCCCCCCTGCTCGACGCCATCGCCGACGCCGCGCCTTTTCTGGCGGCCAGCGCCGATGCGGGCTTCCTGAACAAGGTCACCGCCCTCCCCGGCGGCGCCGATCCGCGCAAGGACAAGGCGAAGGCCGACAAGCCGAAACCGGAAACGCCTGCGCCCGCGCAGCCTGCCGCGTCCCCGGCGAAACAGACCACCTCGCCCTTCGCGGGCCTGCTCGGTCGCCTGATGGGCAAGACCGGCAAATCGAACGAAAGCTAGGATCACGTCATGGGCTTCAAGTGCGGCATCGTCGGGCTGCCGAATGTCGGCAAATCGACCCTCTTCAACGCCCTCACCCAGACGGCGGCGGCCCAGGCCGCCAATTATCCCTTCTGCACGATCGAGCCGAATGTCGGCGAGGTCGCGGTGCCCGACCCGCGCCTTGAGGTGCTGGCCAAGGCCGCCAAATCGGCCAACATCGTCCCCACCCGCATCAACTTCGTCGACATCGCCGCGCACGAGGCC
>CAZBPO010000040.1:7916-10105 GCA_964493795.1 uncultured Flavobacteriaceae bacterium
ACCAGTTCCTGGGCAATATCCGCGAGGTCGACGCCATCGTGCACGTCCTGCGCTGCTTCGAGGATGGCGACATCACCCATGTCGAAGGCAAGATCGACCCTGTCGCCGACGCCGACACGGTCGATACCGAGCTGATGCTGTCCGATCTGGAAAGCCTCGAGAAGCGCATCCAGCCGCTCGAGAAAAAGGCCAAGAACGGCGACAAGGAAGCCATCGCCCAGACCGCCCTGATGACCAAGGCGCTCGTGCTGCTGCGCGAGGGCAAGCCCGCGCGTCTCGCCAGCATCGAGCCCGAGGAACAGGCGGCCTTCGAGCAGCTCGGCCTCATCACCTCCAAGCCCGTGCTCTATGTCGCCAATGTCGACGAGGGCAGCGCCGCCACCGGCAACGCCTTCTCGGCCCGCGTGCAGGAAAAGGCCAAGGCCGAGGGCGCGGAATGCGTCGTCTTCTCGGCGCGTATCGAATCGGAGATCGCCGTCCTGCCGCCCGAGGAACGCGCCGACTTCCTTGAGGCCGTCGGCCTGCCCGAAGCCGGGCTCGACCGCATGATCCGCGCCGGCTACGCGCTGCTCGGCCTCGTCACCTATTTCACGGTCGGCCCTAAGGAAACCCGCGCCTGGACCATCGTAAAGGGCACCAAGGCCCCCAAGGCCGCCGGCGTCATCCACACCGATTTCGAGAAAGGCTTCATCCGCGCCGAAACCACCGCCTATGACGACTATGTCGCGGCGGGCGGCGAGGCCGGGGCCAAGGAAGCCGGCAAGATGCGCCTCGAAGGCAAGGACTACGTCGTCAAAGACGGCGACATCCTGATGTTCCGCTTCGCGAACTGACGCCGCCCCGGGCCAAGATTTCGCTCGAAATCGCCCGCCGATAGGTGAAACTCCCGCCCAAAGACACTCAGGCAGGAGACCACCCATGGGTACGATGATCGAACTCACCGCTTCCGACGGTTTCACCTTCGGGGCGTATCACGCCGAAGCGCAGGGCGCGCGCAAAGGCGGCCTTATCCTCATCCAGGAAATCTTCGGCGTGAACGCCGATATCCGCCGCACGTCAGACGACTTCGCGGCGCTCGGCTACGAGGTGGTCGCGCCGTCGATGTACGACCGCGTCGAGAAAGGCTTCGTCCGCGACGACCACTCGCAGGCTTCGCTCGAAACGGCCATGCCGATCGCCCAGGCCAACGGCCTTGAAAAACCTGTGCTCGACCTGCAAGCGGCGGTCGATTTCCTCAAAAGCCGCGGTCCGGTCTTCGTCACAGGCTTCTGCTATGGCGGATCGGCCTCGTGGATCGCAGCAACGCAGGTGAACGGCGTCGCAGCCGCCAGCTGCTATTACGGCTCGCTGTTGCCCAATCTCGCCCACCTGACGCCGAAATGCCCTGTCATCGCCCATTTCGGCGCGACCGATCCCTTCATCCCGATGGAGAATGTCGAGCGCTTCAAGGCCGAAAAGCCAGACGTGCCCGTCTATCTCTACGACGCCGGCCACGGCTTCTTCACCGAAGGCGGCATGGCCTTCGACCGGAAAGCGCGCGACCTCTCCCTGGAACGCACCCTCGCCCTCTTCCAGGCCAACGGCGCGATCGCATGATCGACCTCTACTTCGAGGATTTCCCCGTCGGCCACGTCATCGACCTGGGCGAAAAGCGCGTGACGCGCGAGGAGATCATCGAGTTCGCCACCGAATTCGACCCCCAGCCGCACCATCTCGACGACGAGGCGGCAAACGCCTCGATCCTGAAAGGCCTGTCAGCCAGCGGCTGGCATACCTGCGCCATCATGATGCGGATGCTGTGCGACGGGCTCGTCCACCGCGCCGCCTCGATGGGCTCGCCCGGCATCGACGAGGTGCGCTGGATGAAGCCTGTGCGCCCGGACGACCTCCTCACCATGCGCGGCGAGGTGAAATCCGCTCGCGTCTCCAAATCCCGCAAGGAAATGGGCATCGTCGATATCGAGTGGTCGCTGTCCAACCAGCGCGAACAGGTCGCGCTGATGCGCGCCACCGGCCTCTACCGCGTCCGTAACCCGGAGGCCGCGTGATGTACTGGGAAGATGTGGAGCTCGGCGTCACCACGTCGCTCGGCAGCTATACCTTCACCGAAGAGGACATGATCCGCTTCAGTCTGAAATACGATCCCCAGCCCTTCCATATCGACCCCGTCGCGGCGAAAGACTCGTTCT
>CAZBPO010000040.1:10115-16138 GCA_964493795.1 uncultured Flavobacteriaceae bacterium
TATGGCGGCATCATCGCCAGCGGCTGGCACGTCGCCGCCGTATGGATGAAATTGGTCATCGCCAACGCGCAGAAGCGTGCCGAGGCCGGCGAGGCGCGCAAGGGCGGCGGCGTTTCGCCGGGCTTCCGCGACCTGCGCTGGATCAAACCCACCCGGCCCGGCATGACGCTGCACTACGACACCACGACGCACGAGAAAGTCGAGCTCAAATCCCGCCCGGAACTCGGCCTCATCCGCACGCTCAACCTCGCCGTGGACGACGATGGCGAAACCGTCATGAGCTTCACCGGCCAGGGCTTCTGGCCTCGCCGCCCCGGGGCGTGACGATGCGATACGTTTCCCCCATCCTCATGGCCGGGCCTGACCCGGCCATCCAGAACACCGCCAGCGCGCGGAAACCGGATGGCCGCCTCAGGGGCGGCCATGAGGGAAACGCATAGGCCGCGCACCGAAGGAGACGACACATGCCCTCCAAGACCATCCTGCTCCGGTCGAAACACGAAGGCTTCGCCTTCCGCGCCTATCACGCCTGGCCTGACGGCCCGGCCAAAGGCGGTCTGGTGCTGGTGCAGGAGATCTTCGGCGTCACCGACCACATCCGCGAGCTCTGCGACCAGTACGCCGCCGACGGCTATGACGTGATCGCGCCCTCGCTCTACGACCGTCAGGAGCGCGGGTTCGAGGCCGAATACACAAAGGAAGGCATCGCCGAGGCGATGAAGCTGCGCGACGGCCACGACATGAAATTCTCGGTCGGCGACGTTCAGGCCTGCATCGACTGGCTGCGCGACGAACAGGGCGCGCAAAAGGTCTTCATCACCGGCTATTGCTATGGCGGCACGGTCGCCTGGGTCGCCGCCTGCCGCTGCAAGGGACTGAACGCCGCCAGCGGCTATTACGGGCGCGGCATCGTCGAGCACATCCTCGAAACCCCGCTTTGCCCCACCATCCTGCATTTCGGACGCAACGACGCCTCGATCCCCATGGAGTGGGTCGATCGCATCGCCGCCGAGCACCCGGATGTCCCCGTGCACGTGTACGAGGCCGGCCACGGCTTCAACTCCGACCGCCGCACCGACTACGACGCGACAAGCGCCAAACTCGCCCGCGAACGCACGCTGGCGTTGTTTGAGGCCAACGCATGATCCAGCGATTGACGATCTCCAACGGTCGGTCGGAAGCGGCCAGTCTCGGTATTGAGCCCTGGGCCGACGAGACTACGGTGCCGCCCGGTGGCCGCGTGGATTTCGAGATCGCGCTGTCCACGGACGACGAGCCAGCGGAAATGGAAGTTGGCGTCAATAACGATGGCGGCATGACCGTCTGGATCGTCGGCGCGTCGATCCGGCTAATAACGCAACGCGCCGTCCGTCGAATCACCGACAAGGAAGGCGACTACGCGCCGCAGGACGAGCCTATCCAGGACAACGCGACATGGCGTGCGATCTGGGGCGATCGAGCGGTCGGGAGCTGAGGCTGATCGCCAGCGCCCGAATGTCGCAGGGCTGCGCCTCATCCGCGCCGCAAACCGCGTCAAGCCTCGCCGGCCGTTCAGTACGAGGTCCGATATGAAACCCGTTCCCGCCCTGATCCTTGCGGCCGCCCTCGGCGGCACGGCCGCCGCCTACCCTTCGGCGGCCCGCGCCATCGTCACCGAGTACAGCCTGATGACGGAAAGCGTCTCGCGCGTGAAATCCGACGTTTACAGGGCCGGGTATCGCAACGAATGGCTGGTGACGCGCGGCTGCTGGGTCATGGCCTATGCCGAGCCGGCTTTGATCACCCGCACGCAGATCATCTTCATCGACATCGACACGGTCTGCTGGATCGCCGAACGACGCCAGCCCGACGAAGACTAGGCTTCGGCGCCTTCGCGGCGCTCCGGATACAGCTCCAGCAGCCCCGCCTCGCTCGCCGCACAGCGCCCGCGCTCGGTGATGAAGCCGGTCACCAGTCGGGCCGGCGTCACATCGAAGCCCGGATTGGCCGCACCCGAACCCGGATTGGCGATCTCCACCGTCGCCAGGCTGCCGTCCGGCAGGCGGCCCGTCATCTTCAGCACCTCGTCGGCCGAGCGCTCCTCGATGGGAATGACGTTCACGCCCTTGGGCATCGTCCAGTCGATCGTGGTGTGCGGCAGCGCCACGTGAAACGGCACATCGTTGTCCTTGGCCGCCAGAGCTTTCAGATAGGTGCCGATCTTGTTCGCGACATCGCCGTTCGCGGTCACCCGGTCGGTGCCGACGATGCACATATCCACCTCGCCGGCCTGCATGTAGTGGCCGCCGGCATTGTCGGCGATGATCGTATGCTTCACGCCGTGCCCGCCCAGCTCGAACGCGGTCAGCGACGCGCCCTGATTGCGCGGCCGCGTCTCGTCGACCCACACACGCAGCTCGATGCCCTTGTCGTGCGCCATATAGATAGGGGCCAGCGCCGTGCCCCAGTCGACGCAGCCCAGCCAGCCGGCATTGCAGTGGGTCAGGATATTCACCCGCCCCTTCTCAGCCGCGATCGCCTCGATCAGCGGCAGCCCGTTCTCACCGATCCGGCGGCAGGTCTCGACGTCTTCCTCGCAGATTTCGTTCGCCCGGGCATAGGCCGCCGCGACGCGCTCGTCGCGCGGCCGGTTGCGCACCGCCGAGGCCACTTCGTTCAGCGCCCACTTGAGGTTGATCGCCGTCGGCCGCGTCTCGGCCAGCATGGCGCACGCGGCCTCCAGGTTCTCGTCCGACGCGTCCTCGCGCAGCGCCATCGCCAGACCATAGGCCGCCGTCGCCCCGATCAGCGGCGCGCCGCGCACCGTCATCGTGCGGATCGCCTGCGCCGCGTCATCGGCCGATTTCAGGTCCACGATCTCAAGCCGGTGCGGAATCTTCGTCTGGTCGATCACCTGCACCGACCACCCGTCCGCCGCCAGCCAGATCGTCCGATAGGGCTTGCCGTTGATCTTCATCGATCAATGCCCGTCGAAATCGATCAGGGTCAGAACGTCCTTGCCCATCGCCTCGATCCGCTTGCGGCCGCCCAGTTCGGGCAGATCGACGATGAACGAACACCCGATCACCTTGCCGCCCGCCCGCTCGATCAGCTTGATACCGGCCTCGCAGGTGCCGCCCGTGGCGATCAGATCGTCCACCACCAGCACGTTCTCGCCCGGCTTCACGGCGTCTTCGTGGATCTCCACCGTGTCGGTGCCGTATTCCAGATCATAGCTCTGCTGGATCGTCTTGAACGGCAGCTTGCCCTTCTTGCGGATGGGCACGAAGCCGATCGACAGCTGGTGCGCGATGGCCCCGCCGAGGATGAAGCCGCGCGCCTCGATGCCCGCCACCTTGTCGATCCGCACCCCGGCGAAGGGCTGCACCATCAGGTCGATCGTCGTGCGGAAGGCCCGTGCGTCGCCCATCAGCGTCGTCACGTCGCGGAACATGATGCCGGGCTTGGGATAGTCCGGAATCGTGCGGATGGCGCTGGCGAGATCGAATTTCATGGCCGCGGCCCTCAGGCTTTCAGAACACGGCCCGCGACCGCATCCAGCTTGGCGAAAAGAACGGGGTCGCGCTTTTCCGGCGCGGTGATGAAGGCGGTGTCCAGCACCGTCTCGATGCCCAGCGGCGAGGGCGTGCGATCCGGACCCAGCTTCGGCGCCAGCTTCTTCACAAGCGCACGGCCATTGTCGGCGTTCTGGTTCAGGAACTTGATCACCTGATCCACCGTCACCGCGTCATGGTCGGGGTGCCAGCAGTCGAAATCCGTCACCATCGCCACCAGCGCATAGGGAATCTCCGCCTCGCGCGCCAGTTTGGCTTCCGGCATGCCGGTCATGCCGATGACCGAACAATCCCACGATTTGTAGAGCAGCGATTCGGCTTTGGTCGAAAACTGCGGGCCTTCCATCGCCAGATAGGTGCCGCCCTTGGTCACCTCGATGCCGGCTTCGCGGCACGCCTCGAACACCGCCTCGTCCAGGCGCGGACAGGTCGGGTGCGCCAGGCTCACATGCGCGACGAAGCCGGGCCCGAAGAACGATTTCTCGCGCGCGAAGGTGCGGTCGATGAACTGGTCCACCACCACGAACGCACCAGGCGGCAATTCCTGCTTGAACGATCCGCAGGCCGAGATCGAGACGATGTCGGTCACGCCCGCCCGTTTCATCGCGTCGATATTGGCGCGGTAGTTGATGGAGGACGGCGACTGCACATGCCCGCGCCCGTGGCGCGGCAGGAAGCGCATCTCCACGCCGTTCAGCGTGCCGAACAAAATCTCGTCCGAGGGCGCGCCCCACGGGCTCTCGACCCGTTTCCATTCGGCGTTCTCAAGCCCGTCGATCTGATACAGGCCGCTGCCGCCGATGATGCCGAGAACCGTTTTCGTCATCGTCATGTCCATGAATGTCGGGAGAGCGGGCGTTCTATCATGGCTGCCCCCTCAGGCAAGAAAAACGGCGGGCCCCAAGGCCCGCCGTTTCGGGATCGTCAGTCAAACGCCGAAAGCACCCTTCAGTGTTCGACGTTCCGCCACACCCGGCGATACGACAGATAGAACAGCACCGACAGCAGCGACAGGAAGATGAGCACGCCGAGGCCGAGGCGATGGCGCGCCTCCAGCTTGGGCTCGGCGGCCCACATCAGGAACGCCGCCACGTCCTTGGCGTACTGGTCCACCGTGCGCGGCACGTTGGCTTCCGCGTATTCGATCTGGCCGTCCGACAGCGGCGGGGCCATCGCGATCACGCCGCCCGCCATGTACGGGTTGTAGTAGGTGTTCGCCAGAAGCGTCATGCCTTCCGGCGCTTCATGATACCCGACCAGCAGCGCGTGGAGATAATCCGGGCCATGCTCGCGGCCCTTGGCCACCAGCGACAAGTCCGGCGGCGCCGCGCCGTTATTGGCGGCATGGGCGGCGATGTCGTTGGGGTAAACCAGCGGGAAGTGGTCCGCCAGGATGCCGTCGCGCGTGCTCGGCTCGCCGGCTTCGTCCAGCGAGGGAACCTGGAAGCTGGCGGCGATCGCCTTGGCTTCGGCTTCGGTGAACTCCGGACCGCCCGGGTCGGCCAGGTTGCGGAAGGCGACCAGCTTCAGGCTGTGACAGGCCGAGCAGACCTCACGGAACACCTGATAGCCGCGTTTCAGCTGGTTGCGATCGAACGTCCCGAACGGGCCGTTGAAGCTCCAGTCCACGGGCTCCGGTTTGGCGCCCGCGCCGGCGGCGAGGGCCGGCGTAAAGGCCGCAGCGACGGCGGCGATGGCGGCGAGAGCAATCTTGCGCATTGGTCTGTCCGCTCCTTACACGCGCGTCTCGGGCGCCGCAGCGGCGCCGGCGGGCGCAGCCGCGCCGCCCTTCTTCTTCGCCAGCACCGCCGTGGCGATGCTGTCAGGCAGCGGCCGCGGCGTCTCGAAGAGGCCCAGCAGCGGCATGATCAGAATGAAGAAGCCGAAATAATAGACGGTCCCGATCTGGGATAGATGGGTGATGTTGAAGCCCACGGGGTTGCCGTCGGCGTCGGTGCCCGTCTGGAACAGCACGATGCCCGCCGGCTGCAGACCGGCCCAGCTCAGCACCGCGAAGTTCGCGACGAAAATCCAGAAGCACCACCAGAAGACGGGGCGATAGCGCGCCGAACGCACCTTCGAGGTGTCCAGCCAGGGCACCAGGAACAGCACGCCGATCGCGCCCAGCATCACCAGGACGCCCAGCACCTTCGAGTCGAGGATGAAGTTGAAGTCGACGGCGCGCAGCATCGCGTAGAAGGCGCCGAGATACCACTCGGGCGCGATATGCGCCGGCGTCTTCAGCGGGTTGCCTTCCACATAGTGGTCGACATGGCCGAACAGGTTCGGCGCATAGAAGATCACTGCGGCGAAGGCCATCGTGAACAGCGCGATCACGAAATAGTACTTCGCCGTGTAGTAGGGCATCAGCGGCACGGTGTCCTGCGGACCCTTCGGGTCGATGCCGGTCGGGTTGTTGTTGCCGACATGGTGCAGCGCCCAGATGTGCAGCACCGTCACGCCCGCGAT
>CAZBPO010000041.1:0-9993 GCA_964493795.1 uncultured Flavobacteriaceae bacterium
CCGATTTCGCGCGCTTCGATCTCACCTCGCTGCGCACGAAATCGGGATGCCCCAGCTCGGCGATGAACATGGTCGGCACGCCGTAGAGGGCGGCGCAGCCTTCCTCTGACACCGCCTCGAGCACCGCGAGGGGCTCGAAGCCTTCTGATGGGTAAACCATGGTCGCACCGTGGGTCACACAGCCCAGATTGCCCATCACCATGCCGAAGCAGTGATAGAGCGGCACCGGGATGCACATCTTCTCGCCGGGCTTCAGGCCGATCGCCTCGGCGACGAAGAAGCCGTTATTCAGGATATTGTGATGCGACAGCGTCGCTCCTTTGGGGAAGCCCGTCGTGCCGCTGGTGAATTGGATGTTGATCGGATCGTCGAACTGAAGGCGCCCGGCCAGCTCGTCCAGCCGGGCGCGTTCCTCGTCTCCGCCCAGCGCTGCGACCGCGTCGAAGCCGTGGCAACCGGGCGCGCCGTCCGCGCCGATCAGGATGACGTGGCGCAGTTCGGGCAGCCGAGCGGCTTTGAGCGCGCCCGGCGCGGCGGCGTCGAGCTCGGGCGCGAGTTCGCGCAGCATGTCGAGATAGGCGCTGGTCTTGTGCGCCCGCGCCAAGATCAGCGCACGGCACCCAACCTTGTTCAGCGCGTATTCCGCCTCGGCGACGCGATAGGCGGGATTGACGTTCACCAGCACCAGCCCGGCCTTGGCCGTGGCGAACTGGGTGACAGTCCACTCGGCGCAGTTCGGGGCCCAGATGCCGATCCGCTCGCCGGGCGCGAGACCCAGCGCCAACAGGCCGGCGGCAAAGGCGTCGACCCGCGTCTTCAGCTCGGCATAGGTCCAGCTTATCGCCTGATGGCGAACGATGAGCGCCAACCGGCCGGCCTCGCGCGCCGCCACTTCATCGAACAGCACGCCGATCGTCTTGCCGATCAGCGGCGTCGTCGACGCGCCATGCGCGTAGCTGAGACCTGTCATCGTTTCCTCTCCTGCTTATATTTCTTGTCGGCTTGCAGGGTTTCCGTTTCGGGCGTCCGCTACAAGACCGGATCGTAAACCTCCCGCCGCCACCATGTCCGGCGCGGCGCAAGCGGGTCGCGCTCGACCCGGCTGGCGGTATCGAGGCGCATCACGTTGCGCTCGCCCGCGCCATAACGGGGCCATGCCGGCAGGCCGGGCGAAGACGGCGCATGCCCGCGCGCAAAGGCGATCACCGCGTCCTGGAACGAAGCCGACAGGGCGTGGCGTGCGGCGCGATCCGCCTCGGACCGGGCCGCGCCGATCAGATCGACGCCCATGCGCGAGTCTGTCTTGTCAAACAGGAACACCTGGTCGGCCGCATGCAGCGCGCGCTTGCGTGGATCGGCCTCCCAGTCGAACTGATACATCCACACATTGGGGTTGTGCTCAACCCACTTGTCGGCGATCAGCGCCGAGGGCATGGCGAAGATGGCGTCGCCCAGCAGGTGCATGGTCTGCACGCCCGGCGGGTCTTCGGCGCATACGGTTTCGTACAGTTCGGCCAAGGGCCTGCGCAGGTGATCCGGGAAGTTGCCGAGATTTTCGGCCGCCCATTGCGGCGGCCGGCGGTCCAGTTCGTTGTCCCAGGCCAGCCAAAGCCCCATCTCGTAACCGGTATAGCCGATCAGCAGATCGAGATTGCGCCCCAGGCCGTCGCGCGCGGCGCGGAACGGATCGATCGTGGTGTAGCGGTTGTCGACGCGCGGATAGAACAGGCTGTCCATGTAGAACAGGATGCTTTCCTCCGCCGCGACCGCCGCCTGGCGTTCGAGGATCTGCGCCGTCGAGAGCGCCTGAAGATCGGCGATGGTCTTCACGCCGATGCGCGAGAGGAACTCCTGCGCCCGTTCGCGCCCCACCGCTTCGGAGTGGCCGGAGCGCGCGTGATCATGGCCGAAGCCTCTGGCCCCGCCGACACCGCTCATCATCACCACGCGCCGCACCAGCCCGTCGAGCCGCCCGGTGGTCATGTGCCAAGAGATGTCGATGCTGCCGGCGGATTCGCCCATCAGCGTGATGTTGCCCGGATCGCCGCCGAAGGCTGCAATGTTCGCCTTGATCCATTCCAGCGCCGTCATCTGGTCGCGCAGGCCGTTGGAATGGCTGCCGGCATAGGGGTCGCCGCCGACGACGCTGAGATCGAGGAAGCCGAACACGCCCAGGCGATAGTTCAGCGAGACGAAGACCACGTCGCCGCGCGCCACGAAGCGATCGCCGTGATAGGCGCTGAGCCGGCTGCTCTCCAGCCAGTTCGCCCCGCCGTGTATCCATACCAGCACCGGCCGCTTGCCGGCGTCGGCGGCGGGCGTCCAGATGTTCAGCGTCAGGCTGTCTTCCGAGCCCACCCAGACCGGCGCGGTCTCGGCCGGGTCGTCGACGAACTCTTCATAAGGGGCCTCATGCGGATCGAAGACCTGCGCCGAAGCGTGGCCAAAGGTCAGCGCATCGCGCACGCCCTGCCAGGGACGGACGGGGACCGTCGGGCGAAAGCGGTTCTCGCCCACCGGAGCTTCGGCATAGGGCACGCCGAGAAAGCGGACGGCCCCGCCGGCGGGATCCTGCGCGCCACGGACCTGACCCGAGCCTGTTGAAACGACGACGCCGGTGCTGGACATGAAGACATTACGCTCCGCGATGCGGACGCAGCGGCGCGCATCGCGGCCGCCGCGCCCCTGGGACTGTGACGAGGACTAGAAGCGGACCGCGAGATCGAGGCCGATCGTGCGCGGCTTGCCGAATACGCTGCGCGCATCCTGCTGCGCGCCGAAGGGCGTGCGGCGGCTGTAGCGGTTGTAGGTGAACTCGTCGAAGACGTTGTCGGCGTAAAGCGTCAGCACATAGCGATCGTCCGGCCAGGCATAGCCGACGCGCAGATTGACCAGGTTCGACGCCTCGACCAGCGGCACCAGAATGTCGTCGGTGCGGAACTTGTCGCGGAAGGTGTAGAGCACGCCGGCGAAGACCTCGCCGTCGCCCGCCCACGGCGCCGGCGCGCGATAGTCGAGGCCCAGCGCCGCCTGCCATTTGGGCGCACGGTTCAGCGGCTGGCCGACCTGAGCCGGGCTGACCGGGTCTTCCGTCACCTCGGTGTCGTTGTAGGCGAAGCTACCGGTCAGCGAGAAATTCGCGTCGATGGCGAAGGCGAAGTCGCCTTCCACGCCCCAGGCCGTCGCCTCGCCGACATTCGTCAGCGCCGGGCGGCCGCCCTGATTGATGCTCTTCTGAAGGTCGCGATAGATGAAGTGATAGCCCGTCAGCGCATAACGCAGACGCCGCTCCAGCGCCGTTCCCTTCACGCCGATCTCGAAGGAATCGGCCGTCTCCGGCGCGAAGGGCCGCAGCTCGGCCCCGGCGGCGTAGGCGTCGAGACCCGCGAAATACGGGAATCCCGGCGGCGCGTTCACCGTGAAGCTGTCGAAGCCGCCGGCCTTCCAGCCCTGGTTCCAGCTGGCGTAGAGCGTCGTTTCGGGCGTCACCTCCCAGGTCGCGGCGAGGCGGAACGACAGATCGTCCCACGAAGTCTCGCCCTCGATCGGCGCGCTGGTCCAGAAGCCCCACAGATAATACGAGCCCGCGAACGGCAGATGCGCATTATCAGGCATGGTCGCCGGATTGGGCAGCGACATGGCGAACTGCTTGCGGTCGTAATTGTAGCGCACGCCGCCGATGATCTTGAACGTCTCGCTCAGCGGCACGGTCACGTCGACATAGGCCGACCAGCCGGCGTTGCGGCCCGTGAAATTCGCGCGCTCGGCCATCGCCAGCGAGTAGTCCAGCGGGGGCACGCCGCTGGGATTGGGCAGGCCCAGCGGCGGGCTGAACGCCAGCAGGCTGACATAGTTCTGCACCCAGGCCGAGCGTTCCTCGTAAAAGCCCGACAACCCGGCGACGACCACAAGGCCGCTATCGGCCTCGTACACCATGCGGAAGTCCTGGGCGTAGATGTCGTCCTTATGGCCCTGCAGATACGGCCCCATGATGATCTGCGGCAGCGCGTCGAAATCCTCGCCATAGACGTTCTGCACGTGCCGGAACGAGGTGAGCGACACGAGGGACAGCTTGTCAGAGGCGGCGTAGGTGAGCTGATTGGTCAGATTCCAGCTGTCGGATTGGCTGCGCGCATCCTCGCCCAGCAGGCTGGTATTGACGGTGAAGTCGGGCAGACCAACGGCGGAATAGGTCACGCCGCTCTGCCGCCGGTGCTCGGCCTCGAGGGTCAGGATGTTATCGAACGCGCCGCGCTCGAAGCGCAGGCTGGCGCGACCGGCCTGGATGTCGGTAGGGGCCAGCTTGGCCCCACCGGCGAGGTTGGTGACATAGCCGTCTTCATGCTCGCCGTAATAGGCCAGACGCAGCGCCACGCCTTCGCCCACCGGCGTGTTCACCATGCCCTCGAAGGCGAGACGGTTGCGCTCGCCGATGCCCAGGCGGGCCGACGCCTCGAAGACATCGACCGGCTTGTGGGTGATGACGCTGATCGCGCCGGCGATTGACGAGCGGCCGAACAGCGTCGCCTGCGGCCCCTTCACCACTTCCACCCGGGCGACGTCATAGAAGACGCTGCTCTGGCTGCCCGACCGGCCCTGATAGACGCCGTTGACGAACAAGCCGATCGACGGATCTTCGGAAAAGCCGAAGGCGTTGTTCGCGATGCCGCGAATGGCCGAGTTGCGGATGCCGATATAGTTCGGCGCCGACACGAAACCCGGCGTCAGCGCGGCGACGTCAGCGAAGTCGCGGATATGGTTCTCGTGGATCTGGTCCTCACGCACGACCGCGATCGACGCCGGGACATCTTTGAGCGATTGCTCGCGTTTCTGGGCGGTGACGACGATCTCTTCCTCGTCCACCGCAGTTTCGTCGGCCGCTGACGCCGCCGCGGAGGCGGCGAGCAGAGCTGCAAACGACACGGTTTTCAACAGCATCTTCATGGTGACTATCGCCCTCAAGCAGCAGCGTTTTTGTCTTGCGGTGTGTCGAGGCCCCTCGCGCCCGACACCCTGATCATATTCCGGTCGAATCTTAATGCAAGTCTTTACTTGTATAATTTGCGACAGAGCTTAGACCTCGCCGAAATCCGGAGGGATACGGCAGATCTGAAGTCCTTGTCCGCGCCGGGTGGAAATAAGCTTCTGCTCAGATACAACGCTGAGCGTAACGGCGCCGTGAGCGCGCCGGGAGGACGCCGCGATGCCGCCGCCTGAAATCCAGCCCAAGCGCAAACCCAAGCAGGCGCGGTCTCAGGACATGGTGCGCCGCATCCTCGATGCGACCACCGCCATCCTGACGCGCGACGGCGTCGAGGGGCTGACGACCAACCATGTGGCGGACGAGGCCGGCATCTCGGTCGCCTCGATCTATCAGTTCTTTCCCAACAAGCAGGCGATCATCTACGCCGTCTATCTGCGCTGGGTGGAGAGCGTGGCCGACCGCATCCGCGTGGTGTCGGAGCAGCTGATGGGCAAGGTGCCCTGGCGCGCTTTCGCCGAACAGATCGCGCAGGCCGCCTCGCACGTGGAAATGTCGAGCGAAACCGAGTTCGAGCTGCTGCGCGCGATGTGGTCGAGCCGCGAGCTTCTGGACCTCGACCGCCAGCGCAACCGCGCCGCGGCCGAGCGCGCGGCCGACGCCATGCAGGCCTATGGTTCGAAGCTGCCGCGCGACCGGCTGGTGACGCTGGGCGGCTTCGCCAGCGAATTGTTCACGCTGGCGGCCGAGCGCTCGCTCGACAAATCGCCCATGGAGCGCGCCGACATCCGCTATTTCGCGGTGCAGGGCTATGTCTATTTCTGGTCGCAGGCGATGGACGGCGTCGACGAGGCCTGAGCCTCGCCCGCCCCGCTTTCGCGCAGGCGCGCCACCGTTTCGGCATGACCGCCGCGCGAAATGCGATAGCCCAGCAGCGCCGCCATCGAGAGCGCCCCCAGAGCGAGGATCACCGGCATATAGGCGAGCCCCAGATCGTGCAGGATCTCGGGCGTGATTTCGCGCGCATCCGAAGGAAACGCGACGACCGACAGGATGCCCGCCGCCAGCATCGTGCCCATCGCGCCGGATATCTTGGAGACGAAGGTCTGCCCCGCCAGAATCAGCCCTTCCTCGCGCCGCCCCGTTCTCAGCGCGCTTTCATCGACCGTATCGCTGAGCATCGACATTTTGAGGCTGAGCAGCATGTTCAGCAGCAGGGCCAGCAAAAAGGCGTGGGCGCAGAGGAAAACCAGCAAATCCGGCGTTTCGACCGGCGCCAGCCCCGCCAGCCGCAGGCCGATCGCGCCGACATCGGTGATCCACACGAAACTGCCGATCCACAGCGCCAGCGTCTTCTTGTCCTTGCCTCTCGACAGGCGCGGCAGGCCCAGCACGACCACGATCCCGGCCACCAGATAGGCGGCCTGGATGAAGTTGAGCTGGTGCGGAACCAGCCCCCAGAACATCGCGTAGATATAGATCCACAGCGATTGCCCGACGCCCTGCGCCACCGCGACGAAGATCGTGGCGATCAGCAGCGCGCGCACCGACCGCTCGCTATAGACGCGGAACATGCCGCCCAGCACTTCGCCAAGGCTGGGGCGCGGCGGCAGCGGCTCGGCGCGCGCCACCGCCGCCAGATAAGGCACGAAACGCCATAGCATCAGCGGCATGCCGGCGGCGCAGACCAGAATCACCCCGCCCAGCCAGAACGCCGCCTCGCGATAGCCCTGCGCCGACAGCAGGCCGCTGCCCGGCGCGGCGCCCGGCGCATCGGCCAGCCAGATCGCGAACATGAGGATGCCGAAGAGGTTGGAGGCCATCCATGACGAGGTCACCTTGGCCGCCGAGAGGCGCGTCCGCATGTCGTATTGCCGCGTCACCTCGGCCACCAGCGCGTTCGCCGGAATGTCGAAAAAGGCGAGCGACACCCGCAGCGCCGCCGAGGTGACCAGCAGATAGAAGAACAGGCCCAGCGTCTCGCCGGGGGCGAAAGGCGGAAACCACAGCAGCACATAGAACAGCGTCAGCGGCAGGATCGCCCCGAGGATGAAGGGATGACGCCGCCCCAGCGCGCCGCGGCTGCGGTCGGAACAACGCCCAACCAGCGGGTCGACCACGCCGTCTATGATCAGGCCGATCGCCAGCGCCAGCCCGGCCAGCGCCGGGTCGAGCCGCATCACCTGATGATAGAACATCAGCAGCATCACATTCACGCCGCTGGAGGTGACGCCCAGCGCCGCGCCGCCCGCGCCGAACGCGAACAAGGTCCACCGCGTGATGGGCCGTTCAGCCAGATCCCCCGCCATAAGGCCGCTCCGGGTTTCCGCGCGACGGCCCTGCGCCGTGCGTGTCAGCCGGGAGCGTAAGATTTCCGACCCAATAATACAAGTTTTTACTTGCGATTTTATAGCGGGCGGGCCAGCATAAGCTCATCACGACCCGCAATGCGGCTTCAGGAGATCGTTTTATGGCCCGCTTTTCCGAGTACGAGCAGTACGATGCGCTGGGTTTGGCCGACGTGATCCGCAAGGGCGAGGTGTCGGCCAGCGAAGTGATGGAGGCCGCCATCGAGCGCGCCGAAGACCGCGGCGCGAAGCTGAACGCGATCTGCCACAAGGCCTATGATCTGGGCCGCGCCGAGGCGGCGGCGGCCAAAGCCGACACGATGTTCGCCGGCGCGCCCTTTCTGCTGAAAGACCTGGCCGCGCCGATGCCGGGCATTCCCGAAAGCGAAGGCTGCGTCCTGTTCGCCAATTCCGAGGTTCCGGTCGCCAGCGCCGCGCAGCAGCGCCTCAAGGACGCCGGGCTGGTGACCTTTGCGCGCACCACAAGCGCCGAGATGGGCCTGTCGTTCACGACCGATTCGCCGATCTATGGCGGCCCGACGCTGAACCCGTGGGATCTGAAGCTGACGCCCGGCGGGTCGAGCGGCGGCGCGTCGGCGGCCGTGGCCGCCGGCATCGTGCCGATGGCGCACGGCAATGACGGCGCGGGCTCGATCCGCGTGCCGGCGGCGTGCTGCGGCGTCTATGGCCTGAAACCCACCCGCGCGCGCCTGCCCTCAGGCCCCTATGTCGGCGAAGGCTGGGCGGGCATCGCCTTCAGCGGCGTGATCAGCCGCTCAGTCCGCGACACGGCCGCGGCGCTTCAGGTGAGCGAAGGCGCCGATCTTGGCGCGCCCTACCCGGCCCCGCCGCGCGAGAACCATCTGGAGCTGATCAAAACGCCGCCGCGCCGGCTGCGGATCGGCTTCGTGACCAAGACCTATACCGGCGAGGCGATCGACCCGGCCTGCGTCGCGGCGGTGGAAGAGGCGGCGAAGCTGCTCGAGAGCCTTGGCCACATCGTCGAGCCGGCCCAGCTGACCTATGACTATTACGGCGCGCTCAAGGCCTCGCTGGACATCGTCTGCGCGGGCACGGCCCAGTCGGTCGCCCAGGCCGTGAAGGCGCTGGGGCGCGAGCCGCTGGAGCATGAACTGTCGACCGTGTGCCGCGCCGCCTATGAGGCCGGACGGCGGATGAGCGCGGTCGCCTATACCGACGCCGTCGACGCCACCCATGCCGCCGGACGGCAGATCGCGGCCTTCTTCGTCGATTACGACATGCTGCTGACGCCGACCACCGCCAGTCCGCCGGTCGCGGCCGACCGCTATCCGCTGACCGCCGCCAGCCTGGAAGATTACTGGATGGGCGACAACGGCATCTTCAAATTCGCCCCCTTCACCCAGATCGGCAATGTCAGCGGCCAGCCGGCGGCCTCGTTGCCGCTATACTGGACCGCCGACGACATCCCCATCGGCGTCCATCTGGTCGCGCGCTTCGGCGAGGATTCCACGCTGCTTCAGCTTTCCGCGCAGCTGGAGGCGGCCAAGCCCTGGTTCGACCGCCGGCCCGCGATGGCGCGCAGCTGAACCCGCCATGCCGCCGGCCCTTCTCTTCGACAGCGAACCGGAGCGCTAGCCCGCGCGCGACGCCGCCCCGGCCCGCGCCCCGCTTCACCCTGTTTCGCCTGACAAGAGTAGTTCATGACCGCCGACGCCCATGCCTTCGTCGCCCAGCACGACATCACCGAGATCGAGTGCCTGGTGCCAGACATCAATGGCGTCCTCAGAGGCAAGGTGCTGCCCGCCGACGCCTTCCTTGAGGCGCTGAACCAGGACGGGCTGCGTATCCCGTCGTCGATCCACGCCGTGACGATCACCGGCGAATACCCCGACGACGAAGACCTGGTGCCCACGGTCGATCCCGACGTGATGCTGCGGCCAGATCTGGCGACGCTGCGCCACGCACCCGGCTTTGACACGCCGACCGCCTTTGTCTTCGCCGATTCCTTCCATCGCGACGGGCGGCCGTTCGAGGTGGCCCCGCGCCATATCCTGAAGAAGGTGGCCGACCTGTATGCAGCGCGCGGCTGGAAGCCGGTGGTGGCGCCCGAGCTGGAATTCTATCTCACCCGCATCAACGCCAATCCCGATCTGCCGCTTGAGCCGCCGCCGGGGCGTTCGGGCCGCCCGGAATCGGCGCCCCAGCCTTTCGGCCTGGAATCGATGTCGGAATACGAGACGCTGATCGAGGCGATCTACGACGATTGCGAGGCCGCCTCGCTGGATATCGGCACGATGATCCACGAACTGGGCGCGGCGCAGCTTGAGATCAATTTCGATCACGGCGATCCGGTGGCGCTGGCCGATCAGGTCATCATCTTCAAGCGCCTGGTGCGGCAGGCGGCGCTGCGGCACGGGGTCTATGCGACCTTTATGGCCAAGCCGATGCAGGACCAGCCGGGCAGCGCGATGCATGTCCATATGTCGGTGGTGGATGCGGCCAGCGGGACCAACATCTTCGCCGATATGACGGGCGGGAATACCGGGCGCTTCATGGGCTTCGCCGGCGGCCTGCAGAAACTGCTGCCCGAAATCGCGCCCTTGTTCGCGCCCAACGTCAATTCGTTCCGCCGGATGCGGCCCAACCACGCCGCGCCGATCAACGTGCAATGGGGTTACGACA
>CAZBPO010000041.1:10003-12886 GCA_964493795.1 uncultured Flavobacteriaceae bacterium
CCGCACCTGCGGCCTGCGCGTGCCGTTCTCGGCCGGCGCGAACCGGCGCATCGAGAACCGCCTGCCGGGCGCGGACGCCAACCCCTATCTCGCGATCGCCGCCGGTCTGATCGCCGGCTATATAGGCATGGTCGAGGACATGACGCCCGCGCCGATGGTCGAGGACAGCGCGTGGGAGCGCGGCCGCAGCCTGCCGCGCACGCTGGCCGAGGCATTGTCGCGGTTCGACGCCTGCGAGCCGGTGAACGCGGCTCTGGGCCGGCGCTTCTGCCGCACCTTCATCGCCGTCAAGGAGAAGGAGCTGGACGCCTATGAGATGCGCGTGAGCGCATGGGAGCGCGACCATCTTCTGCTGAAGGTGTAAGGGCGATGCGCGCGCTTCTGGACGATCTGGGCGACGATATCGAGCGGGTCGAGGCCTTCGTGATCGACGCCAACGGCGTTCCGCGCGGCAAGACGCTGTCGCAGCGCAAGGCGGCCGAGGCGCTGGACGGCGGCCTGCCGATGCCGATGTCGGCCTTTGCGCTGGATGTGTGGGGGCGCGACGTGCCGGCCGCGGGGCTGGCGGCGGGCGCGGATTCAGACGGGGTGTGCCGCCCCGTCGCCCACGCCGTGAAACGCGCGTCCTGGGCGGCCCGGCCGACGGCGCAGATCCTGTTGTCGGCGGATCGGGGCGAGGACGCGTCGTTCGCCGATCCGCGCGGCCGGCTCTCCGATGCGATGGCGCGTCTGGCGGCGCGCGGCCTCACGGCCGTGACGGCGGTGGAGTTGGAGTTCTATCTCGCCGACCGCGACGCCGACGCGCGCCCCCGCCCGCCGCATGACGGACGCAGAGGCTGGGCGGCGCACGCCGCCGATCTGTTCGCATTGCCCGCATCGGGCCGCACCGCCCGGGCGCTGGACGACATCGCGCGCTGCGCCCGCGAGCAGGACGTGCCGGCCGATGCCGCGCTGTCCGAGAACGGGCCGGGCCAGTTCGAGGTCAACCTGCTGCACCGCGCCGACGCGCTGCGCGCCGCCGACGACGCCGTGCTGCTGAAGCGCATCGTGAAGGGCGTCGCGGCGCGGCACGGCCTGACCGCCACCTTCATGGCCAAGCCGTATGGCGAGACCGCCGGCAGCGGCATGCACGTGCATGCCAGCCTGCTGGACCGCGACGGACGCAATGTGTTCGCGGACGGCGCAGCGGCGTTGCGGCACGCCGCCGCCGGGTTAATCGAGGCGCTGCCCGACACGGCGCTGCTGCTCGCGCCGCACGCCAATTCGCATCGCCGCCTTGCCGGCGGCGGCCACGCGCCGCGCACCGCCTCGTGGGGCCTGGATGACCGCCGCGCCGCCATACGCCTGATCGAAGCGGGCGCGGCGACAAGGATCGAGCACCGGGTCGCGGGGGCAGACGCCAATCCGTATCTGGTGCTCGCCGCGATCCTCAGCGGCATCGACGCCGGACTGTCGGCCGGCCACCCGCCCGCCGCGCCGCCGGATGCCGCGACCGGCCTGTCGCTGACCGGCGGCTGGGACGCCGCCATCGACCGCTTCGCCGCGTCGCCCTTCATCGCCTTCGCGCTGGGCGAGCGCTATCGCCGCCTCTACGCCGCGTGCAAGGCTCAGGAACGCGCCGAGATGGCGCGCCGCGTCAGCGACGTCGAGCTCGACGCCTGTCTGGAGGCCGCATGACCACATCACCGCCCAATCCCGGCCACGCCGCCTCGTATTACGCGGCGACCGCCAATGACCGCACCGTCCGTCCGGCGTTTCATGGCTATGACGAGGCGGATGTCTGCGTGATCGGCGCGGGCTTCACCGGCATATCGGCGGCGCTGGAGCTGGCCGAGCGTGGCCTCAAAGTCATCGTGCTGGAGGCCGAGCGGATCGGCTTCGGCGCATCGGGGCGCAATGGCGGCCAGATCGTCAACGGCTATAGCCGCGACCTGGCGGCGATCGAGCGGCGCTATGGCCGCGAGAAGGCCGTCGCGCTGGGCGCGATGTCGCTGGAGGGCGGCCGCATCATCCGCGAGCGCGTGGCGAAATACGCCATCGCCTGCGATCTCGCCGAGGGCGGCTTCTTCGCCGCCTTCACCGCGAAGCAGATGCGCGAGATGGAAGAGACGATCCGCGTCTGGCGCGCCCACGGCCATGACGGGCTTGAGATGGTCGGCGCCGCCGATCTGGGGCGCTATGTGAAGTCGGACCGCTATGTCGGCGGCATGATCGACCGCGATGGCGGGCATATCCATCCGCTCAATCTTGTGCTGGGCGAGGCGGCGGCTGCGGAGAAGCTGGGCGCGCGCATCTTCGAGAACTCCCGCGTCATCGCCGTCGAGGACGGCGCGAAGCCGGTCGTGCGCACCGCGACGGGCGCGGTCGCCGCCGCGCATGTTCTGGTCTGCGGCAACGCCTATCTGGGCGGGCTGCTGCCGCGCATCGGCGGCAAGATGATGCCGGTCTCAAGCCAGGTGGTGGCGACCGAGCCGCTGGACCCCGCGCTGATCGAAGCGCTGCTGCCGGCCAATTACTGCGTCGAGGACGCTAACTACATTCTCGACTATTACCGCCGCACGCCCGACCATCGGCTGCTCTATGGCGGCGGCACGGTGTATGGCGGGCGCGATCCGGCCAGCGTCGAGGGCAAGATCCGCCCCAATCTCGCCAGGACGTTCCCCGAGCTGAAGGACGTGAAGATCGACTTCGCGTGGAGCGGGAATTTCGCCCTCACGCTGACCCGCATTCCCCATGTCGGTCGGCTCTCGCCCACAATCTGGTTCTCGCATGGCGACAGCGGCCACGGCGTGACCACCACGCATCTGCTCGGCAAGATTCTGGGCGAGGCCGTCGCCGGGCAGGCGGGCGTCCGCCATGTGATCGAGCTCTATCGCAGGGAGA
>CAZBPO010000041.1:12896-15630 GCA_964493795.1 uncultured Flavobacteriaceae bacterium
TTCGACGTGTGGTCGAGCCTGCCCTATCTGCCCTTCCCCGGCGGACGCGCCTTCCGCGTGCCGCTGACCGTGCTGGGCGCGTGGTGGTACGCCCTGCGCGACCGGCTTGGCCTGTGACCGGAGATTTTCAGATGACCGACAACGCCCAGCTCGCCGCCCGCCGCCTCGCCGCCGTTCCGCGCGGCGTCGCCAACGCCTTCCCCGTCTATGCCGCGCGCGCGGCCAATGCGGAGTTGTGGGACGTGGAAGGCCGCCGCTATGTCGATTTCGCGGGCGGCATCGCGGTGCTGAATACCGGCCACCGCCATCCGCGCGTCATGGCGGCGGCGGCGGCGCAGATGGAGGCCTATACCCACACCGCCTTTCAGGTCGTGCCCTATGAGCCCTATATCGACCTCGCCGAGCGGCTGAACGCGCTGGCCCCGTTCGCCGGACCCGCCAAGACGATCTTCTTCACCACCGGGGCCGAGGCGACCGAGAACGCCATCAAGATCGCGCGCGCCGCGACCGGGCGTTCCGGCGTCATCGCCTTCAGCGGCGGCTTTCATGGCCGCACCCTGCTGACCATGGCGATGACCGGAAAGACGCTGCCCTACAAGCGGCGCTTCGGCACCATGCCGGGCGAAATCTTCCACGCGCCCTTTCCCGTCGCGGAACACGGCGTCACCGTCGCCGACAGCCTGAAAGCCATCGAATTCCTCTTCCGCGCCGATATCGAGCCCGAACGCGTCGCCGCCATCATCATCGAGCCGGTGCAGGGCGAAGGCGGCTTCCATTCCGCGCCACCGGAGCTTCTGCGGGCCTTGCGCGAAATCTGCGACCGCCACGGCATCGTGCTGATCGCCGACGAGGTACAGACCGGCTTCGCCCGCACGGGGCGGATGTTCGGCATCGAACATTCCGGCGTCGAGCCCGATCTTGTCGCCGTCGCCAAATCGCTGGCCGGCGGCTTCCCGCTCTCGGGCGTGATCGGTCGCGCGGGCCTTATGGACGCCGCCGAGCCGGGCGGCCTCGGCGGCACCTATGCCGGCAGCCCTGTCGCCTGCGCCGCCGCGCTGGCGGTGCTCGACGTGATCCGCGACGAGAACCTGCTTGAGCGCGCCGACGCCATCGGCGCGCGCCTGCGCACACGTCTTCAAGCCATCGCCGCGCGCAACGACGTCGTGCCCATCGCGGCGATCCGCGGGCCGGGCGCGATGATCGGCTTCGACATCGTCAAGGCGCGCGGCGGCCACGAGCCCGACCCCGAGGCCGCCCGCCGGGTGACCGCGGCGGCGCTGGAGAACGGGCTGATCCTGCTTTCGTGCGGCGTCTTCGGCAACGTCATCCGCATCCTCGCGCCGCTGACCATCGAAGACGCGGTTCTCGACGAGGGACTGAACGGGCTGGAGGCCGCGCTGATCGCGGCGGCGCAGACGTGACCGACACCGCGCAAGCCATGGAAGGCGTGGGCGCGAACTATGATTTCGCGATGATGATGGAGGCGCGGGCCAGAACCTGGCGCGCCATCGGCGAGATCGCGGACGCCATCGCGCCCGGCATGAGCGAGGCCGAGGGACTGGCGCTGACGCGCCGGGTTCTGAAGGACGCCGAGCTTCTGCGCGGCTGGCACGGCGCATGGATCCGCTTCGGCGAGAACACGCTGAAGCCCTTTGGCGTGCAGTCCGAGCCGGGCCCGGTGCTTCAGGAGAACGACATCTTCTTCCTCGATCTGGGGCCCGTCTGGCGGAAATGGGAAGCCGACGCAGGCGCGACCTTTGTGGTCGGCAGCGACTCCGACATGCACGCGGCGAGACGCGACGTCCGCGCGATCTTCGACAGCGTTCAGGCGCACTGGATCGCCACCGGCGCGACGGGCCGCGACCTCTACGCTTTCGCCGAGGCCGAGGCGGCGCGGCTGGGCTGGACCCTCAATCTCGATCTGTCGGGTCATCGCCTCGCCGATTTCCCGCATTCGGCCCACTACAAGGGCGCGCTCGCCGATATCGGGTTCAGACCCGCCCCCGATCTCTGGGTGCTCGAGATTCATATCCGCCACCCTGAACGCCCGTTCGGCGCGTTCTTCGAAGACATGCTGCGCGCGCCGGCCTGACGGGCCAGACAGCGCCCCCTCGATTTCATTCACCACGCCAGCGCCGTCGCGGGACGGCCGGGAGACCGATCGTGACCTTGCACCTGCACGACGCAGAACTTCTGAAATCCGCCTGCCTGATCGACGGCGCATGGGTCGGGGACGGACGCGACATTGTGGTCAATCCGGCCACGCAGGACGTGATCGGCCGCGTGCCGCATTTCGGCGCGGCCGAAGCCGCCGAGGCCGTCGACGCCGCCGCGCGGGCCTTTACCGGCTGGTCCGCGGCGCTCGCCAAAACCCGCGCCGCTATCCTGCGCCGCTGGCGCGATCTCATCATCGAACATCTGGACGATCTCGCTGCCCTGCTGACCGCCGAACAGGGCAAGCCGCTGGCCGAAGCGCGCGCCGAGATCGAATCCGGCGCGGCCTATATCGAATACTACGCCGAGGAGACCCGGCGCATCGCGGGCGAAACCTTGCCCAGCCACCGGGCCGATGCGCGCATCATGGTCATCCGTCAGGCGGTCGGCGTGGTGGCGGCGATCACGCCGTGGAATTTTCCCTCCTCGATGATCGCGCGCAAGGTCGCGCCGGCGCTGGCGGCGGGCTGCACCGTGGTGGTGAAGCCTGCGCCGGAAACGCCGCTGTCGGCGCTGGCGC
>CAZBPO010000041.1:15640-16044 GCA_964493795.1 uncultured Flavobacteriaceae bacterium
GCGGGTCGTCAGCTTCACCGGCTCGACCGGGGTGGGCCGCCTGCTGTCGGCGCAGGCCGCGCCCGGCGTGAAGAAGATGGCGCTGGAGCTTGGCGGCAACGCGCCCTTCATCGTGTTCGACGACGCCGATCTCGATCTGGCGGTGGAAGGAGCGATGGCGTCCAAATTCCGCAATGCCGGCCAGACCTGCATCTGCGCCAACCGCATCTATGTCCAGGCCGGCATCCATGACCGTTTCGTCACCGCCTTCGCCGCAGCGGCGCGCGGGCTCGTCGTGGGCGACGGCGCGGCCGAAGGCGTGACGCAGGGCCCGCTGATCGACGCCCGCGCCGTTGAAAAGGTCGAGCGCCACCTGGCCGCCGCCCGCTTCGACGCGCGCGCCCTTGCCCAGCGCGTCGGCCAGG
>CAZBPO010000042.1:0-15883 GCA_964493795.1 uncultured Flavobacteriaceae bacterium
GATTCACGAAATGGCCTGCTACGTGGACGTGTCGCTGCGCCTTCTGGAAGACGCGGACGTGCTGGTCGAGAATTTCAAGGCCGGGACGCTGGAGAAATGGGACCTTGGCTACGAGGCCGTACTGCGGCCGATGTTCCCCCGCCTGATCCATGCCCGCGTTTCCGGCTTCGGCAGCGAGGGGCCGTATGGCGGCTTTCCGGGCTATGACGCCGTGGTCCAGACCATGACCGGCATGTCCAGCGTGACCGGCTCGGCCGAAAGCGGGCCGGTGAAGATGGGCGCGCCGGTGGTGGACCTCGCCAGCGGGCTGAACGCGGTGATCGGCATCTTGCTGGCGCTGCGCGAGCGCGAGCGCACCGGCAAGGGCCAGTTCGTCGAGGTGGCGCTGTACGATGTTGGCCTCACCCTCACCCATCCGCATTCGGCCAACTGGCTGTGGGGGCAGAAGCTGCCCCAGCTGACCGGCAACGCGCACCCCAATGTCGCGCCCTATGACCTGTTCCAGACAGCGACGCGGCCGATCTTTCTGGGGGTCGGCAATGACGGACAGTTCGTGAAGGCGATGACGGTGCTGGGGCGGCCGGAGCTGGCGAAGGACGCGCGCTTCGCCAACATGGTGGGACGCAATACGAACCGCGCCGAGCTGACGGCCATCCTGGCCCCGCTGTTCTCGGCCGAAGACGGCGTGGCGCTGGCGCGGCGGCTGCTGGAGGCCGGGGTGCCGGCCGGGCCGCTGAACACGATCGAGGAGGCGCTGAACGATCCGCAGACCGCAGTGCGCCAGATGCGGATCGAGAGCGCCGGTTACAAGGGCGTCGGCAGCCCGATAAAACTGTCGGACACGCCGCCCTCGCTGCGCCGGACGCCGCCGGATTTCGGCGCGGACACGGACGCGGTGCTGGGCGAGGCGGGGTTCACGGCCGACGAGATCGCCGCTTTCCGCAAAAGCGGCGGGGTGCCGGAGCGGTAAGTCCGCTGCCGTCAGAGCGGTTTTTTCAGTTCGACCAGATCGAAGTCGCGGCGCAGCGCGCCGGGGGCTTCGTCGAACGGGAACGGTTCGCGCTTGCCGGTGCGCGAATAGCCGCGCCGCTCGTACCAGGCGATCAGTTCCTCGCGCAGATTGATGACGACCATGGCCAGAGCGCGCGACCGCCATTCGGCCGTGACGGCTTTTTCGCAGGCGGCCAGCAGCCTTTTGCCGAGGCCCCTGGCCTGCGCCGCCGGGTCGATCGAGAACATGCCGAAATAGCCGTCGTCGCCGTCTTTCTGGATCAGCGCACAACCGCGCAAAACGCCGTCGAGTTCGGCCAGCACGAAACGGCTTTCCGGGTCGGCGATGAGGCCGGCGATCTCGTCCTCGCCGGTGCGCGGACCGGTAAGCAGACCGGCCTCGTTGGTCCAGCCCTTGGCTGCCTCAGGCCCGCGATAGGCCCGCTCGATGAGCGCTGCGACCGCGGCGGTGTCGGACGCCACGGCATAGCGGAAATGCGGGTCGGCCGGGCGCGGGCTCATGGACCGGAGGGTGGCCGTTTCCCGCGCACACGGTCAAGCGGGCGCGGGAAAGCTGGCTCACGACTTGTTACCGCCGAGAATTTTCATCGCCTTTGAAGCGATGCGGTGCGGCGATGCCGCCACACTGGGTGGCAATCGACGCTTTCGGCGCGGAGCGCGCAGCCCCCTGCGGCGACTGGCGCGTTATGGTCGCTCGCGATACCGGTCGGACAGACCGATTCAGGGAGACGACATGAAAACCACCCTCGCCTGCCTGGCCGCCGCATCGGCGCTGGCTCTGACGACCGCGCATGCCGCGCCGACCCCCAAGCCGAAGCCGCGCTGGGAAATCGGCGTGGGCGGGTTCGCGACCTACAGCCCGGCCTATTGGGGCGCCGAGGATTCCGATTTCGGCGGGTTCCCGGTGGTCTATTTCATCTATCGCGGCGACGGGTTCTCGATCCTGTCGAACGGATTGTTCGATGTCGACGCCGCCAATACCGACCGCTTCACCTTCAGCGTCTCGATCGACGGCAGCGGCGGCGTGGACAGCGAGGACAGGCTGGGCCTCGGCGATATCGACCCGGTGCTGGAAGTCGGCCCCAAGCTGACCTACGCGCTGTTTGCGAACGGCGCGTCGCGGCTGGAGGTGAGCCTGGCGGCGCGCGTCGCCTACCAGTGGGGCGAGGGGTTCGAGGGCTGGGTGCTGGAGCCGTCCATCGCCTATCTGACGACGTTGTCGCCGACGACGCGGCTGGGCATCTCGGCCACGCCGAAATTCGGCTATGGCGACTATAACGATCTTTGGTACGCGCATCCTTTCTATGACGCCGAGGATGGCTATATCGGCACCGCCTTCGCGGTGAACCTGGCGAGCGACGTGTCGGACCGGCTGCGCATCAGCGGGCAGGTTCAGGCGATCTGGACCGGCGGTTCGGCCAACGAAGACAGCCTGCTGCACCGGGAAGACTGGAACTTCTCGGCGCGGATCGGCTTCACCTATCACATCTGGCAGTCGGCCGAGACGGCGAACTGATCGCCGGATCACAGAGACAGAACGGCCGGGCCAACGCCCGGCCTTTTCGTTTCAATAAGGCATCAAGCCGATGGTCGCGCCGACCAGAAGGCTGGAAAGCGTGCCCGAGATCAGCGAACGCTGCGCGAGCTGGACGATTTCCTTGCGGCGGCCAGGGGCCAGCACGGTGACGCCGGCGATGGTGATGCCGACCGACGAGAAATTCGCGAAGCCGCAGAGCGCATAGAGCATGATGAGGTCGGTGCGGTCCGACAGCACATCCGGCGCGAAGGCCGCCAGCTGGAGATAGGCGACGACCTCGTTGACGATGAACTTGATGCCGAGAAGCTGACCGGCATCGACCGCCTCGCTCCACGGAACGCCAAGGCACCACGCGATGGGGGCGAATAGCCAGCCGGCCATGCGCTCGAAAGTGAGCGGGGCGCCCCAGACATCGCCGAATCCCGACAACATATAGTTGGCCAAGGCCACCAGCGCGATGAAGACGACGAGCATCGCGATGATCTGCAGGAACATCGACAGGCCGTCGGAGGTGCCGCGCGCCACCGCGTCCATCGTGCCGTGATATTCGACGCCAAGACCGCTGTCGGCGGCCGTCGTCTCCTTGCCGGGGATCATCACCAGCGCGATCACGATAGAGGCCGGCAGCGAGATCAGCGAGGCGATGATGATGTGGCCCAGCGCCCCCTCGCCCACTACGGGCGTCAGGATCATCGAATAGAAGATCAGGATGGTGCCCGCGGCGTTGGCCATGCCGCAGGTGAAGACGGTGAAAAGCTCTGACCGCGTCAGGCGCTCCAGATAGGGCTTGATGAGCAGCGGGCTTTCGATCGTGCCCAGGAACACGTTCGCGCCGCACGCCACGCCCACCGCGCCGCCGATGCCCAGCGTGCGGCGCAGCGCCCACGACATGCCGGCCACGATCAACGGCAGGATGCGCCAGTGCCAGGCGAGCGCCGAAAGCGCGCCGATGACCATGAGGCTTGGCAATATCTGGAACGCGAAATTGCCCATCGCGGCCGGATCGGTGATCTGGAACGGCACGTCGGGCGAGCCGCCGATATAGCCGAACACGAAGCCGGTGCCGGCGCGCGTCGCGAATTGGATCGCTTCGACGATGGCGTTGAGGCTGAGAAGCCCGTCGCGCATGAAGGGTATCTGCAGAAAAATGACGGCGAGCGCGATCTGAAGCGCAAGTCCGGCGAAAACCACGCGCCAGGGAAAGTCGCGTTTGCGTTCGCTGAGCAGCCAGGCCAGCGCCACGATGATGGCGATGCCGAGCGCGCTTTGCAGGTTCAGGAGAGTCATGGACGGCCGACGATAAGGATGCGGCCGGAACGTCGCAGAGTCTCAACCTGCGCACAATCTGTGACGCTTGCACCTTGGCGGCGGCGCTCTGGCTGGCAGAGTGCGGGGATGACGACTCCCCCTGCCCGCCCCCGCCACCGCATCCTGCTCAAGATCTCTCTGGGGCTCGCCATCTTTATAGGGGCGGTCCTGCTGTACAACGCTTCGTGGTGGGCGCCCGCGCCGACCGGCGCGCCGAAGCTGATCGCCCATCGCGGCGTCCACCATGAATACAGGCGCGAGGACCTGGAGCGCGACACCTGCACCGCGGCCCGCGCCCTGCCCATCGAACACGCTTTCATCGAAAACACGCTGCCATCTATGGCGGCCGCCTTCGCCATCGGGGCCGCGATCGTAGAGATCGATGTCCATCCGACGACGGACGGGCAGTTCGCGGTCATGCATGACTGGACGCTGGATTGCCGCACCGAAGGCACGGGGCCGACGCGCCGTCACGACATGGGCTATCTGAAGACGCTGGATGTCGGATACGGATATACCGACGACGATGGCGCGACCTTTCCCCTGCGCGGCACAGGCGTCGGGTTGATGCCCGAGTTGAAGGACGTGCTGACGGCGTTTCCCGACCGGCGGTTCCTGATCAACTTCAAGAGCCGCGAGGCGCACGAGGGCGACATGCTGGCGGCGCTGGCCGAGGCGCACCCGCAATGGCGCGACGCGCTGTGGGGCGCCTACGGGCACGATGCGCCGACGGCACGGGCAGCCGCGCAGATGCCCGGGCTGAAATGGTTCAGCAAGGGCGGCGTCCAGACCTGCCTGATCAACTATGCGGCCTATGGCTGGACCGGAATCGTGCCCGGAGCCTGCCACGGCACGCTGGTGATGGTGCCGGTGAATGTCGCGCCCTATCTGTGGGGCTGGCCCAACCTGTTCCTACAGCGGATGCGCGAGGCCGGCAGCGAGGTGATCCTGCTGGGGCCATGGTCGAGCGGAGATCCCGGCACGATGGGGATCGATACGCCGGAGCAGCTGGCGCGCGTGCCGGAGGGGTTCGACGGCTATATCTGGACGAACAGAATCGAGGTGATCGGGCCGCTTTTGCGCCCTTCACCATGACGTTTCCGTAAAGGCATCTTGCAATCGCGGGACCTGAGAGTCAGAAGGCTTGCCGTCACGAAAACGGCGCGGCAGGCGCACGCGAGGAGATTTCTCATGGGCATTCGTTTCGACGACAAGGTCGTCATCGTCACCGGCGCCGGCGGCGGTCTGGGCCGGCAGCACGCGCTGGAATTCGCCCGGCGCGGCGCGAAAGTGGTCGTCAACGACCTTGGCGGCGCGGTGGACGGTTCGGGCGGCAATTCGGCCGCCGCTGAAGCCGTGGTCGCCGAAATCAAGGCGGCCGGCGGCGAGGCGATCGCCAATGGCGCGTCGGTGACCGACGACGCGGGCGTCGCGAACCTGGTGAAGCAGACGATCGACACCTGGGGCCGCATCGACGTGCTGATCGCCAATGCCGGCATCCTGCGCGACAAGTCGTTCTCCAAGATGGAGATAAAGGACTTCCAGATCGTCGTGGACGTGCATCTGATGGGCACGGTGAAGCCGGTGAAGGCGGTCTGGGAGATCATGAAGGCCCAGAAATACGGCCGCATCGTCGTGACGACCTCGTCGACCGGCCTCTACGGCAATTTCGGCCAGACCAATTACGGCGCGGCCAAGCTGGGCCTGGTTGGCTTCATGAATACGCTGAAGCTTGAAGGTCAGAAGGACAACATCAAGGTCAACGCCATCTCGCCCGTCGCCGCCACGCGCATGACCGAAAGCCTGTTCCCGCCCGAGGCGCTGAAAGTGTTCGCGCCGGAATACGTGACGCCCGGTGTGGTGTTCCTGGCCAGCGAAGACGCGCCGACCGGCGTGGTTCTGACCGCCGGCGCAGGCACCTTCTCGAAGGCCGAGATCATCGAGTCGAAGGGCGTCTATCTGGGCGCCGACGGCGTCGATGCCGACGAAGTGGCCGCCAACTGGGGCAAGATCGCCGACATGGACGGTGCGAAGGCCTATTTCCAGGGCGGAGAGCAGACCGGCAAGTTCCTGGAGCGGCTGTCCGGCAAGTAAGGCCGGTGCGGCGCTTCGCCAGCTTCGACGGGCGTGAGATCGCCTTCGCCGTAATCGGCGAAGGCCGCCCCACCCTGCTGCTGCATGGCTTCATGGCGAGCGCGGACCTCAACTTCGTCCAGCCGGGCATCGTGGCCCGGATCGCGCGCGAGGGCCGGCAGGTGATCCTGCCGGATCTGCGCGGACATGGGGCGAGCGACGCCCCTGAAGACGCCGCCGCCTATCCGCCCGATGCGCTGGCGATGGACCAGGAAGCGCTGCTGGCGCACCTGAACATCGCCGACTACGACCTCGTCGGCTATTCGCTGGGCGCGCGCACGTCGATGCGGATGCTGGTGCGCGGGGCGCGGCCGGGCAGATGCATTCTGGGCGGCATGGGCGACAGCGGCATCATGAATGTCGCCGCGCGGCGCGCCTATTTCGCGGACGGGATCGTCAACGGCCCCAGGGCCAAGGCTTCGCAGGCCGGCGTGTTCATGCAGGCGGCGATCGCCGAGCGCGGCCTGAAGACGGCAGCGATGCTGAACGTGCTGAGCCAGCAGGTCGATACGCCGCAGGAGATCGTCGCGCGGATCGACACGCCGATCATGGTGGTGAGCGGCGTGGATGACGCAGACAACGGGTCGGCCGAGGCGCTGGCCGCCATCCTGCCCAACGCGGTGGCGCAACGCGTGCCTGGCAATCACCTGACAGCCGTGATCGCGCCCGAACTGGCCGAGACGATGGCGGCCTATCTGCGCTGAAGCCTTTGCCTCGCGGCGAATGACGGGCAACATGCCCCGACGCGCGAGCGACAGGAGGCGAAGCCCGCATATGAAACAGTTCGCAGCGGCCCTAGCGGTCGCGCTGGCCCTGCAGACGACGGCCTGGGCGGAGACGTTCCGCCGCGCCAACGGTAACGAACCGGACACGCTGGACCCGCAGAAATACGAGCTGTTGTCAGAGAACAACATCCTGCGCGACCTGTTCGAAGGCCTCGCGAGCACCGACGAAAACATGCGCATCGTGCCCGGTCAGGCGGAGCGCTGGGACGTCTCCGAAGACGGCATGACCTGGACGTTCCATCTGCGCGAGGGACTGGAATGGTCTGACGGCGAGCCGGTGACGGCGGCCGATTTCGTCGCCGGAATGCAGCGCGCGGTCGATCCCAGGACGGCCGCGAAGATGCCCGACATCGCCTACAAGATCGAGAATGCGCGCCGTATCCTGGATGGCGAGATGACGCCGGACCAGCTTGGCGTCAGCGCGCCGGACGACCGTACGGTGGTGGTGCGGGTTTCGGCGCCCTCGCCGCTGATCGACGACATCATGGCCGCGACGCTGCTTGTGCCGGTGCCGCGCCACGTCATCGCGCGGCATGGCGACGCCTGGGTGCGCCCGGGCAACATGGTGTCGAACGGCCCCTATATGCTGGAGCTGTGGGCGCCGTCGACCGAGGTGCGGATCGTGAAGAATCCGCGCTATCGCGAGGCCGACGCCGTGCGGCTGGCTCATGTCAGCTTTATCCCGTCGGACGACCAGGAGGCGGCTCTGAAGCGGTTCCGCGCCAACGAGCTGGATTTCGTGGCGGCGATACCTGCGCTCAAGATCGCCTGGGCGAAGAGCGAGCTGCCCGAGGCCGTGAAGACCACGGGCGTCAATCAGGTGCGCTATCTTGAGATCAACCACACGCGCGAAAAGCTGCAGGATGTGCGCGTGCGCCGTGCGCTGGCGCTCGCCATCGAGCGGTCGATCATCGCCGAGCGACTGATGGGCGGCGGCGGCGTGCCCGCCTATGGCTTCGTGCCGCGCGCGATCGAGGGCTACGAGGGCTCGACCTTCGACTTCGCAGGCAAGCCGCGATCCGAGCGCGTGGCTGAGGCCAAGGCGCTGCTGGCCGAGGCGGGCTATGGCCCGCGCAACCCATTACGGGTCGATCTGCGGGTGATGAACGAGACCTGGGCCAAGACGGTGGCGAGCGCCATCGTCTCGATGTGGGGCGAGGTCGGCATCAGGGCGAACGTGGCGATGGCGGAGGCGCGCGTGCACTACGCCGCCATCGATCAGGGCGACTATGAGCTGGCGCTATCCGGGTGGTTCGGATCGGATGACCCGGAGACCTTCATGTGGCTGTTCCTGACCGGCGGCGGGCTGAACGAAAGCAAGTATTCCAGCGCCGCTTTCGACACCGCCTCGCAAGCCGCCGAGGTGACCATGGATATGGGCGAGCGTTACGCCGGTTTCGCCGCCGCAGAGCGCATCCTGATGGACGACGTTGCGATGATCCCGGTGTTCTGGACGATCCAGGCGAGCCTGTTGTCGCCGGCGGTCGATGCGTGGAGCCCGACGCCGCGCGGCTTTCCCCGCAGCCGCTGGGGTGCGTTCGGACGATAGCCTCAAAAAGCGAAAGGGCGCCGGTCTGCGGCGCCCTTTGCCGTCGTTCCGGCGCGGCGCTGCCCTAAAGGCCCAGAACCGCCTTGGCCATGATGTTGCGCTGGATCTCGTTGGAGCCGGCGTAGATCGACGTCTTGCGGAGGCTGAAATAGTAGGGCGCGGCGGGGCCGGCATAGTCGGGGCCAGGACGCTGCTCGTTCGTGCGCTCCCAGGTGTTACGGACGAGCGGCTGGGCGTAATAACCGACCGCCTCGAGCGTGAGCTCGCTGACCGCCTGCTGCAGCTCGGACCCGCGGCACTTCAACATCGAGCTTTCAGCGCCCGGCGCCTGGCCGTTGGACAGCGCGGCGAAGATACGCAGCTCGACGAACTCCATCGCGCTGACCTGCACGTCGAGCTCGTCGATCTTACGGCGGAAATCGGGATCGTCGATCAACCGGCCGCCGGCGCCCGACAGCTCCTGCGAGGCGATCTTCTTCGTCTTCTGAAGGCCCCGGCGCAGGCCCGGCGCATAGGCGTTGCCGCGCTCGAACTGGAGCAGATATTTGGCGTAGGTCCAGCCCTCGCCTTCCTTGCCGATCAGGTTCTCCTTGGGGACTTTGACGTCCTCGTAGAAGACCTGGTTCACCTCCTGCTGGCCCTCGACGGGATCGTCGAGCGTGGGCAGCGGGCGCACGGTGATGCCCGGCGTCTTCATGTCGACCAGGATGAAGCTGATGCCTTCCTGGAGTTTGCCGGTGTTCTCGGTGCGGACCAGATTGAACATCCAGTCGGCCCACTGGGCGTGCGTCGTCCAGATCTTCGAGCCGTTGAGGAGGTAGTGGTCGCCCTTGTCCTCGCACTTCATCGACAGCGAGGCGAGGTCTGAGCCGGAGCCCGGCTCGGAATAGCCCTGGCACCACCAGATGGTGGAGGCGAGGATCGGCGGCAGATGGCGCTTCTTCTGCTCGTCGTTGCCGAACTTCATGATGACCGGCGCGACCATCTTGAGGCCCATGGGCGAGGAGATCGGCGTGCCGGCGGCCGAGGTTTCAAGCTCGTAGATGTACTTTTGCGCGGCGGTCCAGCCGGTGCCGCCATATTCCTTCGGCCAGTTCGGCGCGGCCCAGCCCTTGGCGGCCAGGGCGCGCTGCCATTTGAGCTGGCCTTCCTTGTCGAGATAGCCGTTCTTGGACTGCGATATCTTGAAGCGCAGGTCGTCGTCGAAGGCTTCGGCGATGAAGGCGCGCACCTCGTCGCGGAAGGCGAGGTCTTCCTTCGTGAAGTTGATGTCCATGACGGCCTAGACCTTGTCGAAGAACTGAAGCGCCGGGCGGCCGGCGAGGAACGCGCCCATCTTGGCCATCCCGGCCTTGGCGGCGTCGGACTTGCCGTGAATCTCGAGCGCGGCCTGGTCGGCATACTGCTCGAAGACATAGTAGGTGTCGGCCTCGGCGCGGGCGCGCATGAGGTCGTACTGGAGGTTGCCGGGTTCCTCGGCCTTGATGACCTCGGCCGCGGCGGCGAAAGCGGCTTCGAACTCCGCGCCCTTGCCGGGCTGGACCTTCAGGATGGCGAGCAGACCGATAGTCATAACGTTTCCTCCGGGATTCTTGATGGGCGGCACCCTAGCCCCGCCGTTTCCTGCGGGGCAAGGCGACGATGTTGTCGTAACGGCAGACCGGTGGCCTCAGCGGCCTTTATACACCGGCGCGCGCTTGTCGAGGAACGCGCCGACGGCCTCGGCGTGGTCCTCGGTGTGGTGCGCAAGGGCCTGCATCGACGCCGACAGCTCCATGATCGTGTCGAAGCTGACGCCCATGCCCTCGCGCAGCAGGCGCTTGGTCATGCGCAGAACGTCGGGCGGCTGGCGGGCGATGCGCGACGCGAGAGCGCGGGCCTCGTCCATCAGGGTGGCGGCCGGAACGACCCGGCTGACGAGGCCCCACGAGAGCGCGGTGGCGGCGTCGATCGTATCGCCGGAGAACAGCAGTTCCGACGCGCGCGCCATACCGATCACGCGCGGCAGCAACCAGGCGCCGCCGTCGCCGGGGATCAGGCCGATCTTGAGGAAGGTCGCGCCGAAGATCGCAGTGTCGGCGGCGATGCGCGTGTCGGCGAGGCAGGCGACGTCGTTGCCGAGGCCGATGGCCGGGCCGTTGACCGCCGCCACGACCGGCACCTCGATGCCCCAGACGCTTTTGACGACCCGGTGAATGCCGGTGCGATAACGCTCGCGGATCGCGACGCCCGGGCCGGCGAACGCCCCGCCCTTCTCGCGCATCGCCTTGACGTTGCCGCCGGCCGAAAAGGCCGGGCCAGCGCCGGTCAGGATAACCGCCCTGACTTCGCGGTCATCGTTGATCCGCGCGGCGGCGTCGGCGAACAGCGCGCCGTCGCCGTCCTCTCCCAGCGGGTTACGGCTTTCCGGACGGTTGATGGTGAGGGTGACGAGTGGCCCGTCCTTTTCGAACAGCAATGCGCTCATGGCGGCGTTTCTCCCGGTTTTGTGCGGATATCGCTTTGGTAAATCTCACCAGAACCCTAACGCCGATACTAGACCCCGACACAAGCTTCTAACGGTCATTTCAAACCCTGCGCGTATCTTCCGCCTCGAGTTGCAGACGAGACAGCGCATGCCCGCCGGGCGTCATATCACCTCCCATAAAGCTGACAGCGGCGCGCCGTCTCTCCTGACGCGCTTCTTCGCCACCATGCGCGCCGAATTGCGGCCCAGCGACGCCGAGGCCGAACTGACGCTGGCCAAGATGCGTCTGGCGCAGGCCAATATGCGCGTCGGCATGCGGACCATGCCGATCCTGACGGCGATGTGCGGCCTGATCCACCTGCAATGGGCCCCAATCGCCGAGGTGGCCGCGTGGATGCTCGCGACGTTCGCCTTCACCGCGTTCCGCATCCGCGCCGAACGCGCGATGCCGCGGCCAGGCGCCAGCGCCGAGCGCGTGCGCAAAGCGGCGCGCTTCTACATGCTGCACTCGACGGTTTTCATCCTGTGCTGGGCGTCGCAGGGCGCGCTGTTCTGGCAGAGCGGCGATCTCTACAATCAGATGATCATCACGATCATCCTGCTCAGCTCGGCGATGAGTGCGACTTTGACGGCATCGTGGCTCTATGCCCCGCTGTCGCAGATCGCCATCTATATCGGCAGTATCGCGGTTCTGTATGTCCTGGAGGGCACGCAGCAGGCATTCGTGCTGGCCGCGATGGCCATCGTCTATGCGAACTTCATCGCAAACGCGATCGCCAACCTGCACAGCACGGCCGTCAGAATCCTGACGCTTGAAAGCGAGAAAGACTCGCTGATCGCCGATCTTCGCCACGCCGACAAGGCCAAGAGCGATTTCCTGGCCAATATGAGCCACGAACTCAGGACGCCGCTGAACGCCATTCTCGGATTCTCGGAAGTGATGCGGGACGAGGTGATGGGGCCGATGCACAACAAGGCCTACAAGTCCTATGCAGGCGACATCCACTCGAGCGGACAGCATCTGCTCGGGCTGGTGAATGACATCCTCGATCTCGCGAAGATCGAATCTGGAAAGCTTGAGCTGAATGACGACAGCTTCACGATGCAGGACATCGTCAGCGAGGGCATTCGCCTGTTTGAGTTCCAGGCGGCGCAGAAGCGGGTGCGCTTCGTACCCTCGGTCGACGCCTCGATCATGCTCCGCTGGGATCTGCGCGCCGCCAAACAGATCGCGATCAACCTGTTGTCGAACGCGCTTAAATTCACGCCCGAGAACAGCGAAATCCACGTCACTGCGGGGATGCGCGAAGATGGCGGCTGCTATGTAACCGTACGCGATTCCGGCGGCGGTATCGCCGAAGAGGACAGGCATGTCATCTTCGAAAGCTTCGGTCAGGGTCGCCACGACGTCGCAACGTCGATCAAGGGCACGGGCCTGGGCCTCGCTATCGTGAAGGCGCTGGTCGAACTGCACGGCGGCGGAATATCGGTTACGTCGCCGCCCGGCGAAGGCGCAGCGTTCACGATAGAAGTGCCTGCGAACCGCGTGTCGCGCGTCTCGATGAGCCGGTCTGCGGCATGACGACGTCGAGAGCCCCAAGCGAAGAGCGGCTGCGCTGGGAGCAGACCGACGAGGTCGCCCGCGGCGTCCTCAACGAGTCTCACATGATGCCGCTATCGGCCGTCGGACTGACGGTCGTGGGCTACCTTTACGGCTCGCTGGAGACGGCGCTTCTCTGGGCGGCGGCCATGACCGTCTCGACGACGTTCCTGCTGACCACCTGCTATCGGTTTCGCCGCCTCGCCTACTCGCCCGAGACCTCCAGACGCGAAACCCGCCGCGTATTCCTGGCCTCGATGCTGCAGGCTTTCGTTTCCGGCGGCCATATGCCGCTCTTCTGGACGCCCGGCGAAGACACGGCGAACCTGGTTCTGCTGCTGATCTTTATGGCGAGCGCGATGTTCGCCGTATCGGTGACGTCGACTTCGCGCCCGATGCTGATCGGGAAAATCGTGTTCCATACGCTGGTTTGCGAAACCGTGCTGATCATCGAGGGAGGCGCCACGTTCAGCGTGCTGGCGATCCTGTCGCCGCTCTATTTCGGCGCGCTGGCGAGCTCTGGCGCGCGCACCTATCAGCGCAGCCGCGAGATGCTGACGCTGGCGCAGGAGCGCGAGGCGATGATCGACGACCTCACGCGCGCGAACCACGCGAAGACGCAGTTCCTCGCCAATATGAGCCACGAACTGCGGACGCCGTTGAACGCCATCCTGGGATTCTCGGAGCTGATGAAGACCGAGGCGTTCGGGGCGCATGGGTCGCCGAAATATCTGGAGTACGCCATCGACATAAATTCCAGCGGCGCGCATCTGTTGGACCTGATCAACGACCTTCTCGACGGCGCCAGGGTGGACGCCGGCAACTATGCGCCCGCCGACGAGGTCTTTGCGCTGACCGCGCTGTTCGACGAATCCGCCCGTCTGGTCGCCGGGCGCGCGGCGGAAAAGAACCTGACGCTGCGCCCCTCCCGACCCTGTGAGGTCGACCTGAGGGCCGACCGGCGCGGCATGAAGCAGGTGCTCATCAACCTGCTGGCGAACGCGGTGAAGTTCACGCCGGCCGGCGGAAACATAACGCTGGATGCGGTGCGCGAAGCCGATGGCGGTTTGCGGATCGAGGTGGCGGACGACGGCCCCGGCATCGACGCCGCCGATCTGCCCCGCATTTTCGAAAGCTTCGGACAGGGCCGCCACGACGTCGCCCAGCCCGACCGGGGCGTGGGCCTGGGACTGGCGATCGTGCGGGGCATTCTGACCGCACACGGCGGAACGATCGAGGCCCGCAGCGCGCCCGGCCAAGGCACGACGATGCTGGTGCGGCTGCCGCCGGACCGTGTCGGCGACCGCAGCGTCGCGACGCTCGCCGCCTAGAGGCGGGCGGGCGGCGAGCCGACGTCAGCCCAAAAACGAGAACGGCGGCCCGGTGGGCCGCCGTTCCGCATCGCCGTCTTCGCGCCGGTTCAGCCGAGCGAAGCGTAGCGCTTGAGGTGATGGTCGACATTGCCGAACAGCGTGTCGATCATCGTCAGGCGCTTGAAATAGTGGCCGACATTGAGCTCATCCGTCATGCCCATGCCGCCGTGGATCTGGACGGCGGACTGACCGATGAAGCGTCCGGCCTTGCCGATCTGCACCTTGGCGGCCGAGGCGGCCTTCTTGCGCTCGGCCTCTTCCTCTTCCAGCTTCAACGTCACCATGTAGGCGATCGAGACCGACTGTTCGTAGTTCATGAACATGTCGACCATGCGGTGCTGAAGCACCTGGAACTTGCCGATCGGCGTGCCGAACTGCTTGCGGGTCTTGGCGTATTCGACCGTGGTGTCGTTCAGCACCTTCATGGCGCCGGTCGATTCAGCGGCCAGCGACGCGATCGCCTGGTCGGTGACCAGTTCGACCGTCTTGAGGCCCTGCCCGACTTCGCCGATCACCGCATCGGCGCCGACAGCGACGTTCTCGAAGGTGACTTCCGACGCGCGGCTGCCGTCGACAGTGGGATAGTCGCGGGTGGCGACGCCCTTGGCGCCCTTGTCCACCACGAACACCGTGACGCCATCGGCGTCGCGCTGGCCGCCCGAGGTGCGGGCGGTGACAATGAACTTGTCGGCGAAGGGCGCGCCCAGAACCACCGCCTTGTGGCCGTTCAGCACGTAGCCGTCGCCCGACTTGGTCGCGGTCGTGGTGAGGTCGGCCAGATTGTACCGGCCCTGCGGCTCGGCATAGGCGAAGGCGAAGATCGTCTCGCCGGCGGCGATGCCCGCGAGCAGCTCTTCCTTCTGGGCCGTGGAGCCGGCGGCCTTGAGGAAGCCGGTGGCGATGACCGCGTTGTTCAGCCACGGCTCGATCACCAGGCCACGGCCGAATTCCTCGGCGATGATCATCGCATCGACGGCGCTGCCGCCCAGACCGCCGAAATCTTCCGGAACGATCACGCCGAGAAGGCCCATTTCGGCGATCTGGCCATAGACCTCCTTGCGCCAACCGGCGTCAGACTTGCTGACCTTGCGGCGGGTTTCGAAGTCGTAGGCGCCCTGGATGAATTTCTGCACCGAGTTGCGCAGCAGGGTTTGTTCTTCAGTGAAGGAGAAGTCCATGACGTTTCCTGAGTGCTCTTATTTCGAATATTTCGAAGGGCGCGCCGGGGCTTAGAGCCCCAGCACCATCTTGGCAATGATGTTGCGCTGGATTTCGTTCGACCCACCATAGATCGACGTCTTGCGCATGTTGGCGTAGTTCTGGACCGCGCCCTCGGCATAGTCGGGGCCGGGTGCGAACTCGTTGTGAGCTAGCGGATCACTGTAGGGCAGCGCGTAGTAGCCGACCCCTTCCATCACCAGCTCGGTGATGCGCTGCTGAATCTCGGTGCCCTTGACCTTGAGGATCGAGCTTTCAAGGCCCGGGCCCTTGCCGGCCTGTTCCGAGGCCAGCGTGCGCAGTTCGGTGTACTCCAGAGCGGTGAGGTCGATCTCGAGTTCGGCGATCTTGCGCTCGAAATCCGGGTCGCCGATCAGCTTTTCGCCATCGACGATCTCCATCGCCAGCATGTCCTTGAGGCGCGAGATCGCGCGCTTGGAGCGGGCGACCCCGGCGATGCCGGCGCGCTCGTGGCTGAGCAGGAACTTGGCGCAGGTCCAGCCCTTGTTCTCTTCGTGAATCCGGTTCTCGACCGGCACCTTCACATTATCAAACCAAACCTCATTGACCTCGTGGCCGCCATCCATGGTGATGATCGGCTTCACCGTGATGCCGGGCGTCTTCATGTCGACGAGCAGGAACGAGATGCCTTCCTGAGCCTTGGCTTCCTTGTCGGTGCGGGCGAGGACGAAGATCCAGTCGGCGAACTGGGCCAGCGTCGTCCAGGTCTTCTGACCATTGACGATGTAATAATCGCCATCGCGCACGGCGGTGGTCTTGAGGCTGGCGAGGTCGGAGCCGGCGCCCGGCTCGGAATAGCCCTGGCACCACCATACGTCGCCGGACAGGATGCCCGGGATGAACTTCTCTTTCTGCTCTTTGGTGCCGAAGGTGTAGATCAC
>CAZBPO010000043.1:0-15311 GCA_964493795.1 uncultured Flavobacteriaceae bacterium
CGCCTCGGGCGTCCAGGTGCGCGCGTCGGTATAGGCGACGACGACATGATCGGTCCCGCCCTCGGCCGCGATCAGCGTCTCCAGGCTGAACGAGCCGGCGATGATGTTGCGCTCGCTGAACGCTGCATTGATCAGCTCGCGCGGCTGGTCGCGGATCACGCTGAACAGGCCGCCGGCGATGATCGGCCGCGCCCGGCCGGCCCGCGCCACAAGGCGCAGTTGCTCCCACGCCGACCGCCGCTGGTCGAACACGTAATCGACCTTGTCGCCGCGCGCCTCCCAGATCGCGTGCAGCGTCTCCAGCGTCTCCCAGTCGATGCGGGTGTCGGGCCAGTAGCGTCGCACGATATAGGCCAGCGCCGGCGCGATCGCGCGCGTCGGGGCGGCCTCGGTCCAGTCGCCGTCGTCGCGCCAGGGCAGCTTGCGCGTCTTGATGGCGTAGATGCGGCTGGCGACGTTGCCCTGCACCTGCTCGTTGGCCTTGAGCCGCAGCTGCAGGATGGTGACGCCCGGCCATCCGGTCGACGGCGCGAAATACGCTTTCGCCTGCCCCCACACCACTTCATCCACCACCCGATCGGACGAGGGCTTGTCGGTCTCGCGGCCGCCATCTACCTCCCAGCGCGGATGCCCCGACAGCACAGCCTTCAGCGTCAGGCGCACGGGCTTGTTGAGCTGCTTGCGGGTGATCGTCTGATCCACCACCGTGGTCCACCCGGCCAGCGGATCGCCGGCCTCGTCGATCGGCCGCGCCCGGAACGTCACCCGCACGCTGCGATTGCTGACCGCGCCGCTGTCTTCCGCCTTGCCCAGGCCGCGCGGGCAGACGACGTCGAACCCCACCGCGATCGCCTCGGTGCCGGCCGCGTTGAGCACATACGGGCCGAGCCGCGCATAGCCGGTCTCGTTGGGGGCCAGCAGCGTCGATCCCGCCACCTCCGGAATGGCGCGCACCACGTCGCTGAACAGCGCGGGCGGATCGCCGGGCTCGATAAGGGCCAGCTGCACCGAACTGTAGGCGGGGTTGCGCGTGACGCCGCGCTGCACCCAGGTCGAGGCGAACCCGATCTCCTCGACATCGAATGTCCCGGTGCCGAGACACAGCGTCTTGTGCAGATAGACCTCGTCGCCCGCGTACTCGGTGTAGTCGTCGGCCGCCTGGTCGGGGAAATGCTTCACCCGCCCGATCTGCTCGGGGATCGCCTGCCCGATGCGGGTGTAATTGCCCTGCGCGTGCAGCGTATAGGTCGGGCTCGGCTGCTCGCCCTGGCTCATCCCTGACGGGGCCGGCAACAGTGCGTTGACGGCCCCGCTCAGCATCGCGCTGACCACGACGGTGGCGATCGCGGTGGCGACCTCAACCGAAATGGCGAGCGCCTCCGCCAACGCCGCGCCGGCCGGACCGGCGACGATCGACGCGACCACCATGATAGCGACCGACAGCAACAGCCGGAACGCAGACGACCCGCCGCGCTTACCGCCCAGCGGCAGAACGATCGCCGTCACCACATCGCCGCCGCGGATCGTCGTGGTGGTCCACTCAGCCCGCAGCACCGGCACCAGGTTCAGCGTCACGACGACGGGCAGGTCGCCCGGCAGGCCGGCGCGCGCCAGCGCGTCGGACAGCGTCACGCCGCCGTCGAGGGGAATCTTCTCGGGCTCGATCCACGGCGTCCATACGGCCCCTGTGGTGATCAGCCAGGCGCGGCCATCGACCCTGCGCAGCCCGTTGGCGTTGTGCGCGCGCAGTCGCTCCAGCGCGGCCAGCACGGTCGCCTCGCTGACCGGCGGCAGGGCGGCCGGGCCTGTTGTCGCCGGCAGGGTCATGCCGCCACCGCCGCCGGCAGATCGCTGTCCGGGCTATAGACCGCATAGCGCAGGCGCTGGAATCCCATGCAGCGCATCTGCAGCGGCGTCGAGACGATGACGCCCGCACCCTCCAGCGCATGCACGATCACCCCGCCGTCCAGATCCATCGCCAGACCGACATGGCGCGGCGCGCGCGACGAGCTGGTCAGGCAGATCGCCATATGCTGCAGCGTCGGGCTCGGCCGCCAGTCGCGGCGGATCGCCCGCCGCATCACCTGGCTCACCATCTCGCCGATCGGCGCGTGCGGCAGCTCGATGCTCGCCAGATCGCGCAGGCCCGCCTGAACCAGCGGCCAGCACGACCAGGCGTCAGGCCCTTCGGCGCCCTCGCCATAGGGCAGGCCGACATGCGCGTTCGCCCAGGCGATCGCCCGCTGACGACCGGCCGCGCCGGGCAGCATGGTCACCACCGGCCGCCGCGCGGCCGCAGGATCAGCGTTGGGCGAGGCCACGGAAAATCTCCTGCGTGTAGTCGTCGAGCGGCAGCGAGGCGTTCATCAAATCGTGGAACCCCAGCCGCGCGGTCACGCGCAGCGGCGTGGCGCGCGCTCGCCGGGCCGAGAAGCCGTCGATCACGAATTCCGGCCCCAGATGCGCGCGGCTGGGCAGATGCTCGCGATAGGTCGCGAGGATCGGCTCCATCGTCTCGGTGACGCGGCGCAGCTGCGGCATCAGCAGGCGGCTGACATTGTCGACCGCGATCTCGCATTCCGGCGCGCCGGTCTCCGACCGCTCGGGCAGCCGGCAGTCGATCGGGCAGCCGGTGAAGGTGTCGGTTTCGCCGGCGTCCACCGGCGCGTCCGCTTCCAGCTTCAGCTCGTGATCCCTGGTGTCCAGCACGATCCGGATGGCGCTGATCGGATCGCCGTTCTCGTCGCCGAAGGCCGGGTGACGCAGCTCCAGCGAATGCAGGATCGGCTCGCGCGTCGTCGCGCTGGCATAGGCCTCGCGGATCGCGTCGGAATAGAGCTCGTCCAGCGTCATCACAGGCACCCCGGCCAGCGGTCGCGCGCCTCGGCCGGCGTCATCAGGCGCAGCGACTCGACCTCCAGCACCGCGCTGACATGCCACTCGACGCCCGAGGGCTTGGGGTCATAGCCGGCGCGGCCGAAGCGGCACCGCGCCTCATCATAGCTCTCGCCGTTCCACAGCGGCATCGCAAACCAGCGCGCCCCGTCATGCAGCGTGTGCCGGTGCCAGGCGCGGAACAGCTGGAACTCGTCCGACGACCACGGCCAGGTGATCGGGTAGAGCCAGGGTGCGTCCGAAAACTTGCGGCGCAAGCGCCGCCCGGCCTCCATGTCGCTTTCCTCCAGCACCTCCGGCGGGCGCGGGTTGAGGCTCTTGCGCAGCGGCGCGAAGCGCAGAAACGGGGGCCACTTCGCGTCGCTCATTGCGGCCGCCGCGGCGCGCCGAAGCTCTGCGTCAGCACCGCCAGCAGCGGGCCGCGCCCGCGCGCCAGGTTCTCGGCCATATAGCTCTCGGCCTGCGCCCAGAACACGTCCAGCCGCTCGCCGCCGCCGCCGCTCTGGCTGCGCTCCTGGCGCACCGAGCCGTTCTCCGCGTGCAGGTGGATTTCAAAGGGCGGGCGGTCGCCGGCGCCCTGGCCCCACATGCCGCCCACATCGCGGTCCAGATTGATGACGATCGGCCGGTTGGCGATCGCCGTGATCAGCTGGTCGGCGCTGTCCATCTGGCGCGGCGTGAAGACGCCTTCGCCCCTGTTGAGGATCGCTGGGCCTTCGCCGGGCTCGAACACGCCGCCGACATGATAGCGCGGCGCATCGCGCCAGGCCTCCAACGACACCGCACGGGTGAATGTCGGCGCGTCGAGGCCGAACCGGCCGCCATCATGCAGGCCGGGCACCCATGCCTTGAACGATGACCCGCCGCCACCGCCGCCGCCAAAGCCCAGAAGGCTCGCGCCCCATTTCAGCGCGCCGCTGGCGAGCTCGTTAAAGCCCGGCGCGACCATCTGCTGCCACTGCATCCGCGCCAGCGTGTCCACGAAGGCGGCCAGGATGTCGTCGAGGCTCAGCTTGCCTGTCCGCACCAGGCGCAGCCTGTCGGCCATGTCGCTCAGGCCCCGCTCGGTGGTCGACGCGAAATCGCGCTGCCGGCGATCGAGATCCAGCAGACCGCGCTGCACGCCGGCCAGCCAGTCGACGCGCCGGCGCAGATCGTCCTCATAGGCGGAGGCGACCATGCCGCCAAAGATCATCTGCACGTGGTCGGCGAATTCCGAATAGCCGATCTTCGCCGCGTCCAGATTGGCCAGCTGCTCGTCGCGCCAGCGCCGCGCGCCCTCAAGGTCGAACTCAAGCCGATAGCGATTGGCCGAGGGCGTCACGTCGGGGTTGAGCTGCGCCATGCGCTGCTCGATCTCGTCGATCGTCTTCAGCGCGTCGGCCAGCTGGTCGGCGCGCGCCTTCATCTCGGCCATCTCGCGTCCGGCCGCGCTGGTCAGGTCGAACCCGGCCCTGGCCGCGTCGCGCTGGCCCTGCAGCGAGCGCGCCAGCGCATCGTCGCCGCGCAGCCTGGCGTCCACGATCTGCTCCAGCAGTCCCAGATCCTGCCGCTGCAGCGCCGCCCGCTCCGCCAGCCGCGCCGTCTCGCGGCTGGCGGCCGTCTCGCCGTCCTTGGCCAGGCGCGCGAGGATGTCGGCGCGTTCGCGCAGCACGCCGTTCAGCGCGACCTCCGCATCGGCCCGCGTCGCCGCGTCGGTTTTGGGGTCGCCGATCGTGCCGCGCAGGCGTGTCTCATAGTCGCCCAGCTCCTGCAGCCGGAACCGCTGCGGATCGAAACGCCGGGCCAGCTCGCCGACCTCACGCGAGTCCGCCGCCCGGCGCTCAAGGTCGGCCGTGGCCGGGCTCAGCCAGCCGGCCACCCGCGCGCCCATGTTCTGGCGGCCGCCCTTCAGGGCGATCGCCATTTGCATCGGATCGGTCATCGCGATCAGGCCGCCGGCGTTGACGAACCGGCCCAGCACGTCCCAGGTGTCCGACGCTTCCTGCTTCAGCGCCGTGAACGCGCGCGCCCACCCGCTGGTCTCTGCGGCGGCGCGGGCGATGCGGTCGTTCAGCGCGCCGATCGCCGCGTTCTGCGCTTCGGCGCGGCGGCCCTGTCGCTCCATCGACTCGATGTTGCGCAGCTGGGCCTCGTTGAGGTGATTGAGCTGCTCGGCCCAGTCGCGCGACGCCGCGCCGGGCTCGCGGAAGGCGCGCGCCACCACGCCGGTCGCCGTCCGGACATCCGTGCCCATGACGGCGGCCATCCCGCGCGCCGCGCTGCCTGCGATCTGCATCGCCTGCGTACTTTCCGCCCCGGCCGAGATCATCGCCGCCGTCATCGAGCGCGCCTCGCGCGCGCTCACGCCGGCCGCCTCGCCGATCTCCATCGACAGATAGTGATAGCGCTCGCCCGACAGCCCGATCCGGTCGCCGTGGGCGACAAGCGCGATGTCGATCTCGGCGACAGATTCCTGGTAGCTCTTGGCAGCCGCGATGCCCAGCCCGATCCCCGCCAGCACGTTGGGCAGCGGTCCGCGCGCCAGCGCCATCAGCCGTTCGCCCCAGCCATCGGTCGCTTCAGCCGCATCGCGCGCGCCGCCCGCGAAATCGCCTGGGCCATCGCCCGCGCTGCCGTTCGCGGCTTCGGCCTGCCGTTCCAGCGCGCCGGTCGTAGCATCGGTCGCCTTGCCGAGATCGGTCTGCGCGGCCTCGGCGGGTCGCACCCATTCGATCGTATTGCGGCCGGCCTCGCTCTGGCGGTCCAGCGCGGCGGCGGACGCGTCTGTCGCCTGACCGAGATCGGCCTGCGCGGCCCCGGCGGGCCTCACCCCTTCGACCGCCCTGCGGCCGGCCTCCGCCTGGCGGTCCAGCGCGGCGGCGGTCGCGTCGGCCGCATCGACCGATCGCAGCCCTAGCTCGATCGACTCGCGTTGCGCCGGCGCGATGATCTCGATCGCCCCTTTGCCCGCCTCGCCCTGACGGTCGAACGCGATGACCGCGCGGCCGGACGCCTCGACGACGCCGCGCCCCCAGGCCTCCACCTCGGTCTTCGCCTCGCCCAGCCATTCCACCGCGACGCGGCCGGCTTCGCCCTGCGCCTCCAGCGCATCGGTCGCCGCGCCGTTCGGCTGACCCAGCTCCGCGCTCGCCGTGCCGGCCGCCCGCGCCGCAGCGCCCAGCTCGGCCAGGGCCGCCGTGCCCTCGCGCGCCGCCGCCACCAGCCGGCTGGCGTCGGCCTCGATCCGGCCGCTGATCGTGAAGGCCCGCGCCATCTACATCGCCTCCGCCATGGCCCGGACGGCCTCGTCTTCAAGGATCTGCAGCTTGCCCAGCAGCGCGGCGTCCAGCGTGACGCCATGCGCCGCCGCGACCACGGGCAGCGCCGCATAGTCCAGCGCCGTGCGTACGATCAGCGCCCTCGCGCCGATCACCATCGGCGCGGCCCGCCATTGCGAGACCATCCCGAAAAACACCCGGCAGGCGTCGACGTTCTGGTCGAGGATTTCGATCGCGCCATTGCTGCCGGCCCCTTCGTCCTGCTCGTGATCGACCGGCCGCGCGTCGGCCACCATGCGGGCGCGCATCTCGGCCGGGATCAGCTGCGCGCTCGGCGTCTCTTCGGCGGAGGCGGCGTCGCGCGGGCCTGCCCAGGCGCGCGCGACGCGCCTCAGTTTTTTTCCGCGACGCCCGAGATAAACCGCACATAGCCGTCCCACAGGCCCATGCGGATGAAAGGGAACAGCAGATAGCGCGGCAGCTCGCTCAGCGGCGCGCGCGCGCCATCGTCATAGCGGACGTCCCAGTCCTTGATGACCTCCTGCAGCACCGCCCGCTCTCCGCCGGACTTCATCAGCTCGTCGATCCTGTCGGTGCCGAGCAGCGCGAAATGCGCAGTGAGGGTCTTCTGCGTCACCTGGGCGACGCCGTCGACCGGATCGGCCGGCTCGTTGACCGTGCAGGGCCAGGCGCGGACGAAGGCCTCGCCTTTTACGATGGTGAACTTGGTCATGGTGGCTCCCGTCAGGTGAGGATGATCTGCACGTCATGCGCGCCGGCGTTCCGCGTGGCGGTGAACGGCATGATGACCAGGCGCTGCTTGCCGTCCTCGCCATAGGCCGGCTTGTCGATCTGCAGCGTTGCGGCCAGCACCTGCGCCGCGCGCGTGGATGCCAGCGTGTGGGTCAGCACCAGCGGCGTCATCGTCGCCGCGCCGAACCGCGCCCAGGCGTCGAAGGTCGCCAGCGCCGGCTGATGCACCTGGATCGTGCCCGAGATATTCCGGTCGTCGAGGTCGACGGCTTCATAGTTCGGCTTGTCGCGATACTGCGGCTGGTTGCCGTATTGCAGCTGCAGGCTGTGCAGCACCAGCGCCGCGCCGCCCAGCGTGAAGGCGGTATTGGCCTTGTTGACAGGCTTGGGCTGCAGCTGCCCGGTATAGGCCGGGGTCGGCGGCGTGACGTCGCTCGGGGCCTTGAACAGGCCGACGAACTCGAACTGCAGTTTGGGCAAGCCGTTCTGCGCGACCAGCGTCCAGGTGCCGCGACAGCCGACGATCTCGTGCAGCGTGTTGCCGATGTAACCGAAGATCGTGACACCCTCGAACGCCGCGTGCAGCGGGTTGTAGGTGACCGAGGTCGAGGCGACGATCACCTCCTGCATCGCGCAGGCGCGCAGGAAGACGCCGAAGGGCGGCGCGATGCCTTTGGCGCTGCCGGTCGTCAGGTCGCAGGTGAAACGAACGCGGACATGGACGTCGTAGGGGATGCCCAGCTCTTTCGAGAACGAGCCGTTGGCAGCGTTCGGCTGGGCCTTCGTGGCCTCGACCGGCACGATGTTGAGGTCCTCGACCAGGATGGCGTTCGCGGCCACCGGCGCGGACGAGGTCCCGTAAACGCTCTCGATCTTGCCCAGGATGAACTGGCGATTGGTGTTGCTCACGATTGGCTCTCCTCCACCGCGTCGGCGGCCTGCTCGGTCTCGTCTTCGTCTTCGTCGGCAGCGGCAGGCGCAGTCGGCGCGCCGGGATCGCCGCCGGCCAGATGCACATCGAGATGCGCCTGCGTCGCCGGGTCGCCCGGCGTCACCGCGCCGTCTGCGCCGATGACGAAGCTGCCGCCGATCGGCGGGATCGTGGCGGCGGCGGCGGCGATCGTGCCGGCGTCGATCGAGGACGCCGCCTCGGCCGGCTTTGAACGCTTTGATTTGGCCATCAGGGGCTCCTCAGGGTCAGGCCAAAGCGGAAGCTCTGGCGCCAGAAATGCAGCGTGCGGGGAAGGTCCAGCTGGGCGATCCCCTCGCTCACGAATTGCACCAGGTCGTCGCCGGCCGGGTGCATCCACCCGATCAGCGCGTCCAGCGTCGTCCGCGCGATCGCGTCGAGATCCGAGGACGCATCGCGCAGGGCGGCCAGCGTGGTGCCGGTGATGACGTCGAAGCTGATCGTGGCGTCCTGGATCAGCGCATGGGCATGGCCGCTCGACGGCTGCGCAGCGCCGGCGGTGCGGACGACGAATTGCGAGGGCGAGACTCTGAGGCCGTCCAGCGCCTGGCCGAGGCCCATGACGCCCGCCACCGACTTCACGCCGGTCTGCGGCTGCATCGCCTTCAGGCGCTGGATGATCGGCTCCACGACGAACGGCTGAAAGGGCGCGCTCATGACGCGACCTCGCCGCCGGCCGCCTCGATATGGTCGACCGCGATCGCCTCGATCTCGGCGATGTTGGCGGCGTCGACGCCGACCATCGGCCGCGCCGGGATCACCACGTTCTGCGCAAACACCAGATGGCCCTCGACGCCGGTGAAGGCGAGCGCGCGTTTTGATTTGGGCGCGATCACCGCCCCGAAATGCAGGGTCGGCGCGCGGCGATCGTTGAAGCCCCACTCGACGCCCGCCGCGTCGGCGTTGAGCGTCAGGCGCGACAGCAGCATGCCGCTGTCGATCAGCGTCTTGCCGCCCTCATGCCGGGCGCGCCAGCTCTGCATCCACGGCGTGCCGTCCGGTTCGATGCCCAGCTCGAACCGGCGCTGCTGCGCCGCCACCATCGCCAGGCCGATATCGTCGAAGATCGGTTGAGGGTCGAGGCCCAGCGCGGCGACGCGGCCCAGCGACGCGTCGGCGGCCTCCAGCCCGTCCAGCTCGACCCTGACTTGGACGCCCGTCATCAGAACGCCCGCATGGAGTCGCGGCCGAACACGCGCGGCGGCGCGTCGACCAGCGGCATGTCGGCGGTGGATGCGCCGGGCAGCGGCGTCGCGCCGTCGATCGTCACCTCGCCGGCGGCGGCGCGGCGCAGCCAGGCGACGGCGTCTTCGTAGTCCTTGCGGATCTTCTCGGGCGCGACGTCCTTGTGCAGGCGGTAGCGCGCGATCGCGGCGGCGTGCGCCCTGACCAGCGGCGGGACAGGCTCAAGCGGCGTCTGCATGCGCTTGGCCAGATAACTGTCGATCTCGGCGGTCGCGTCGGCCAGGGCGCGGCCGATCACCTCGGGCGCGATCACCATACCCGACGCGCGGTCGGTCAGCTGCTGCAGCTCGTCCGGGCCGTAGCGGTCGATCAGATCCTGCTGGGTGGCGTAGGTCATGGACGGCGGCGCTTGCGGACGTGGGAAAAAAACGACGGGGCGACGCGGGTGACCGCCGCCCCGTCAGGCGGGAGGTCCCTATTCGATGGTGACGGCGGTGACGGTCAGCACGGGGTCGTTGCGGATGGCGTCGAGCTGCTCCTCGCTGAGATCGGCCAGCGCGATCGTGACCGTCTCGCCGCGCGGAAACTCGCGGCCCGCCCGCCACCGCCCGCGCTTCGCATCGGTGGTGACGGCGATGCCGGGCGCACCCTTGGATTTACGCGGCGCGGCCTCCAGCTCTGCGGTGTTGGCCGGCGGGATGACAGGGATCGCGCCGCCATCCTGCGCGGCGACCGCATCCAGCAAGGCTTGCTTCTCATCCTCGGTGGCGACACTGGCCGGCGTGGCCGTGGCGGGCGGCTGAGCGGCGGAGGGCTTGGGCTTGGGCTTGACGGCTGTTTTTTTGGCGACAGCTTTCGACATGCGGGTCTCCACGGCCGTCGCGCAGCGCGCGACGGCAGGCACCTAGAGTGGGGTTAGATCGGCGCGATCAGCACTTCGGCGGTCCCGAACCACTCGTTCGTGCCGCCTTCGGCCTTCAGCTCGTTTTTGAGAATCCGGCGGGCGCGCCCTTCCAGCGTGCCGGGCACCACCAGAAGATCGGGCACCAGGTTCAGGCGGCGGCCATGGCTGCCGACGCGGCTCATGATATTGGCGCGGGCCAGCTCATAGCTCTCCGCCGTCAGCTCCTGCTTCGAGCCGTAGGCCAGCTGCGGCAGACCGAATCCGGCATTGCCTCGCATGTCGACGCCGTAGATCAGGTCACCCGAAAAGAAGACATTGTCGTCGTCCGCCTTGTCCTTCCGGACGAGCTGCGCCTTCTTGCGCTCCTGATAGATCAGCGGCTTCACGGCGCGCTTGGTGCACATCAAGAACCAGGGAGTGCCGGAGCCGCCGCCCGAGTTGGACCATGTGCTCGACGAGCCATCAGCGGCCATGACCGGGTGGTCGGTGTCGATGTAGTACTGGCCATCATAGCAGTTCGTCTCGAACGCCTTGGACAGCAGATCGAAGACCAGCTGATCGGGCTGCTCGGCGGCGGTCTGACCGAGATCGGCGAACATCGGCGCATAAGTGCCGAAATTGTCATCCTCGATATCGGTCCCTTTGACGCGAACCGTGTTCTCGAACGGCTTGTTCTCGATCTTGTAGCCGTCGCGCTCCAGCGCAGCGATGTGCCGGTCGCCGATCCACTCGCGCATCCCCTTCATCTGGCCCAGCCAGGCGTACTGGTTGATGGCGGTGGTGGACATGGCGAGCATCGCCACCTGCGACCACAGAGACGTATGACCCAGCAGCGCGCCGTTAAACGCAGAGCTGAAGCCGATATAGAGATTGTCGAGGTTGGTGCGGTTGATGATCATGGCGATCCTGCGGGTTAGCGGAAGTCGACCCAGACGCCGACGGCGTCCACGTCGAAGATCTTGCCCGCGATCGAGCGGGTGTTCGTGCCGTTCGTCTTGGCGACCGTCTGGTCATCCACGACGTAGCAATCGGCCCCGATATCGGCGGCTGCGATCAGGTCGCCGGCCGACGAGTTGCCGACGCGGAAAATGCCCTTCTTGATGGGCACGTTCACCGTGCCGGCCGCGCCGGAGCTGTTGTCGACGGTCTTCTCGGCGATGCCGACGCCGCGCAGCGTGGTCGCCGTCGCACCGCGCGTCGCGCGGCCATTGGCGTCGCGGCAGACGATCGCGCCGGCATAGATCAGCGCGGCGGCGGCGGCCGGCAGCGAGAGGTCGGAGCCATTGCGGGCGGGAGTGTTGCGGGGAGCTGACAACGCGGCCATTTACGCGGCCTCCTTCTGGCGGGCGGCGAGCGCCTTTTTGTAGTCTTCCTCGGCGATGCCCATGCCGGAGCAAATCGCCTTCTGGTCGGCCGTGAGCTCGCCGGCCGCGCCATTGTCGCCGGCCGCAGCCACGCGACCGCCGGGGAGGATCACCGGCTGGTTGCCGATCATCGTCGCGAACCCCTCCGGGTCGCGGCTCGCATAAGCGATCGCCCAGTCGCGCTGGGCCGGGACCAGGCGGCCACCTTTGATGGCGGCGTCCACCTCGGCTTCGGCGCCGGTCTTTGTGACGCGCTGCTGCAGCGCCGCCAGCTGCAACTGCAGCTCATCGAACTTGGCGATCGGCACGAACTTCGTCTCGTCGGCCGCGCTGCTCGGGGCCGGGGCCTTCAGCTTCGCGCAGATGGCGACGACCTGGTCGTCGCCGACATCGCCCTGAACGCCGGCGGCGTCGCCGACCGATTTGAGGCGCGAGGCCAGCGCCTTGGCGTCGTCGCCGGTCTTCGCGATCGCGGCGAGGATGGCGTCCTCGCTCGCGGCCGCAGCGAGCCCGAGGGCCGCCGCGATTTTCTTGAGAGGCATACTCGTCTCCAGGCTGGGGGTGTCGGCCTCGCGCGCGGCGAGGGCCTTGAGGGAAAGCGCGGGGTCGTTGACCAGTGAGGCGCGGATGATCGCGCCGACGCGGCGGGTCGCCCGGTCGTGCAGGAAGACCGGTGAGATGTAGCGATATGCGCGGCTGGCGACGGCCTTGACGCCCAGATCGGTCCATTCGACGCGGCCCCAGACGCCGGGCTCGCCGGCCGGGCCGCGCGCGGCCAGCTCCTCGACCCAGCCATAGGCCGGGTTGGGCGTGCCTTTCGGCAGCAGATCGGTGATGTGGTCGACGTCGAGCGGGAACGGCAGCCGCGACGCGGACGCCAGGACGACCTCTTCGGGCGTCACCTGCCAGGCGTCGCGCGCGTCGCCGGGCTTCGCCTCGCCCGCCGGCAACAGCTGGATCCAGCTTGGCGGCGTTCCGCCCTGGGCGGCGGCGAGCGCGATCAGCAATGCAGCGGTCTTCGGCATGGGGCGAACGTGCCGCGCTGCGCGCCGCCGTATCACCCTGAAGATTTTCAGGCGGGATCGGCGGCGCTCATGCGTCGTCGTCGATCTGGTCCGGATCGCGGTAGAGCAGCACGCCGCTGCGGCCTGAGCTCGAACCGGGCCGTATCAGGCGCACACCCGCGAAGCGTCCGCGCTCGAACTGGGCGACCAGCACCAGCGTGCGGCCGCCGAGACCGAACGAGCGGACGTAACGACGGCGGACGGCGGCGCGGCCGGTCGCTACATCGACGCGGAAGCCGATCCAGACCTCCGCCGCCGCCCTGACGAGCTCGGGCAGCAGCCACAGCAGGCTGCGGCGGCCGGCCGGCGCGGCGTCGATATGGTCGTAGAACGACTGGTCCAGCACGACGCGGCCGCCCACGGGGTCCACCAGGACAGGGCGCGGCCCGAACAGACGCTCCGACTCCCCGCGCGCGCCTTCGTTCGGCCGCGTGGGCTGCGCGGCTCCCGGCTGGAGCGGTCCGCTCCCAGGCGCCGAAGGCGCCGCACCCGGCGCGGGCGGCCGTAGCGCCTCGACGGGCGGTGCAGCAGGCGGCGGGGTCGCGCCAGGCCCGCCCGGCGCTGGCGCGTCGATCGGCGGTGTGGCTGGCGGCGGCGGCGAGACGCCAGGCGCCGGTGCCGGTGCCGCGCCAGGCTGGGGCGGAAGGACGACCGGCGACGGCGCTGGGCCGGGTTGTGTCGGGGCCGTGCCGGGCGGCGGCGCTGGAGGCGGCTGGGGCTTCAGCCCCGGAAGGCGTGGCGGCGGCGCGCCGGGCGGCGTCAGCGACGGCCATGCGCCGCGATCGGGCCGGGGCACGGGCAGCTTGCTGCCCTCCCAGGCGATGCCGGGATTATAGCCGAACCCTGCATCGATCCCGTGCGGCGTCGGCACGACGGCCGGGCCATCGACCGTATGGATGACCGTGTCGACCATGTGGGTCGGCGGGGCCTGCGGCGAGACCGTCCAGCCGTGACGGTCGAGGTCGCGCTGCGACAGCGACTGCACTATGCACCGGCAATTCCACCCATTGGGCGGGAAATGCGTCCGCCACCAGGGATCGTCGACATGCAGGATTGTGCCGTGCCAGGCCGCATGCAGCGGACGGGTCCGCGCATCCATCACGGCGACATAGCGCAGATACGGGCGGCGGGCTTTCAGGCGCTCGATCTGCGCCCAGCGCCCGGCCGCGTGGGCCGTGCGCAGATTGGTCTGATAGATCACGCGGCTGCGCCATCCGGCCGAGCCGCGATGCGACCAGCCATGCGTCGCGACGATGCGATCGAAGTCGGCGCGGAAGTCCGCCAGCGTGCGGCCCTCCTCCATCGCCTTCAGGATCGCCGCCTGGAAATCGGCCAGCAGCGCGTCAGAGGTTGCGCCCGCGACGACGAAGGCGCGGCTGTGCGCGCCCTGCCAGATATCCGTCCAGCCGCGCGTCGGCAGGCGCAGCTTCTGGCGGAAGAATTCGATGGCCTCGCGGAACTCGACGCCCTCTGGCTGCGCGTCCACCGCTAGACCCCGTCGATGATGTCAGCCCGTCCCATCAGATCGGCCAGCGCCAGCGCATCGTCCAGCGCGTCGGCCAGCCCGTCCTGGGTGAGCGCCGGCTGCAGCTCCAGCAGACGCCGCCCGATATCGGCCAGCGAAGTCACGGCCGGGTCCTCGATCATCGCCTGGATGCGCGCCAGCATCGCATCCTCGGCCGGCTGCGCCGCCCCCATCAGCTGCTCGGCGAGGGCGTCGATCGCATCGCGATTTGCCCCGGCGGCGCGCGCCAGCGCGATCTCGGCCCCTCGGTCGCCGGTCAAGGACCCGTTTAAGGGCGAATAAGGGCTCTGAGGGCGCAGGGAAGCCATCCGCCCGCCCATGGACAGCACCCGACCCGCCAGCGCGCGCTGGCGGCCCTCTCCTGACGCGCCCCCCAAACCGCCCTCAGCCACCCCTCCGGACGGCACGGCCAGCAGCTCGTCGCCCGCTTCGGGCTCCTGGATGCCGACCACCCGCCGGATCTGCGCCTGGCTGACCCGGAAGCCCAGCGGCACAAGCTCCCTGGCCGCCCGGATGATCAGCTCGGCGTCCTCGGCCTGCGGCCGGCCGATGACGATCCGGGGGTAGCGCGACTTGGGTCGCGGCCCCAGATTGAGGTCGACGACCGGACGTACCAGCTCCTGCATCAGCGCCCGCGTCAGCGCCGACGCGTCCGACTGCTCGATGTCCTCGCGCACCTGATTGTGTTCGCGGCTGACCGCATGCCCACCGGCGATCGCGTCGGTGGTCGCGGTCTGACCCAGCACCGCCTTTGAGACCTGCTGGTCCAGATATTTCGCCAGCCCCTCGAACAGCGCGCCGGTGCCGCCCTGGTTCTTCGCCTCCACGAACTCGATCGCCATGGCGGCCGGAATGACGGCGGCGGCGTCCGCCCCAAGCGCCGCGACCGAGCGCAGCAGCGAGCGCTTCTCCGCGTCCGTCGCGCCGGCGTGGAACTTGCCGACGCGCAGGGGCTGGCCATAGGCCTCGCAGAAGCGCACCCAATCCTTGATGTCGAAATTCTTGAAGAGATAGCTCCACGCCACCGTCCGGGCGAGGCCGCCCCGCACCGGCAGGCCGCTCTTGGCCTTGAGATGCACCGTCACGAACTTCCACGGGGCCAGCGCTATCTTCCCGGCCGGGCTTTTAAGCATGGGGATGCTGCGGGTCGCGTCGTCGAAATCCAGCAGGCGCGGATCGACCCACTCGAACCGCGCCGGCATCCAGCGCCGCGCCTCCAGTTTCCAGATCACCTCGGTCACCGACAGGCCCTTGCCGACCGCGTCCAGCATGTCGAACAGCGTGTCCTCGTCGAACTGCTCGATCAGCTCGCGCACCAGGTCGCCGGCCGCCTTGTCGGCGGCGTCCTCGGCGGCGTCCACCACCGTCACCGGCAGCTGCGCCACCTGGCG
>CAZBPO010000043.1:15321-15704 GCA_964493795.1 uncultured Flavobacteriaceae bacterium
CGCGTGCCGAGCACCGAATGATAGTGGGGGTCCTTCTCCTCCATCTCTTCCGCCAGCGCGAAATACCGCACCGGGTCGCCGTCCTCGGCCTCGCGCAGGATCGACGCCAGTCCCTCCGGCGTCAGCCCGACGCTCGGGTGGTCGTTCGCATAGGCCCGCACGCCGCCGATCCGCGACAGCTCCTCGGCCACGATCTCGCGCCTCAGCGCGCCCATGTCGATCGGGTTGCCCCGCGCGTCCAGCAGCCGGGCCATCACCATGCTCCTCTCGACCTGTCGGGGCCGTCATCATCGCCGGCGCGCATCCGCATCCGGTCCGACCGGCCGCCGCCTCTCGTTTTCAATCTCGTGTCACACGCTATCGGCGCACTCAATCGCTCACCC
>CAZBPO010000044.1:0-13889 GCA_964493795.1 uncultured Flavobacteriaceae bacterium
TTCGATCGCGCATTTGGCGTGCTGGACCCGGAAATGAGATCCGACTGTGACATCGGAAGCGGCGGTAAGATCGAGCTTTGCTGTCACCATCACGCGCCTCCATTGGCTGGCGGGAGGGTGGCGACGGCGCGAAGGATGAACGCTGCGATGTGACGCCCCGTGCCCTTGCCCTGCGTGCGGTCCTCGGTCGCTAGCCACTTCACGTCGCCCAGGTTGCGGATGTCTGCCTTGGCTCCGAATATCTCCCGCACGAACATCAGAACCCACTTGTCGATGGGGAAGACGAAGACGATGGTCTTGCCTTTTCTGTGTTCCTCGATGGCTTTGCGGACCCAGAATGTCGGCCCCTTCTTCCTGCCTTGATGCATGATGGATCCGAATGGCGGGTTCACATAGTTAGACTGCCCCCACTCGCACGTCAGACCATCGAAGCCGTCGGGGAGCGGGTAAGGGCACGGGTCGAAATCGAACCCGAATTCTGCGTCCAGTTCGGCGTAAAGCTCGGGCGGCGTGAGCCAGTAGTGCTTTTCATCCTCGCCGTTGCCCGCGTGGAATTTGTTCGCGTCAGGGTTTGCGCGGGCGATGGCGGCAGCTTCGACAGATACCACCATCACGCGCCCCCGTCCTTGGCCGCGCCTGCGGAGAGGGCGGATGCGCGCTCCCATGCGGTGACAGCGTCCACGTCGCCGCCACATGGAACGATATCGCCGACCGCGCCCACGAACGACAACAGCCGACGTTTCATCGCGTCACCAGTCTCCCGCAGCCTATCCCTCTCGGCCTCCAGCTCAGCGATCCGGGCTTTTGCGCCAGCAAGATCGGCTTTGAGGTCGTTGACTTCACCGACCGATATGGAGGCACGCTTGTGGTAGTCGTAGCTGCTCACGCGACACCTCTTTCTGCCGGGTCGATTCCTGGCCGCATGGCGTCCGATTGCCCCGTAATCGCGCGATACCAGTTGAGCATCGCCGCGCCGGTGCTGATTGTGTGGTGGGTGGCCTTGCCGGTGTCGCCGGCCTGATGCGCCGTCATCGCCTTCTGAGCGAGATAGCCGATCAGCCAGAACCAGTCGGCCGGCGCTTTCCCCGCGTCGTGTGACGCGCCCCACCGTTCGGTCTGATGCGCGGCCTCGATCTTCACGCCGTCGAACCAGTCAGCGTTGTGCGGCGCGGAGATCATCTTCTCCAGCTCAGCGATCCGGGCCTCGGCGGCGGTGAGGGCGGCATCGAGTGCGAGGATGAGCCGTTCTTCGTCGTCAGGATCGCGCGTAGTGCCACGCCAATTGCGGATGGCGGATGCGTAGCCCTTGGCTGCACAAAGCTTGCAGCGGTGACGACGCTTGTAGCCGAAGAACGACATGCCGCAGCCGCCCGCGTCCGTATGGCACGTGTTCATGAAATTGCCATTCTCGTGGCCGAAGTCTTCCGTCCAGTCGCGTGCAGATGGCTGCATGGTGGGGTTGGCGGGGGTCATGCTGCCTCGCGGATTATGTCGCACTGGCGCAGAAGGCATGCGGGAATGAACATCATGACGTGGGTTTCCCACGGACCCGTCCAGCCCGGCTTATGGCTGTAACCCTCGACGTGGATCAGGTCTTCCGTGCCCTCAGCGCCGTAATGGCAGCCGAGAACGCGCCAGGTATGCGCCGGCATCGTCGTGTCGGGATCGCGCCATTGGATCAGATCGCCAACGCGGATGTTCTCGGCCGTCGCCTTTTCCCCCACCATCACTCCACCCTCCCCAGTGCGTCGCGGGCGAGTTCACGACATTCGGCGTGCCCTTCTCCGGTCGTGCCGGCGTAGTTACGCGGAGGGTCGTGCGGGCCGAACCCATCACCCACGCGGGCGATCTTCGTCAGCGCCTCCCGCAGCTTCGCCTCGCGGGCTTCGGCGGCGTCAGCGCGTGCGGTTAGATGTTCGATCTCTCGATTGGGATGATGAGGACTATCAGGATGCTCGGGCTCATTTCGCACGACCATGCCGATGTTGGATGCAATCCGCTCAGCAAAGGCGAGCTGAGCATCACAAGACAGCGCCTCGATCTCGGCAACTGCTTCGGCGCTCGGCCGCAGTTCAAAGGACACGCCCTGCGCCGGATCGCCTAGCACGACGCGTTGCGTGATCGCGTTGAGCCTTGCTTGCGCGGCCTGACATTCGACCGGCGTGGTAGGGTTCAACTGTCGCTCCAACTCACCTACGCGGCGCGCGGTGGCGAGAAGGGCGGGGAGGTTGGTACGGAACCAGCCTCTCTGCCCGTCATACGCTTTCGAGGCTGCCTGGAATGTTTCATGCGAGGGAGTGTTAGCCCACGCGGATTCTGCTTCCTCGTATTCACGGATCAGCCTCTCGCCCTCAGCGAGGGCTTCGGGGGTGAGGGGGGTGGTCATGCGGCTTCCGTCAACCATGGCGGGACACTGTTTCGTTGGTCGGCCGATACGCGACGCGCGCGCCTATGAACTGACGCCTCTGACGACTTCCGCCGGCCCGCAAGCGGCGCAAAGTGGTTGTCGCCTCGCCGCCGGATTTCCATCGGTGCGGCCCGGCGCCCGGTCTGCCTTCGATCATCAGCGGCGTTCCGTCGCAGAGCTGGATAACCCAGGGCATCTCGACCGGATCGAACTCGGGGAGGGTAGTCATCGCCGACCTGCCGCTTTGAGAGATTGAGCAATCTTCGTGGTTGCCGGCTGCAGTTTGTAGGTGCCGCCCATACGGGCGTTGAAGCGGTCGAACCGGGCCAAGGCGCGATCCATACGATCGTCATGAAAGAGCGTGACGGTCTGGCGACAACGGTCGATGCGAGACTCGTTCGTCTCATGAAGACCTAAACCGTCAAACCAACAGCGCGTAATTCCGAAATCGAACGTCGGGACCAGGTTCTTCCCGGTGACATGGCGTGCATTGGGGAGTGTTATCCCGATCAGATCGACCTGGTAGCCGAACCGCGTGCCGCGCGCGACGACATCGATGTTCGACATCATGCCGTATTCCTGATCCTTCTCGGCGCGGCCATCGAGCGAGAAGAAGTCATCGGGTTTGTCCCACTCGGACGTCTCGACGAATATGTCGATGTCTTTGGGAGGGACGCCGAGCAGGTAGTCGCGCACCGCGCCGCCTGCGACGATCGCGCCGGGCGGAAGGTCTTGGAGCAGGACGGTCCAGAACGAAGGGCAGTTCCGCATCAGATGAACCCTTTCTCGGTCGCGAGCCATTCGGGCATCGCGAAGGTGTAGGCCCCTTGGCCGAGGGCGTCGCCGCGTTCGACCTGTGATTTGGGAATCCAGACCGCCTTGAGACCGTCTTCCGTGACCAGGTACGCAGCCTCGGTTTCGTGGCGCTGCGTGAGCGCGAGGTCGATTAACGAACGGCTCATGCCAGCGTTTCCTTGTTCAACACGATGTCGTCGCCCTCGCGCCGGATAAGGTCGCAGCGCTGCAGCGTGGCGAGGCCGGTGTTCCAGTGACCACCATGCGGTTTGCAGCCGAGCGCCGCCGCCAGACGTTTGACGAACATCCGTTCGTTTCCGGGCTTGAGCAGTTCGGCGAAAATCCGGCCGGACAGCCCGGGTAGCGCGTCCCGGAAGGCCTGCGTCAGATCGGCAGGCACCGACGGACGGGCGCCTGCTTCGGCAAATCCGTCGTCGGTAACGACGACCGCGCCGCCATCCTCGCGCACATAACCCGCGTCGAGCATGCGCCGTTTTTCTGTGTTGAAGTGCCCGCCGCGGGCCTTTCGCCCGTTCAACTGGGCGAGGATCGACCAGGTTAGCCGGGCTGGATGATGCCGAACGGCAGTTGCCAGAAGCGAAGACGCACCTGACGCTGGTTTCGACCTGGCCGTGCGCTTCACCAACGCGCGGTCGAGATCGCGAACGACCTCGCTGACCGGCTCGCCGATGCTTTGGGCGAGCACTTTGGCGTAAAGCGGCGGGTTCAAACGAAACGCCTCATGCACGCTCTTGCGGCAGGCCTCAAATGCGCTGTCGATCGAGGGCAGAACCGCATCGAGGCAGTCCGCCCAAGCGCGCTCGTAACCCCGCTTCTCGGCCGCTTCGACATCCGCCGCCGATGCGGCTTTGGATTTCGATTTCCCGGACTCAGCGGCAGGATCGGGCGCGATCGACTCCAGCGCGTTCCTGATGCCCTCGATATCGACTTTGGCGAAGGCAACGGCCGTGACGGACTTCGCACCACGCTTGGGCGTAGCCGAGGAATCGAAAGTCGTGATCTTCGGGAACGCCTTGCGTTCGAGAATGCCGTGCGCGGGAGCCCAGACATAGCCCGTTCCACGCGGCAATCTGGGCAGGTCGGCCAGAATACGCTTCGATTCCGCAGCGTCGGCCTGGCCATCGATCCATGTACCGATGGCGCTACGATCCTGCGCGCTGGTCAGCTTTAGCGCGATGAGCGTATCGGCCTGGGAGAGAACGTTCTTGTTCAGCACGGCCGGGCGCTGCGTTATGAGCCAGGGGATGAAGCCGGCCACCCGGCCGCGCCGGACGATCTCCTGCATCTTGCCGAGCAGATTGGTCGCGCCGCCATCCTTCTCCAGGATGTGCTGCGGCGCCCATTTATCGGCCTCGTCGAAAATGAGATGCAGCGGCTCGGTCGTCTCACCCTGCCGGCGCTTGGCCTCGTAAAGCGAATCGAGAAACGCGAGGACGAAGCGGCGGCGCGCCGCGTCCGATCCCAGCATGTCGAGATCGATGACGCTGGAATAGGAAGCCCTGGCGATCAGCTCGCCGACCGCCGCGCCCATGTGTTCGGTGATCGGCACATCTGCGTGACGTCCGCCGAAGATCACGACGGGGAAGCCGTCCGATTTGCCGTCGGCGCTGCTTTTTATGCCCCACGCAACGCCGAGCGCGTCGATCCAGCAGGTGCGCGCGCCGATCTTGAGCAAACGTTCCTGTAGGTGGCGCGCGAGATAGGTTTTCCCCGCGCCAGCCGTGCCGACGATCGCCAGCCGCTCATCGAGCGCGTCATTGGGTAGAATGGGTTTCGTCATGGCGTAACCTCGGCGGGCAGGAGCGCACGTATGCCGGCGATCATTCTCTCTGCGGAGGCGCGATCGAGCTTGTGCGTGCCCGTGCCGATGCGATTGCCGTGAACAAGACGACTGAAGTCGAGCCTCACTTTGTCGGGCTCGGCCGGCGCGCGGGAGACAGACACATCGTCCGTCGGTAGGGGGGCAAGCGGGGGAAGTTTCATGTGTGAAATTCCGGCTCCAAATCTCACAAAGAGAGAATTATCGTTCGGGCGTGCTTTGGTCAATGCACGAGACGGGCGCTCTATGTGGGCGGCTGGGCGAGTCCCGGATCGAGCGTGACGGCTTGCCGGCGGACGAAGTCGTTTTCGTCGGTAATCGCGGTAGCGCTATCTCCGCCGATGAGAGCAGCGAGTTCGCGGGTGCGTTCCTGAATGACTCGCACAGCATTCAAGAACACGTCGACGTTCACGATCGGCGGCTTTGGTTTTTCCTGTTCAGGAATAGGCGTCAGGTTCGAAGCGAATCCTGTTTTGCCGGGCACAGGTGTTGGCCAGGCAACGGGAGTTCCGGCGGACAAGAACGTGTGTCCGGAATGATCGACAAGATCAAAGAATTCGGCGGGATAGAGCTTCGGTGATCCCTCTAAACTGATCTTCGTCCTAGCAGGCTCGTTGGCAGAAGATAGATCGAACACGCCAGTGATGATGTGGAGAACGAAACGAAATGTCCTTTGGACCGATGTGGGCGCGTCGTTCCTCAGACATACGGCAGATCCTGTCGTGAATTCGGGACGCGTCACTTTCTCGAACAGTTCAACCCGCCGCCAGATATGCGCGCCTTTCCCCGCGAGACCCACGTAATAGCGGCCAGGTTCCACAAACGGAGGCTTTTGGGTCGTGATCGCTTCAACGCGGTATGTGTCGCCGACCGCGCCCACCGGCGGGCGGATTTGAGCGCGGAATCGGACGATGTCGCCCACCCGAATGTCCGTATCGCCGGACGGCTGTGAGGGCGTTTCCGCCTTGGCCGTCTCGGTGACGATCGAGGCGCCGTAGAGCGCAGCCTGCACATCGCCGGCACCTGCACTTTTCTGCCCTTCGAGCAACCTGGCGATCACGTTGTTCGCAAGAAGGTCCGGTCCTGAGATCGTGACGGTGATGTTGGGCATGACGGCGGACTCCCTGTTGACGTGGCCGACGTTCACACAACGAGAGAAACAAATCAACCAATGTGAGAAAATAAATCTCGCAACGGTCCGGCTCGGCCGCTCAGGTACGGCCGGCAGGCTGAGGTATGGTCCGGGGAGTCCGGCCAGGTAAGCCAGGTAAGCGGAACGTCGCGCCGCGGCACCAGTAAAACCGCGCTATGGCGCGACTCCTACGTGCCTCCGAAGCGCGAAAAATCGCAGAGAACCGCCGGCCGCCAGGACGCCAGGCGCAGCTAAGAAATCTCGCAAAACGAGATTGACGGACCCCGTAGATTCTCAGAAAGTGAGAAATAGAGATTGAGCGGAGATGTCCTGATGCAGAAAATTGCTACCTGTCTGGCGGCCGGAGTCGTGATCGCCCTACCGCTTTGGCTGATAGGCGGTCTGGCGCTGTATGCCGACTCGCTGCGCGCCGAAACGTATTCGCTGCAGATCGTGAGTCGCGGCGGCCATGCCTATGATCTGGATCGCGGTATGAGCCGCGGCGCGTGCCTGCGCGCCATGGCCGCGTCACCCGATTCCGAGTGCGTGCGGGAGGGCCTGTGATGGATCGTTTCACGCTTGAATTGCTCGCTGCAGCTCGCCTCGCGAGACCCTATCTGTTCGCCGAGGCCTCCAGAAACCCGACACAGGACGCGGGCATTCGTCGCAAACGGCAGGCCGCAAAGGACCTAGCCCGGCTCGACTCGGCCATCGCTGGCGCGGCGACCGCATCTACATCTGAAGGAGTCTGAACGATGGGAAAGCTTCCGAAATCCCTGAACTACGGCAACACGGACGCACGTGCCGTCGATGTCGATTGGGCAGAGTCGTTTGACGACTATGAGATCATCGTGCCGGCCGTCACATTCGATGCCATCAACGATTACGCCCCGCAAATGCTGAACGGCATGACGCGGCGCACTTTCGACCGCAGCCCGGCCAAACGCGCGGCCATCGTGAAAGCGTTCGAGGAGTCAGACATCTGGCACGAATGGGTGGACAGCTTTCGACCGATGATGAATTACGCGTGGCCGCTTTTCATGGGAGGCCGCGATCCCGCCGCGGTGGCAACATTAATCGACGAATTCGCGCCCTGCTGTGCCCTGATCGAAGTTCAGCACGGAAATCTGCGGGATCGGATCGGCGAAGATTACGCCATTGCCCTGACCGGCGGCGGTATGGATTTGTCGGACCATCTGGTCCTTGCCTATATCTGCGCCGAGGCGGTTCCGCCGCTTACGCTGCTGCGCGACCTCGCACGGACTCTTCGAGATGGCGGAAAGCCGGGCGTCAAACCTGCCTTGCGTGAGGCCTATCGTCTCGCGATCGCCGGTTTGCAAAGTGACATCAACCACCTGAAGCGCGAACGTTCCAGGATATCCGGCCGCAGCAAAGAGGAGTCCGAGGTATGACGAGCGCCAATCTGAGCGCCGCAATCGCGGAGATTGACGCCCTGCGCCGCGTCTCTGCATCGGCCGTTGCCGAAAGCCTGGCGATCACCAGGGAGTCCGTAGCTATGCGCCGCACTGCTGCACCTGAATCCGTCAACGCTATTGTCGCCACGATCACCGCGCGCCTGGCGTATCTGCGCCGCAAAGCTGTTCGGGCCAGAAACCGCTGCGCCACCATCTCGTCACAGTGGGGGCTATCATGAGCCGCGCTCGCACCATCCGCCTGCGGCGCAGGATCGCCCGGCGCTATGTCACGCTCGAGATCCTGCAGGCCTTCCGCCGCATTTTCGTGCCCGGCAATTCTCACAATGAGGGAATCTGACGCCATGACCCGGCTCTACACATTTGACATGCATCTCAAAGCCGCCGTGACCGTCGAGGCAGATAGCCGCGGAGAGGCCGAACGGATCGTGGAAGGCATTCTGAACGATTGCACCTTCGCCCGGTTTTCCGAACGCGATGGCGATGCGGACGACGCAATCGAGGGCGAAGTCAGCCTGAGCGGCCCTCTCACCCTGGCCATGATCGATGGGGAAGAAGTCGAGACTCGCAAAGCCGACACCTCGCAGCCATCAATCAAGATCAGCGGCTTCATGGCGACGGCCAAGAACGGTGTTACGGGTGGCGTTTTTCCGTCTCCCCGCGCTGCGGCGGCCGATCTTTTCGGGAGATACATAGGTGTTCGGAAAGTGCGCGTCGGTGCAGTTCGGGACATCGCGGCCACCGGACTGGTAACTCACGTTTTCAACGCCGCTTTCTATCGCGACATAACCCGAACAACGCTCGCCGCACTTCCGGATTCCGTTGAAGAAGTGAACCTGACGTCAGCCGCCGTAGGCAACGCGCCGGTAGAGATCGCGTCATGAATATCAAGATCCTGGACGTCCAATATTCTCGGAACGGCGTAATAGGCGAAGGCTACTTCATCCTGCAGATCGCCGTGCGGCAGGGCCGGGCCTTCGTGCCGTTGTCTGCAATCTATTTCATGCGCCACAACGACAACGGGCCGATCCCGGGCGGGCCAATGGCCGTATTCGAGCCGTCTAGGCAGACGCGAGGGTCGCGCCGTCGTCACTATTCGGCGGATACATGGGCCGCGGAAATTCATGAGGCGTGCAACGCATGGTCGGCCGACTATCGCGCGCATACGCCCGACGGCGCGCCAATTCCGCAACAGGTGGCGTCATGAGCCGCCGTAACGATACCGCCCTCTCAATCCGGTTGGGGAAATCGTCATGACAGACAATCTTCCTCGCGCTACCGAGCGCTTCATGCCCAAAAAGCATGCGTCCATTCTTTGGGACGCCGTCCGTCAGGCTCACAGGGAAATTCGCGATCATTTGATTGCGATGAGCGAGAAGGTTGAAGCAGGCCGGCTACTTCGCGAGTTCCTGCTTCAGCACAATCCGCCTGCGGATATCGAGGTGCTTCGTCGATACGGCCATGCTCACCAAACGGAACAGTTCGCCTGTAGCCTCTATAACAGCACAACAGGCCGTTTCGACATTCAGGTCTCTGTTCCGCTCGACCGACCAATCTTCGTGAGCGATCGGTGCTCTGCATTCACCTGGGGCGGCCCGGTGTATCGCGCGCCCTATTGGGGCTGCAAACCGGAATGGTGGGACAACCAGGCAAGCGACGAAGAAAAGGCGCGTATCATTGCCAGCCACACGTCACACGGACCGGAGATTCCGGAAGAACTGAACCCATTCTTTTCCGCATTGGCGGATGCGCATCGAATTCACCGCATCGAATTCGCGCAGATCACGAGCTGGCCGGCGGCGCGGAAAATGGAGACTGGGCTTTATCCGCTCTGGTCGGAAATCGCCGATGCATGGCCGGACTGTTTCGGAGCGGCGTTGCACCGGCGCTGGGCGAATGAGTGCGCCGCATCATGACCCTGCGCCACTTCCACCCCGCGTTCGATCCGCACTTCACGCCGGCACCCGACTCAATTTGGGGCGCGATCCGCCGCGGCTACGCCCAGGTTGGGCGGCTCAATCTCGCCTGCCGTGCCTATCGCAGGCTCACGGGGCTGCGTCCGAATATCGACCGGATGGCGCTTCGGCTCGCCTTTGAGACGTCACCCCTGCGCGCAGCGGCGAAAGAATGGCTCTATTGGCTGCGCCTCGAGATCGACAGGCACGCCAACCACACGGCTCCCGGAACCCGCCAGTTAGGCCGGACTTTGCCGGGCGGCATTCAGACGATAGGATTGTGACCATGAAAGCTGGCTTCTTCCTTTTCGCGTTTATCGTCGCGATCAGCAGCGGATCGCTCGAGGCGATTATCGGCCTGATGCTGATCGCGTGGATCTTGTCGCCGCTGCTGACGGAACGCTGATCATGACATTCGATCCACATCACCCCCGAATAGTGGGGGAATGGTGGTAGCAGCGGACTTGCTACAGCCGATCCCCCACTATCGCGGAAGGCGCGGTTTTCCGCCTCGTCGTGCGGGCCGCTTGACGATCGCTCTGTCCGCTGTGGCAGGCTCCGCGCATGCGCCGCGACCCCGCCCAGACGACAATCAGACACCTGATGCAGGACGGCGGGTGGGCATGGGCCTACTGCACGCGGCTCAAATGCACCCATCGCCGGCCAGTCGCCATGGCCAGGTTCGCGATCCTGTGGGGGCTGGATGCGTCGTCGGACACGATCCGCGACCGCCTCACCTGCACGGCCTGCGGCGCGCGCGGGTGCAATCAAGGGTATCGGTAGTGGCGATACCCTTTTCGTCGTCATCAAGTCGCCTAGCGGCGTCCTGACCGCGCCGAGCCGCGACGGCCTCGGGCAGGCTCAGGCATGGCCCAGCCGAGATTGACTCCCCGCGCCGCTCATGCACCATCTCCGCGCGGCTGACGCCGCCCGCCTGAAACATGGGGGTCACTGCCTGCGCCAGAGCGCGGCACGCCTTCCCCGCCGGAACGCGGGGCCTCAGTGACACCACGGACTCACAGACATGGCTAACTGGGCCGTAGAGCGGCGACTGGACTACATCGACTGGCTGCTGACGCGACGCGGGTGGGTGCAGCGTGAAGACCTCGCGCAGATGTTCGGCGTCTCGCACAATCAGGTGACCGTCGATCTCCGAGAGTGGGACCGCCTCTATCCAGGCGCCATGGCCTACAATCATCGCGTGCGGCGCTATGAGGCGCGGGAGGATTACGTCGCGCGGCGCGGCATGGACCGCCCCGAAATCACCGAGGCGATGCGGCTGCTATGCGCCGCCGGGCACCCGATGGGATTTTCCGATCCCACCCCTTGACGCCGACCCGAAATGCACATAGATTGATGTGCATGACGCCGACGACGGGTCGGGTCGCTGATCGATAGGAGATCGACATTATGAGCACCACGTACATCATCGAGACCTACGCCGCCGCTGGCGACTCCGTCCCGGCGCAGCGCGAGACTCGCACTTCACTGGCCGAGGCCCGCGCAGAGGCCCGTCGCCGCCTCGGCGTCGCACGCCTGGATACGGCGCGGCGCTGGTCACCCTCCGACTGTCAGGTCGGCGACGACGAAACGCCGGTCGAGGGATGGGCTGCGTATCCGCCCAGCCACCCCCGCGCCGAGGGCTGCGGCGGCGTCATCATCAGCCGCCTGGACGCGGAGTGACACTATGACCACTCTCACCCTCTGCCTGAGCGACGACCACACCCCCGGCTGGAGCCTGCATGCGCCAGGCGTAACCGACGAGCAGATCGCCACCGGCGACGCCCCCTATATCCTGTCAGGCCCGACCGCCGGCCCCTCCGACGACGACTACGCCGAGGCCCTGCGCCTCTATCAGGCGAGCCCTGCCAAATATGAGGCCTAAGGTCGATCATCCAACCGCGCTGAGAGGCCTGAGCCCGATTGGGTGGCTCAGCGCCCTCGGGCTGCTGTCCTGCTTGCGTCAGGCGGGTGTCCCAGGCGCGCGCATATGGTGGCCCAGGACGAATGGCACGGCGCATCTGCGCGTTCCGGGCGGCCTGACCGCCACAGAGATCACAGACATCGTCCGCGCGCAGATCCTCGCCGCCGCGCCGGCCTTCCGCCCGATCGAGACAGGCGCGTCGTGGCGCGAGTTCGCGGATATCCTGCGAGCCGCGATGCGCGAGCCGCAATATGGACCCATACGGCGAGAAGAGTGGCTGTCGGCCATGGTGGTCGTCGATCCTCCACCGCGCGACGAGCCTGATGCCCGCGTCACGCTCGCACCGTGGGATATGGTGCGAGGCAAGGGGCAGATGGATCTGAGCGTCACCATCGGCCGGGCCCTGGATGTCGTGGCGGCCACACCCGCCCGAAACAAAGATGGCGCGCCCCGCAAATCGGCGACCGATGGCCGCGCGCGCCTGCACGCTGCGATCTGGGGCCCATGGGACGGTATGGACGACAAATGCTCAGCGCGGTGGGAGGCCACCGGCGATATGTCGCCCAGCCCCCAGCAGCGGGCTACAGCAGCGCGCCCTGCTATGGCGGGGCTGACCATGCTGGCGGCGATAGGCGTATCGAATTTCATCGCCGCCGCGACATTCCGCACGACGCACTGGCGACGCCAAGCGGGCTGGGCCCATCAACACTGGAAGGACAGAGGCCTCCCACGACAGGCCGAATGGCTACTCGCCGCCGAGCCGGCCAATCTGGAATGGCTACTCGCCGCCATGCGCGACCCTCACGCCGACGCTGACACCCTGAAACGGCGAGGCCTGCACCCGGTAATCATATACGCACCTGTGGTGAGAAAGGGCCTCGCAAATTTCCGCCAGTTCGACTCTGCGGGCTACAGGCCCGCCCCAGAACGACACGATGATGACTGACGCCCTCGACTACGTCGCCGCCGCAGCCCGGCTCCTGTATGGGGCTGCGTGGCAACGCGGGCTGGCCGAAAATCTCACCAGCACCCGCCATGGCGGCCCGATCAGCCACAGCACCGTCGCGGGATGGTTCGCCGCGCCGAACTCCACCCGCTGGCGCTCGATGCCGGCCGATATCCCCGCGCAGGTCGCCGGCCTCATCAAGCAGCGGATCGCTGCTCTGCGGGCGCTCGGGACGCCCAAAAGCGGCTAAGCCAGTGAGCCTAGACAAAAAATGGGAGAAAGCGGGCCGCCGCTGCAAATACTGCGGCCTCGTGACGCGACTCGGCGGCCCCAAGGGACCGACGACCGCGACGCTGGACCACTTTCGTCCGCGCGGGCGCGGCGGCGCGGGCATGCCGAACAACCTAGTGCTGGCGTGCGCGCGATGCAATCGCGCCAAGTCAGCGCAACCACCTGAGGTATTCCTCGCCCGTCTGTGCGTCGGTGACTACGACTGCCTGTTTTCGCGCGCGGAGATGGAAGACCTCCACGCGCACCTGCGGATCGAGATCGGCCCGCAATATGTCATCATGGGGCGGGTGCTGCTGGACCGCCACCCTCACTATCGCCGCCGCGACTACACGCCGGCGCCCGGATCGCGGCGCTGCGAGGCGCTTAGTCAGGTATCTCAAAGCGCCCGGCGACGATCTTATCGTCAGATCGCCCGCACAACCCGAAGGCTGTGATCCTGGCACCCGTGCTGCTTTCGGCCCGGAATCTGAAATGGGCGCATTCCTCCATCGGAGCGCAGGCAAGGTAGATTTCGGACGACTTTCTCAATGTTTCCACCGCAGGCGTTTGGCATCTCGCATCGGTCTTAATGCCGCTCGCCGCCAGGCAATCCGTGTCCTTTGCGCGCCCGACAAGGTCGCGGGTGACGTCCGTCAGCTCGGCCGACATCGCGACCAGGTCGGCTGCGGTAAGCAGCCGGAAATCGTGGATCGTCAGAGTTTCGGGATTCAACAGAGTCGACGCCAGCTCATCCTTGCATGCGTTTTCGAACGCCGCATCTGCGCCGCAGCCTGCGACCATCAGGGCCGCGCCCAGGGCGCCGGCCAATCTCGCGCTGTGCATATGTCTTTCCCCGCATCCGTCAGCACCACAGGCGGCGCCAGATCACCGACGCCATGATGCCGTGACGTCAGCCTGCAGTCGATAGCGGGCGGCCGACACGGTTAGCGAGCCTGCGCGCCCGTGCCTGGGGCTTCTGGCGCCGCCTCCGTCACCTCGCCGCGGTGACCGTGTTCGCGTTCGCGTGCTGGCTGCTGTGGAGCTGGAATCTGGTCGGCTGGAAGCTGTAGAGGCGTCGCTGCCACGGCGACTTGGCTGTGCCGCTCCACGGCGATATCGGCGACAGGTCACCGAAATCCGAACACCGGAATCCGGATCAGACGGTCGAGTCGATCTCGAACACCGAC
>CAZBPO010000044.1:13899-15640 GCA_964493795.1 uncultured Flavobacteriaceae bacterium
GCGCGCTTCATGCGCTGTGACATCGATCGGCGATCTGTTATCGCAGCATCAAGGCGGATGGATCTGGGCGCATTGCGTGCGTCTCGACTGCGCGCATCGTCAACCCGTTGCGCTGGCTCGCTTTGCCATTCTGTGGGGCATGGAAGCGCCTAGCGACACGATTCGTCATCGCCTGCGCTGTACGGCCTGCGGCGCGTCCGGCTGTAATCTGACACTCCCTGGGCGCAACGGACTGGGCGAAATCGAGCCGTTTCCCGGGTGATCCTGGCGCAGGGCCGGCGATGTATGTGCTGCGGATCGCCGCGGAAGCGGGGCAGGGCCGCGACGAAATCCCTGACATAGCGACTGAGCCGCCCCGTCGAATCGTGTGGGCGTTATGGTCCAACCCGTTCGTGCCATAGCGTGCCAAGGTGCGTTTGTGGTGCAGGACTACCGCATCTGTGGTCCAACCCATTCGTGCCATAGCGTGCCATCACGCCCGTGATTGCCAGCCTCCGGGCGTGACGGCTGTCACAATTTGTCCTTTTATTCCAGCGGCTTAGGGTCCTTTCCGGGCGGAATCTGGCCACGCGCGGGGCGCTGAGCCCGGGATTCCAGAGTTTTCAAAATCACCAAATACGCTTGGCACTATATGGTCCAAACGGGGAAACGGGCCGAAGTCACCCCAAAAGCGCCGAAGACCTGTCCCATACCTGTCCCATACCCCTGTCCCACCTTAAACCATTGATTCTATTGTCTTTGGGACAGGTAGGACAGGTTGGACAGGGTTTCTATATAAAGCCTCAAAATAGGGGGTAAGATACGGCAAGCTGCGAGGCACTGGTCGGTGTGATCGAAAATACCCCCTGTGGGGAAAGGTATAGAAAAACCCTGTCTGCCTGTCCTACCTGTCCCAAAATCGGGTATTTCATATATAGATCAGATACTTAACAGCGGGACAGGTAAATGGGACAGGCCGCCCGTGGGACAGGGGCTGTCCGACATCGGAACCACAGTATCGGTGTATGGTTCAAACGGTTTGGACCATAAGAAGCCGCATGAGCACCATTCTCCAGCAGATCGAAGCCTATAAGCGCCGCGAGATCACCGCGCGCGAAGCCGCCCGCCCCTACGCCGAAATCGCGCAGGCAGCCGCCGCTGCCGATCCGGTGCGCGGCTTCAAGGCGGCGCTGGAACGCCACGCGGCGGCGCGCGGCCACGGACTCATCGCCGAGATCAAGAAGGCCAGCCCCTCAAAGGGCCTCATCCGGGCCGATTTCGATCCGCCCGCCCTCGCCCGTGCGTATGAGGCCGGCGGCGCGTCCTGCCTTTCGGTGCTCACCGACGAACCCTCGTTTCAGGGCCATGACGATTTCCTTATCGCCGCCCGCGCCGCCACGTCGCTGCCGGCGATCCGCAAGGATTTCCTTTTCACGCCTTATCAGGTGGCCGAGGCGCGGGCGCTCAACGCCGACTGCATCCTCGTCATCATGGCCTCCGTCACCGATGCCGAAGCCGCCGCCCTCATCGACGAAGCCGCGCGCTGGGGCATGGACGTTCTGGTCGAAGTCCATGACGACGCCGAACTCACCCGCGCGCTTGAGCTCGGCGGCGACCACATGCTCGGGGTCAATAATCGCGACCTGCACACCTTCGTCACCGACCTCGCCGTCACCGAGCGCCTCGCCGCGCGCGTGCCCCCCGGCCGCATGCTGGTCGCCGAAAGCGGCATCAACACCCACGCCGACATCCAGCGCCTCGC
>CAZBPO010000045.1:0-14120 GCA_964493795.1 uncultured Flavobacteriaceae bacterium
GGTCGAGAAGCCGATGCCGCGCCGCTTGCCGGCGGCCTCTGACGCCGCGCGGCGTGCGGGGAAGCCGGCGTAATCGGCGATCTCCAGCGCTTTGCTCAGCGAGGCGTCATAGTCGCCGGTGTCATAGGACATGATGACTGGCGTCTGGTGCGGGAATGCGGTGATGAAGTTGCGGCGGCGGAATTCGACCGGATCGATGCCGGTCTGGCGCGCCGCTTCCTCGACCAGTCGCTCGATCACGAACGTGGCCTCGGGCCGGCCCGCGCCGCGATAGGCATCGACCGGGGCGGTATGGGTATAGACGCCCTGAACCTCGGCATAGATCGCCGGGATGTCGTACTGGCCCGACAGCAGCGTCGCGTAGAGATAGGTCGGCACCGACGAGGCGAACGTCGAGAGATAGGCCCCGAGATTGGCGATGGTTTTCACGCGCAGGCCGAGAATCTTGCTGTTTGCATCCAGCGCCATCGCAGCATGGGTGTGATGATCGCGGCCGTGGGCGTCCGACAGGAAGGCTTCGCTGCGGTCGGAGGTCCACTTCACGGGGCGGCCGACGCGGCGCGCCGCCCAGACGCAGACCGTTTCTTCGGCATAGATGAAGATCTTGGAGCCGAAGCCGCCGCCGACGTCAGGCGCGATCACGCGCAGCTTGTTCTCGGGCGCGATGCCGATAAAGGCCGACAGCACCAGCCGCGCGACATGCGGGTTCTGGCTGGTGGTGTGCAGCGTGTGGACGCCTGTGCCGTTGTCATATTCGCCAAGCGCGGCGCGCGGCTCCATCGGGTTGGGGATCAGCCGGTTGTTGACGATGTCGAGCGAGACGACTTTGGCGGCGTTGGCGAAGGCGTCGACCGTCTCCTTGAAGTTCCCGAGTTCCCAGTCGAACACCATGTTCTGCGGGATGTCGTCATGGACCAGCGGCGCGCCGGGCTCGAGCGCAGCCTTGCCGTCCACGGTCGCAGGCAGCACGTCGTAATCGACGATCACAGCCTCGGCGGCGTCGCGGGCCTGGGCGTAGGTTTCGGCGACGATGACCGCCACCGCGTCGCCGGCATAGCGCGCCTTGCCCTGAGCGAGGGCGGGATGCGGCCCGGCCTTCATGGGCGAGCCGTCCTTGGAATGGACCATCCAGCCGCAGATCAGGCCGCCGACGCCGTCTTCGGCCAGCTCCTTGCCGGTCAGCACGTCGATGACGCCGGGCATGGCGCGGGCCGCCGAACTGTCGATGGCGAGGATGGTGGCGTGAGCGTGCGGGCTGCGCAGGAAATAGGCGTGCGCCTGACCGGGGCGGTTGATGTCGTCGGTGTAGTTGCCCTTTCCGGTGATGAAGCGCTGGTCTTCCTTGCGGCGGGGCGAGGCGCCGATCCCGGTGACGGTCATTCGGCCGCCTCCCTGTGCGCGCTGGCCAGATATTGCCTTCAAGCGCGGCCCGGATGGTTTTCTCGTCGAGCCCGCCGGGGTGGCGGCGGATCATGTCGACCGCCGTCATGATCATGCCGGGCGTGCAGAAACCGCATTGCAGGCCGTGATGTTCACGAAAGGCCTCCTGGACGGCGTGCAGCTTGCCGTCTTTGGCGAGGCCTTCGATGGTCAACACCTCGGCCCCTTCGGCCTGCACGGCCAACACCGTGCACGACTTCAGGGCCAGCCCGTCGACATGGACGACGCAGGCCCCGCACTGACTGGTGTCGCAGCCCACATGCGTGCCGGTCAGGCGCAGTTTTTCGCGGATATACTGGACGAGCAGCGTGCGCGGCTCGACGTCTGCGGTGACGGCCTTGCCGTTCACCGTCATCGCTACGGTGGTCATCCTGGGCCTCCGGCTATGTCTCAAGCAGGCGCGGCTAAGGTCGGTGCCTCAGCCGTCGTTGCGTGGAGTGTTCGCCTTTGACGCGCCGCCGTCAACGCGCCGCGGCGTCAAACGACAGGGCGCGGGTGCGACACATTGGAGACGCGGCCTGCCGCGCCGCTTCAGACCGAGAGTGCGATGGCGATCAGGGCGGCGACGATGAAGATGAGGCCGGTGCCCCAGATGAGCGGGGAAATGCCTTCGGGGGGGCGTTCGACCTTTGCGCCGGTGACCGCGTCGACCATCTGGACGTCACCGAAGCCGGACGAGAATTTCTCGAAAAATTCGTCGGCCAGCTTGCGGGCGACCCCGTCGATCAGGCGTTGGCCGATCTGGGCGATCTTGCCGCCGACCGTCGCCTTCACGGCATAGATCAGGCGCGTGCCCCCGGTTTCGGGGACGAGTTCGACCCGCGCTTCGCCCTTGGCGAAGCCGGCCGCGCCGCCCGAGCCTTCGCCCCGGATGATGTAGGAATGAGGCGGGTTAAGCTCGTGAAGGGCGACTTTTCCTTTGAAACGGGCCTTTACGGGGCCGATCGCCTGGGTGGCGACCGCCTCAAACTCGGTCTCGGAAAGCTTGGTCAGGCTCTCGCAGCCCGGGATGGCCGCCTTGAGCCTGTCGGGGTCGTTGAGGGCGGCCCAGACCGCTTCGACCGGGGCAGGGATGAGATAAGCGCCGTTGAGGTCCATGAGACGTTGTGTCCTTCCCGACTCCTAGAGCGCCGCCTTCCCATTCCTTGTCAATCTGCTAATTTCGTGACGGGTGAGGCTGAATGCGTTGGGGGCTTTGAGTGTCTGATCGTGGTTATGGCGGTCGCGCCGGGGGTGGTGGCGCGCCGGAAGAGACGTTTACGTCAGAGGGAACGTTGAAGTGGTTCGACCCCGGAAAGGGGTTCGGATTTGTCACGCTCGCCGACAATCAGGGCGATGCGCTGATACACCAGACATGCCTTCGCAATTCGGGCGTCGAGAATCCGCCGCCCAATGCGCGCATGCTGCTTGAGATCGCCAAGCGGCCGAAAGGCTTGCAGGCGGTGCGTCTGATCAATCTGGCCGATGCCGACGGCAACCCCGTCGAGATCACCGAAGCGCCGAAATACCAGCCGCGCGAACCCCGCGGGGATCGCTTCGGGGGCGGCGGTTACGGCGATCGCGGCGGCGACCGCTTCGGCGGTGGTGGCGGCGGCGGCTATGGCGATCGTGGCGGCGACCGGTTTGGTGGCGGCGGCTATGGCGATCGTGGCGGGGATCGGTTCGGCGGTGGCGGCGGCGACCGTTTCGGCGATCGCGGCGACCGGCGTCCGCGTCGTGATTTCGGCGGCGACCGCTTCGGCGGTGGCGGTGGCGGCGACGACCGTGGCGGCTATGGCGGCGGCGACCGTTACGGCGGTGGTGGCGGCGGTGGTTACGGCGAGCGCCGGCCGCGCCGCGAGTATGGCGATGGCGGCGGCCGTTCGTCGGCCCCGGAAGTGGTGCCGACAGGCGATCCGGAACCCGCGACCGTCAAGTGGTTCAACCGCGCCAAGGGCTATGGCTTCGTGACGCGGAACGACAACTCGCCGGACATCTTCGTCCATATGGAGACGTTGCGCCGCGCCGATCTGCGTGAGCTGGAGCCGGGCCAGAAGGTGACCGTGCGTCTGGGCAACGGGCCCAAGGGCGTGATGGTGGCCGAGATCAAGGTGGTCGACTGAACGCCAGTCGAGGCGGCGACGAAAAAGGGGCGCTCCGGTGGAGCGCCCCTTATCCTTTTCGGGCGGCGATCCTAGCCGGCGGGGCGCACGAGATAGTCGGCGGCGGGCCGGCCCGACTGGATCAGACCCTGTTCGTGCATATAGCGCGAGAAGGCCTCGTAACGCGCCGGGTCGGCCGCCCCGGTGACATGTGCGAAGCGGGGCAGGGTGTCGGCGAAGGCGCGCCGGTTCAGCTCGTCGTCGAGCTGAGGCCGGCCGGCGATGAAATGGCCCCAGGCGGCGGCGGGGTCGTTCAGGGTCGCCGCGACGCCGGCTTCGATGGCGCGCAGGAAGCGGGCATGCAGGGGCGCAGCCGCGTTCGCCGCGTTGGCGACGAAGATCAGCTCGTCATAGGCGGGCACGCCGTGCTGTTCGACGAAGAAGGGCCGGACCGGCCGGTTCTCGATGGCGAAGATGTTGAGCTCGTAATTGCGATAGGCCCCGATGACCGCGTCGGCGTTCCCCGCGAGCAGCGCCTGGGCCAGCGCGAAATTCACATTCACCAGCTGAACGTCGTCGAGCGAGAGGCCGGCGGTGCCGAGCATGGTCTTGAGCAGCGCATCCTCGAAGCCGCCGACCGAATAGCCGACCCGCTTGCCCTTGAGATCGGCGATGCTGGCGATCGGGCCGTCGCCCAGCGCCAGCAGCATGTTGAGGGGCGTGTCGACCAGCACGCCGACTCGGGCGAGCGGCAGGCCCTGGTCGATCTGCATGGTCAGCTGAGGCTGGTAGGAGATGGCGATGTCGGCCTGGCCGGCGGCGACCAGCTTGGGCGGATCGTTGGGGTCGGCCGGCTCGACGATCTCGACGTCGAGGCCCTCGTCGCCCAGGCGACCGGGGCCTTCGCCATCGAGGCCCTCGGCGGCGAAGGCCCCGGTCGCCTGGGCGACGAGGATCGGCGCGTGGTTCGGGTTCAAATACCAGTCAAGCAGAAGCTTGAGGCGGGCTCGCGGCGCGCTTTCGGCGCGCACGATTGCGGGCGTCGCGAACGGCAGCAACGCCGCGCCGGCCAGCAGCGTGCGGCGGGTCAGTCCGTTTCCTTGAACCATGGCGTCATTCTCCGGCAGAGCAGGTCGATGAGGGCGCTGAACGCGATGGCCAGCGCGAAAAGGGTGATGAGGGCGGCGAACATCAGCGGCACCTGCGCGCGGCTGTTGGCCCACAACATGAGATAGCCGAGCCCCGAACTGGCCCCGGCCCATTCCCCGATGACGGCCGCGATGGCCGCGACCCCGGCCCCGAGGCGCAGGCCCGTCGCCAGCGCGGGCAGAGCGGCAGGGATGGTGACATGGCGCAGTATGGCGAGCCGGCGGCCGGGGCCGGCCATGACCCGCGCCGCTTCGGCCAGAGCGGGCGGCGTACGGCGCAGCCCGTCGGCGAAGGCGATGGCGACGGGAAAGAAGATCACCAGAGCGGCGATGGCGATCTTGGGCGCGAGGCCGTAGCCCATCCAGACGACGAAGAGCGGGGCGAGCGCGAAGACCGGGATCGCCTGGCTGGCGATGAGCGCCGGCCGCAGCACAAGCCGAAGCGGCGCTGCGGCGGCCATGGCGAGCGCGCACAGAATGCCGAGCGATGCGCCCGCGAGGAAGCCGAGCGCCATCTCGCTGAGCGTGACGAGCGCATTGTCGAACAGGAAGACGCGCTGGGCCCAGCCGGCGGCGAAGGCCTGGGCCGGCGAGGGCAGGATGTAAGCGGGAAGCCCGGTCGTCAGGCTGACGATCTGCCACACGACGATCAGCACGGCGAGAACCGCGAGGGCCGAGAGCGCGGGCTTCATCGGCGGCCCTCCAGCGCGGCGAGGATCTGGGCGTGGAGCCGCCGCAGGCCGGGATCGAGCGCATCGCGCAGCACGGCATGCCCGCGCCGGGGCGGTTCTTCGTCGAACGCGATGCGTGCCGGCGCGCCGGCCAGAACGACGATACGGTCGGCGAGCGCCAGAGCTTCGAGCGGGTCGTGGGTGACCAGCAGCGCGAGGCGGCCTTCCAGCAGGCGCGCCGCAAGCGCGTGGACCGCGTGGCGGGTGAGCGCGTCGAGCGCCGCGAAAGGCTCGTCCAGCAGCGCGATGGGGCGGTCTTCGTAGAGCAGGCGGGCGAGGGCGACCCGCTTTTTCATGCCGCCCGACCATGACGCGGGCAGTCCGCCGAGACCTTCAAGCCCGACCGCCTTGAGCAGGGCACGGGCGCGCGCGAGATCGGGCGCTTCGCCGCGCAGGCGCGCGCCGATGGTGACGTTCGCGGTAGGTCCGGCCCAGGGCAGCAGGGCGTCGTCCTGCGCCATCAGGCTGACCGCGCCTTCAGTGACGACGGCCCCGTCTGTGGCCGGCACGAGGCCGGCGATGGCGCGTAGCAGCGTGGATTTGCCGACGCCGCTTGGCCCCAGAATGGCGGTGAGGCCAGCGCCGCGCGCCCGGAAGTCGAGCGCATCGAACAGCGGCGCGTCGCCATAGACGACACGCAGTCCGGACATGCGGATTGAACCGGCGGCGACGACGCCCACGACGCTTGCTCTCCCTCCGCCGGTGCGAACCGGATCAGGTTCAAAGGGTCGTTCCCTGTCGGAACCTCTCAGCCGCGCCTCTGGCGGCTCCCCCGGATGAAAGCGCTATATAGGGCGGTTCGCGCCGTCAGATCGAGTCGTTTCATGTTCCGCACCGCATTCGCCCTGCTGTTCGCCGCGCTGCTGGTCCCCGCCGCCTGCGCCGATATCGCGCCGCCGGTCGACGATGCGCCGCCGCCGGTGGAGTTCAGGACCACGCCGCTGACCATCGCGACGGCCAGCGGAGTTCATGCCTTCACCGTTGAGGTCGCCGAGACGCCCGAGCAGCGAGCGCGAGGGCTGATGTTCCGCGAGTTCATGGCGGGCGACGCCGGCATGATCTTCGACTATCAGCGCGACATCGACGTCTCGATGTGGATGAAGAACACCATCCTGCCGCTGGACATGGTGTTCATCAGCAACGACGGCACGGTGTTCAGCATCGTGAAGGGCGCAGAGCCCTATAGCCTCAAGCACCTGTCCTCGGGCGGCAAGGTGCGCGCGGTGCTGGAGGTGAACGCCGGCATCGCGGACATGCTGGACATTCGCGAGGGCGACAGGGTGCGGCACGAAATCTTCGGTAACGGGCCTTGAGCGGCGAGGGCGAAGCGGACGCCGCCCCGCCGGAAGGCTATACGCCTGCGGTCAATCGCGGCCCGTTCACGCGCCATAACGGCCCGTTATTCGCGTTCGACGACGGCGTGACGTGGAAGCGCGGGTTTCGCGTTCTGCCCCGCCACTGCAATTCCTTCGGGCTGGTGCATGGCGGCTGGCTGATGGCATTCGCGGATGGGTTGCTGGCCGAGGCGTGCTTCCGCGTCAGCGGCACGCCGATCCTGACGATCCGCATGACCAGCGACTTCCTGAACCCCGCGCGCACCGGCGAATGGGTGGAAGGCACGGCCCGGACGACCCGCGTCACGCGCTCGATGGCTTTTGCTGATTGCGAAATCCGCTCGGGCGCGCGGCTGATCTTCACCGCAAGCGGTGTCTTCAAACTGATGGAAGGGCATGCGCGGCGCGCACGGCGCGGCTTGAGCGGCGACGGTGCGGCGTGATAGCCGTGCGCCCGGACGGGGCGTAGCGCAGTCTGGTAGCGCATCTGCTTTGGGAGCAGAGGGTCGCGTGTTCGAATCACGCCGCCCCGACCATTTCATTTCCAGACCGGCGGCGGGACGCCTGTGCGCCGCCTGAGAGCGGCGAGCGTTCTCATGGCCAGGGAGCCTTTCTCGTGCGCATCGCCATCGCCTCGGACCATGCCGCCGTCGAACTGAAAGCGGAGCTGCGCGCCTATCTGGCGGGGCTGGGCCATGAGGTGACCGATCTGGGGCCGGAGACGGCGGACCGGGTGGATTACCCCGATTACGGCTACAGGCTGGCGGCGGCGATCACGCAGGGACTGGCCGAACGGGGCGTCGCGCTGTGCGGCTCGGGCATCGGTATCTCGATCGCGGTCAATCGCAACCCGGCCTGCCGCTGCGCGCTGGTGTCGGAGCCGCTCTCGGCTTTGCTGGCGCGGGAGCATAACGACGCCAACGTGATCGCGCTGGGCGCGCGCCTGACGGGCCTGGACATGGCCAAGGCCTGCCTCGACGCCTTTCTGGCGACACCGTTCGGAGGCGGCCGTCACGCAGGACGGGTCGCAAAGTTGTCTAACCCTGGGTTGTAGCCTCGCGCGGGCAGCGCGGCGTCACGCCGCAGGGGCTTGTCGTTCGCCGGCGAGGTCGCATATCGCTGAGCCGTGAACTTAGGGCCCGGGAGGAATTATGCGTATCGCGGTTGCATTGTTGACGGCTGCCGCCGTCGTTTCGGGGACGGGCATGGCGCAGGAGACCGCGCCGCCGTTCCCGCTGGTCAATGACCTGCCGGAAGGTTGGGAGTTCGCGGGGCAGCCCGCGCCTGTGGATGTGCTTGGCATCAAGATCGGCATGCCGCGCGAGGCTGCGGAGGCGGCCGCGCTGGCAGGGATGGAAGCCGAGGCTTCTTCGGGAACGGTGCGCGCCGAGGAGATCGGGATCGCCGGAGACGGCGGCATACAGGTGATGTTCTATTATCCGACGGGATACTGGATCGACCTGACGACCCCCGACGGCGACCAGTCGCTGCGCGTCAAGTACACCACCGGCGTGTCGGGCGAGCGCGTGGCGCTGGTGGAGCGTTCGGTGAGCTGGACCAATACGCCGGCGGATCAACGCCCCAGAGTGTCGAGCGTGGTCGCGTCGCTCACCGAGAAATACGGCGAGCCGAGCTTCGCGCCCGGGCCGAAGCCTTACGACACGAGCATCACCATGCTGTGGGGCTATCACAAGGGACAGAAGCTGTCGCTGCCCGCCGACACCGTCCCCTACGATATCGTCGCTGACAGTCCTGAGGGCTGCCTGAAGGATGTCTATATCGGCCAGTACACGGGTTACGGCAGCAACTCGCCCGAGACGCAGGAACGGCTGAAAGATTGTTCGCTGATCGTCTCGGTCAATATCCAGATGCACAATGGCGTGCAGGGCACGGTTTACGCCATGCAGCTTCGCATGGGCGGCAGCAGCCGCTGGATGGAGAACTCGAAAGCGACGGACGCCTTCCTTGAGGCGGAACTGGAGAAGGCGCTGGCCGCGCCACCGGCAGGCGGCCCGGCGCCGAAGCTGTAAGCAGGCTGGCGCGATTTTTTGGGAAAGGCCGGCGGCATTGGCCCCGGCCTTTCTTTTTGCTAAGCCCGGCCCGTCGTCACCTCGTGGATTCCGTCTCATGCTCGCCCGCATCTATCGCCCCGCGAAAAGCGCCATGCAGTCCGGTCAGGCCAAGAGCGACTGGGTGCTGGAGTTCGAGCCGTCGCAGAAGCGCGAGATCGAGCCGCTGATGGGCTGGACTTCGACGGGCGACACCCGCACGCAGGTGAAGCTGGCGTTCGAGACGAAGGACGAGGCGGTCGCCTATGCCGAGGCGAACGCCATTCCCTATCAGGTGTTCGAGCCGCGCGAGCGCAAGCCGAACATCCGCGCCTACGCCGACAATTTCAGATACGACCGCAAGGGGCTGTGGACCCACTGAGCGCGTGACGACGGTCTTCTGGTACGCCCTCGCGGCGCTCTGCGAGATCGCCGGCTGTTTCGCCGTCTGGGCCTGGTTGCGGCTGGATCGCTCGCCCTGGTGGCTGTTGCCGGGCATGGCGGCTCTGGCGCTGTTCGCCTATGCGCTGGCCCGGGTGGACGCCGAACATGCCGGCCGGGCCTTCGCCGCCTATGGCGGGGTCTATGTCGCCGCCTCGCTGGCATGGATGTGGCTGGTGGAACGCCAGCCCCCCGACCGCTGGGACGTCATCGGCGGCGCGGTGGTGCTGTCCGGCGCGGCGATCATCCTGTGGGGACCGCGCGCGGCATGAACGCGGCGCTTGCGCCGGGCGGCGGCTCTGGTGAAAAGGAGTTTGGAACGACCCCGTAGCTCAACCGGATAGAGCACCCGCCTTCTAAGCGGGATGTTGCGTGTTCGAGTCACGCCGGGGTCGCCATCTTTTGCTGGACTGAGACGAATCTTTGATGCCGGATCGCCTCTGCGAGGCGGGGCTGAGACGATGATCGTGGATGGGTCCATTGTTTGGGTGATCGGGCTGGTGGTTCTGCTTGCGCTGGCCGCCATCGCCGCAGGCCTGGTGGCCGGGGCGCAGCTGCGAGCGCGACGATTTGCAGGATCGCCCCGAGCCTTGGGACGCCGAGGCGCACGAAGAGCCTCCGATGCATGATATCGAGAAGGCATGGGCGAAGCTTAAAGGGCGGGTCTATTACCTCGAGATAGACGGACCGCCGGATTTCCACGCCGCCCATGTTCACGCTGGCGATGCGGTCGCCTTCGATCCGGTCAAGAACGGCTGGGACGACTATCGCGAACGGCTCCCTGGGATCGTGGTGGCGGCTTCTGACAGGCGCACCATCGGTGCTTTGCCCTCAGATCTCGTCGGATTTCTGTTATGCTTCCAGACGTTCGCACCCGACCGGCTTTCGGCGAAGATCGACAGCATCCGGTCGGCCAAATATTCCCGAACGTGCAGAATTCTCCTGGGTTTCGGCGTTCCGTTCGAAAAGTTGAAGGTCACGAAGGCCGATGACTGGAGGAAATCGGACGTCATCGCGGCGTGGGCGCGGGACTATGCCTACGATCCCGTGGCGCGATTCAGTGGCAGCGTTTCACGCTACATCCGGCGCCTGCCGCAGCGCCGGAGCCCCGCTGCAAAAAACGAAACGTTGATAGGAGCACTGGCTGAGGCTGCATTCCCCGAGGGCCGGGAATGGGGGCCCCCTGGTCGTCCGTGCGAGGGAAAGTCTTCTCGTGCGACCTGGCCGGGGAGGACCTGTCAGCGGGGGCCTACAGGAGAAACGGGCCACGCGTAGAAGACGCGGCGCGTTCAAGGCAGGCGAACATTGCGGCCACCAGGTTGAACGACCCGGTCACTTTCAGCTAGGCCAAGTACGACCTCCACGAACCCGCGGAGGACCACTTCCTCGTCGCGGATGCCGGCCGCCGTGAACTGGGAGTCGTGCCTTCGAAGTTCGCCTGGCTGCTGAAGGCGTTCCTGAACGGCCAGCCCCGAAGCAGTTCGCGCGAAAGTCAGCCGTATCAGCGACGTACGCGGCTACAGATGGGTCCAAATCGTCGTCGGCTTTGATGTCCCGCCCGGGGAGTTTCGCGCGGAGGGCGCCCTCGATTGGCTGACAGCGGCCGAACTCGACGAGATCGACGCAGCTTACGCCGGACGACACCGCGACGGCCTGCCGAGTAGCGGCGAAAGTTTCTCGCCCTCGGAAGAGGCGGGGTACGTAGAACGCGGGATTTATCAGGAGCCGCAAGGCGGAAGCGCGCGCGGCGGGGCATCCGGATGGTCGATGCTCCTGCTCATCGTTGCAGTTGGCGCGTTCGTTCTGAACTCGGCGCATCGCCTTGGATTTCGATTAGGGGAGCAATCCCCCAAACCGTCTCCGTCCGTCGATGCACACCATGCATGTGTCGTTGCCACGAAGAAGATGATGGCGGTTCCGTCTTCGTTCGATCGTGGGCTGGACGCGGTCCTGAAAGATGTAACGCCTCTCGAAGGCGGCGGCTGGGTTGTGCGCTTTTCATTCGAGGCGAAGAGCCGCGAGTTCGGGCGACCGGACAATTACAGGGCGAAGTGCGTGGTGAGCGCCGAGGGCGTGGTTCTCGAGACGACCATCCGGCGGGGCGATCGTTGGTTCGCGGCACCGGTGGAGCGCATCTAGGCGGCGCGCGGCCGTTTCGAGATTTACGGACCTGGCGGAGGCTCTTGGCCCGGGCTCGACCGGCTAAACGGGGCCGAGACGTTCATGCCGGCCCGCAGGCAGGGTGACCGTGATCGTGTCGTCCGGGCGGACGTCGCCGGTTTCGAGGACAACGGCCATAACTCCGGCCTTGCGGACCAGCCCGCCGGCGGTGTCACGGGCGAGGCAGGCGCGCATCAGGCCCGACTGGAGCCCGTCGAGCTGGGTGCAGGGGTTGCGCAGGCCGGTGATCTCGATCAGCGCATCGCGACCGAGACGCAAATGCGTCCCGCGCGGCAGATCCAGCAGGTCGATGCCTTCGGTCGTGATGTTCTCGCCCATCAGGCCGGGCGTGACGGCGAAGTCGTGGGTGCCGAGTTCGGCGAAAAGCTCGGCGTGAATCAGGTGAACCTGACGGAGATTCGACAGATCGGGCGTCGTCCTGACGCGCGAGCGGTGGCGGACCAGAGGCCCGGCATGCGCATCTCCCTCCACGCCATGCCCGGCGAGCAGCTTTATGGCTTTTTCAACGGGTTTGCTCATCGTATGCGTGGCGCTGCGGCAGACCGCGATGACCCGTCCCGTCATGTCTTGCCCTCTGTCCCGCCGCGCCGCCGCCGCTCTCTTGCCATAGTCCACGGGCAAGGTCAGTGTGACTTCAATCACGGATTGCGAATGTCTGTTTCGATGAGAGACCCGTCCCGCTCATTGTTGTTCAGCGGCGTTGCGCTGGCCGCCGTTCTGGCGGGGGCCGGCTTCTATCTGTTTTTCGCGAACGTGCCTGAGCGCGGCGCGGCCCAGCAGGTCGCCGTCGCGCCGCCGCAGAAGATCGAAAGCGCCGATATCGAACGCATGATCCAGGAGCGTAACGCCTTTGCGCCGCGTCCGGGCGATCGCGAGATGCTGTCGGCCAAGATCGAGCTGGCGGCCCGCGCCCGCGGAGAGCGCGGGGCCGAAGAGGCGCCGGCGGATGTGGCGATCGACGGCGCCTGGGGAAGCGTTCCGGCGAATGACGCGCGTGAGGCGCGGCTGGCGGCCGGCAGACCGCCGGCGCTGGCTGCGGAAAGCGTAGCGGCGGCCGATGCGGCGGCGGAGCAGGATGCCGCCTATGCCGAGATGCGCCAGCGCGTCGCCGCCGAGGCCGCAGCCCCGGCGGATGAAGGCGAGCGTCTGTTCCGTAACGGGCTTTATCCCGAGGCGCTGGCCCATTGGCGGAAGCTGGCCGAAGCCGGCGACCGCTGGGCCGCGTATCGTCTGGGCGTCGAGCTTCTGGACGGTAAGCCGAACGTCGTCGCGCGGGACGTCGCGCAGGGCGCGAAGTTCATGCTGCAGTCGGCGCGGGCGAACGAGAAACGCGCGCAGTTCGAGATGGGCACGCTCTATGAATTCGGCACCGGCGTGCCGGCCGATCTTGAGCAGGCCTCGGACTGGTATCGCAAGTCGGCCGAGCGCGGCTTTCCGCAGGGCCAGTACAATTATGCGACCATGCTGGAGAGCGGCGAGGGCGTGGCCGAAGACCGCGTCGAGGCGCTGAAATTCTATACACTGGCCGCTGAGCAGGGCTTCGTCACGCCGCCGATAGACGAGACCGGGGCGATGGACAGCAATGCGCCGACGTCTCTGGATCGCCTGCGCATGGCCCTGACCCCGGCCGAGGTGCGCGAGGCCGAACAACGCGCCGCCGCGTTCGAGCCGATCGAGGATTGAACGGCCGGGCGAAGCGGCTAGCTTCGCGTCATGGCAGCGAATACCGAAAAATGGTCGAACTGGTCGGGCGGCGTCACGGCGACGCCCGATGCGGTCTGGCGGCCTTCTGACGAAGCCGAACTGGCCGCGCTGGTGCGTGGCTATCGCGGCAAGATCAGACCCGCCGGCTCTGGGCACTCATTTACGCCGCTCTGCGCCTCGTCCGGCGCGATGGTCAGTCTTGAAAACATGTCCGGCCTGATCTCGGCCTCGCCCGAGAGCGGCGAAGCGGAGCTGTGGGCCGGCACGCCGGTCTATGCGGCGGGGCCGCTGCTGCACGCGCACGGTCTGGCGCTGGCCAATCAGGGCGACATCGACCGTCAGACGCTGGGCGGAGCGATCGGAACCGGCACGCACGGGACGGGCCTGACGCTGGGTTCGCTCTCGACCATGGTGACCGGCCTGACGCTGGTGAGCGGAGCGGGCGAGGTGCTGACGCTGGATCGGCAGAACGATCCCGAACTGTTTGAAGCCACGCGGGTTTCGGTGGGCGCGCTGGGCGTCATCACGCGTTTTCGCCTTAAGCTGGTCCCATCTTATGCGCTGAGCGAGGCGAGCTATGTCGCGCCCGCCGAGAAGGTGCTGGACGAACTGGAAAGTCTGGCCGCCGCCCACCGGCATTTCGAGTTCTTCTGGTTTCCCTATGCCGATCAGGTGGTGGTGAAGACGCTGGACGTCTGGCAGGGCGAGCCGCCGACCCGCGCGCTGGACATTCCGGCGATGAAGGCGCGGGGGGAGCGGGTGAGCCGCGACGACCGGCTGTTCAACCATATCTGCCGGTTCGTGAAGTTCGTGCCGCCGAGCTCAGGCTTCTTCCACCGGCTGCTGACCCGGCAGATGGCGGCCGGCGAGGCCAAGCCGGGGCGCGTGCGCTGGAGCTGGGAGACGTTTCCCTCGCCCCGCAACACGCGCTTCAACGAGATGGAGTATGCGGTGCCGCGCGCCGCGGCGGCTGAGGCGATCAGGGCGACGGTCGCGCGCATCCGCAAGGACC
>CAZBPO010000045.1:14130-15572 GCA_964493795.1 uncultured Flavobacteriaceae bacterium
CGCGCGACCGTCGCCCTGATCGCCTCAGCCGCCGCGGCGCGCGCATCCGCAAGGACCGCATCCCGACGGCGTTTCCCATCGAGTTCCGCTTCGTGCAGGGCGACGATATCTGGCTGAGCCCGTTTCAGGGCCGCGACAGCGCCACGCTGTCGGTCCACCAATATGCGCGGATGGATCAGGGCCGGTTGTTCCGCGCCTGCGAGGAGGTTTTCAGAACCTTCGAAGGCCGCCCGCACTGGGGCAAGCAGCACAATCTGAGCGCGCGTGATTTCGCCGGGCTCTATCCGGCTTGGCAGCGTTTCCAGGCGGCCCGTCGTCGCGCCGATCCGGACGGCAAATTCCTATCGCCTTATCTGCACGATCTGTTCGAAACCGGCATGACGGACGAGGGCGTCACCGGTTAGGTTGCGGCCATGAAGGCATGGCTCATTTTCGGCGCCGTCGCAGGATCGGCGCTCGGCGGCTGGCTCTCGCAGGTGGCCGAGGATCTGGACCTGCTGGACGGGCTGGGCATCGGGCTGGGGACCGGGCTGATGGTCGCGGTCGCCTTTGCGTCGATCCCCTGGAAGCAGATGGCACGGCGCGAGTGGTGAGGGCGCTCAGCCCTCGATCACCGCAACGGCCTGACCTTCGCTGACCGTATCGCCTTCCGCGACCAGGATTTCCACGACCTTGCAGTCGAGCGGCGCGGAGACGGGGATCTCCATCTTCATGCTTTCAAGGATCAGGATCGGCTCGTCCTCGGCCAGGCTCTGGCCGGGCTCAGAGACGATCTTCCACACCTTGCCGGTGATCTCGCTGGCGACCTTCGATTGTTTCGTCATGGCGTTTCCTTGTCAGAGAGCGGGGGGCCAGTCGGCGAGACGATGTGCGCCGACTCCGTTGGTCAGACCGCGGCTGAAAATCTCGAGCTGGCGGGCGATGTAGGTGCGCGTCTCGCGCGGGTCGATGACGGCGTGCGCCAGGAACGGCGCGGCGAGATCGTAGGCCGAGGTTTCCTTGGCGACCTCGCGGGCGAGCGCCTCGAAACGCTCCGGGTCGTCCTCGCGCTTCACGGCATAGACGATGTTCACCGCCACGGCCGGATCCATGAAGCTGATCTCGCCGGTGAACCAGGTGGCGGTCGTGTCGGACTTGCCACCGCCCATGTTGAGATAGGCCTGTCCGAAGCTCTTGCGCAGGACCAGCGCGATCTTGGGCACGGTCGACAGCTCGAGCGCCGCCATGAAGTTCATGATCTTGCCGGCCAGGCGTCGCTTCTCGCTTTCAAGGCCGACGAGGAAACCCGGCGTGTCGGCCAGGAACACGATCGGCAGGTTGAAGCTGTCGCAGAGCACGATGAAGCTGGCGATCTTGTCGCAGCTGTCGGGATCGAGCGCGCCGCCCTTGAACATCGGATTGGTGGCGATGATGCCGACGGCGCGGCCGCGTATCCGGGCGAA
>CAZBPO010000046.1:0-10575 GCA_964493795.1 uncultured Flavobacteriaceae bacterium
CATCGCCATTCCGAAATTGTGCTTGAGGCGCGATTTGGTGTCGTTGCCCTTCTCGTGGCCGATCACCGCCACGGCGCGGCCGCGGAAGCGGCCAAGGCCGGTGACGATGGCGTTGTCGTCGCCGAAGCCGCGATCGCCGTGCAGCGGCGTGAATTCATCGATGAAGCCGCGCACGTAGTCCACGAAATGCGGCCGGTCGCCATGGCGGGCGACCTGGGTTTTCTGCCAGGCGGTCAGCTTGGCGTAGGTGTCTTTCAGCAGCTGGGCGGCCCGCGCCTCCAGCTTCGCCGCCTCGTCCGAGACGTTCATGCCGGGGGTCGCCTCGGCGAGCTTCCGCAGCTCGGCGACCTTGGTTTCCAGCTCGGCGATCGGCTTCTCGAAGTCGAGATAGGTGCTCATGGAGTGGGACATGGGCGCACCGGCCCGGTCCTGTCAATTGCGTGGCAGGTCATGGCGTTAACGAAATTCTCCGTCACAAATCGCCGCCTCTCCCGTCAACGGGACAGGAAAAGGGCGAAAGACGATGGCTTGGCGCATTCTGGCGGCGATTCTCGCGACATTTCATGGACTTAACGGCTTGAGGATGATCTTCGATCCCGCCGGCTGGTACGCCAGCGTGCCGGGCATCGAGCATACCGGGCCGTTCAACGGCCATTTCGTGCCGGATATCGGCTTTATCTTCGTCACCTCGGCCATCGGCTTCGCGATCTGGGCCGCCCGTCCGCGCGCGGCCGCCGCCTGGGCGGCCATGGCCGCGCTGTGGCCGGTGTTTCACGGCATCTACCACGTCATCGGCCTTGGCCATCACATGCCGGAAGGCATGGCGCTGGTGACCGAAACCGCCGGCGTGATCCTGCCCGGCCTCATCGGCGCCGCGATCGCCTGGGCGGCGCTCTCAAGGGAAAGGACGGCGTGATGTTCGGCTGGCTCTATCATCGTATGATCGCCCGCATGGAGCGGCGCTATGGCTATGACGCGACCTATCTGCACGAGGTGATCGACGCGGCGCCCGAGGCCGCCCGCCGCTTCGGCAGGATGCAGACGGCCGGCAAATGGCGCGGCGACCTGCCGCTCGAGGCCTTCCACGCCGCCGCGCTGGGCGGCGCGCTGCACGAGGATTGCGGCCCCTGCGTGCAGATCGTGACCGACATGGCGCTGGAGGCAGGCGTCGACGCCGCCCTGATCGCCGATCTCCTGCGCGGCGAGGCGGCGGGCACGCCGGCCCGGCTGGCCCTCGACTATGCCCGCGCCCTGCTTGCGGGCGACCACAATCTCGACGCCCTGCGCGGCGAGGCGGTCGACCGCTGGGGCCAGACCGGGCTGATCGCGCTGACCCTGACCGCCATGACCGCCCGCAATTTCCCCGTACTCAAGCGCGCCATGGGCCACGCCCGGGAATGCCGCCGCATCAGCGTGGCCGGCGATCAGGTTCCGGTTCTGGCGAAGGCCGCGTGACATGACGCCCGAGGCCGCCTTCGAAGCCGAGCGCGCACGCCTCACCCGGCTCGCCTATCGCATGCTGGGCGAACGCGGGGCGGCCGAGGATGTGGTGCAGGAAACCTGGCTGCGCTGGGCCAAAACGGACACGTCCTCGATCGGCAGCCCCGCCGCCTGGTTGACCCGCGCGGCCTCGCGCCTGGCGATAGACGCGCTGCGCAAGGCCAAAGTCCGGCGCGAGGACTATGTCGGCCCGTGGCTGCCCGAACCGGAAGTCGCGCCTTTCGAGGACGAAGAGGACAGCGAAGACGCGCGCTCCGAACGCATAAGCCTGGGCTTCCTGCACGTGATGGAGCGCCTGACGCCTGACGAGCGCGCCGCCTTCATCCTGCATGACGCCTTCGACTGCGGGTATGACGAGATCGCCGTCGCGTTGAACAAGACCGAAGTCGCCTGCCGCAAGCTGGTGAGCCGCGCCCGCGAGCGCGTCCGCTCGGGCCGCCCCCGCTTCGAGACCGACCGCGCGCAGCAGCAACGCATCGTCAACGCCTTCATGGCCGCCGCCTTCACCGGCGACGCGGCGAAGATGAAGGCCCTGCTGACCGAGGACGCCATCGTCTATACCGATGGCGGCGGCAAGGTGCGCGCCGCGCTGCGCCCGCTGATCGGCCCGGACGACGCTGTGCATGTGCTCACCAGCGTGGCGCGCAAATATGCGGGCGTGCCGGGCCGCGGCTTCCCGGTCAGCGTGAACGGACAATACGGCCTCGCCATCGAAACGGCGGAAGGCCTCAGCACCATCTACACCGCCGAGATCGAGAACGGCCGCATCGCGCGCCTGTTCGTGCTGCGCAACCCGGACAAACTGGAACGGGCCAAGGCGGCATTGGCGCGATAACCGCGCAGGCATTCCTTAGCGAATGACCGATACGGTGCGCATCGACCCAACGGAACTGGAGCTGTCGTGCGTCGCATCGCGCGGAAACTGGCGCTGGCGGCGTGCGCGATCGCACCGTCTCTCGCCGCTTTCGGCAATGCCGCTGCGGCGGCGCCCGCGCTGGCGAAGATCGCGCCCTTCCGCCCGGAAAGCGTTCTGAACGAACGGCCGGCGCTCTGCGATCCGTTTCTAGCCGGATGGATCGCAGCATTCGACGGGGGCGACCCGCTGGGCGAAGATGGGGTCGATCTCGCCGCCATCTACCCGCAGGCGCAGCATTCCGAGATGCCGGGCCTGGCGCACGCCAGCCATGACCAACTGCCGTCCTACAACATGTCGGCCGATCTTGACGGCGACGGCGAAGACGAGGTGCTCTGGTTCCGCGCCGATCATCTGGGTTGGCGCTATCGCGGCGTCAGCCTTTACGTCTTCGATTCCCGCGCGGATTTCGAGCGCAAGGACGATCCCGACCTTCAGCCTCACCGCGAAATTCACCGGTACCAGCCGATCAACCGCGCCCGCGTTCTCAAGATCGACGGTCGGTACTACACACTCGATGGCCCGACGGCGCCGGCATACAGGTCTCTTGCCGGCCTGGCCGTCAGCCTCCTCGAACTCCACCCCTCGGAAACGGCGCGGCCCGTGTGCACGGTCGCGCTCTTTCCCGCAGCGTCAGCTTATGCGGACGTACTCGCTACGTCGCCGCTGTTTCAGGCGACGCGCGACGTCTATGCAGGGCCATCCCGGTGCGGCGGCTCAAGCGGCTGGACGCCGCCTTCGTTCGATTTCGCCTTGCCCACAATCCTTTACCGGCCGTGGGTGCTGAAGCCGGCCGGGCCTGAGGATATGGACAAGCGTCGACAGGCCGATATCGCGCGCGAGATCGCCTATCTCAACTGGGGCGTCAAAGACCCGCAGAGCTGGCGCGACTATCTGGAGGTCAAGGCGGGCCGCAAGCCGTTCGTCTCAGATATCGCGGCCTATTATCGCGCCGCTGGCCTCGCAACCTCGAAAGCCGAGGCGAGGAATCTGGCGGAACGCGCATGGCGCTTCGTCCTCGACACGTTACTTTACAATTCCTACGGCTACGACCTCGTGCGTCGCGGCCAGGGCGACCTGCCGATATCGCCGGATTCAGCGCCCGAAACGATCGCACGTATCCTGATCGCCTGGCTGGGCGAACAGCAGGAAGCGGAAGGCGGCGCCTGGCCCGGCGATGCATTGCTGGCCGCGCTCCATACGCGCCAGCCGCAGGAGATCGTTCATACGATCACCCAAAGCATCGAGCGAAACTTTGAAACCGGCCTCGCCAAAATGACCGCCGCGCCAGCCGAACGACGCGAGGCCGCCATCGCCCACCAGAAGAAGTTCTGGGCGCAGGCGCTTGTCGCCGCGCTGGGGCACAACGAGCTAACCAAGTATGTCCTCGGCCGCGCCGACCCCAATATTGGCACGAACGATTTCGGTAAGACGGCCCTGATGTACGCCGCGCAGCATGATCGCCTCAACGCTGTGAGGTTACTGTTGGCGCACAGCGTGAACGTCGACGCGATCACCGATGCAAGCATCGGCTGCGATCGGCTCGACCGCGATCATCGCACCGCGCTGATGTACGCGGCCGAGAACGCTTCGGCCAAAGTGATCGACGCGCTGATTGACGCCAGCGCGAACATCGCCGCGCAGGACACCAAGGGCAACACGCCGCTCTGGTACTTCGCGCGCAACACCACCGTGACGAACGCGGCGGAACGCGCGCGCCTCGTCAAGCGGCTGGGCGGCTAAGCCAATACCCTTAAGCCGCCGCCGTCCGCGCGGCGATCACATCCGCCTGCTTCACGATCACTTCCGCCTGGCGGATCGAGGCGGCATCGATCAGCACGCCCTTATACGTCGCCGCGCCTGCGCCCGAGGCCTGCGCCTCGGCCATGGCGGCGAGGATGGCGCGCGCCTTTTCCACCTCGGCGGCCGGCGGCGTGAACACCTCATTGGCCAGCGCCACCTGCTTGGGGTGGATCGCCCATTTGCCCTCGCAGCCCAGGATCGCCGTGCGGTTCGCCTGCGCCCGGAACCCTTCCGGATCGTTATAGTCGCCGAACGGCCCATCGATGGGCGTGACGCCATGCGCCCGCGCCGCCGCCACCATGCGGATCAGCGGATAGTGCCACAGATCGTTCCAGTGCCGCTCGCGGCGGCCCGCCTCGTCCTTGTCGGTCAGCATCACATAGTCCGCGTTGCCGCCGCCGATATTGGTGGTGCGCATGCCCGCCGAGGCGGCGTAGTCGGCCGAGCCGAAATGCACGCTTTCCAGCCGCTTCGACGCGCCGCAGATCGCGTCGATATTGGTCATGCCCAAAGCGGTTTCGAGGATGACTTCCAGCTTGAGATGCTTCTTGCGGCCGACGGCTTTCGAGGCCTGCGTCACCAGCATGTCGACGGCGTAAAGGTCGGCCGCGACGCCGACCTTGGGGATCATGATGGCGTCCAGCCGCTCGCCGCCCAGCTCCACCAGATCGATGATGTCGCGATAGGCCAGATGCGTATCGAGGCCGTTGACCCGCACGGTGACGATCTTGTCGCCGAAATCGACCTCGTTCAGCGCCTGCACGACATTCTTGCGCGCCTGCACCTTGTCGGCCGGCGCGACCGCGTCCTCAAGATCCAGGCACACCACGTCGGCCTGCCCCTTGGCGGCCTTCTCGAAGAACTTCACCTGGCTGCCCGGCAGGAACAGCTTGGAGCGATAGAGCGGCGCGCTGGCCCGTTCGACGATGGTGAAGCTCATGGCGGTCTCCGGAAATTCTGCGCCGCAGCAATACGCGGATGCGCGACGGCCATGCAAGCCGCCGCACCTGCCTAGGGCGTCTTCCAGACGGCGAGCGTCACCTGGCCCGGCGCGACGGGCGCAGGACCCAGCGAGGTCTCGTCCAGCGCCCCGATCGTCACGCGGCCGAAGCGGCCCTCGCGATTGTCGATGGTCAGCGACGAGATGAAATGGCCGCCCGCGCCGCCGGAAATCCAGCCCTCGGCGGAAAATGCGTTCAGCATGACCGGCCGCCGGTCGGTCGAATAGGCGAAGACGAGATAGGCCGCTCCCGCCTCAAGATCGAGCGTCGCGACCGCCACGCGGGCGTGCGGGCCGTCGCCGGTCGGCGTCGTCATGTCGAGGGTCTGGCGGCTGATCTCGCGCGCCGTCGCGCCGGCCGCCTGCATGAACTCGTTCAGCAGGTCGTTGAGGATCGCCTCAGGGTCCGACTTCGCCAGCCGGTCCTCGACCGCCGCCCATTCGCGCCGATAGGCGGGCAGGTCGGCGTCGGCCGCGCCGCTCATCAGATCGAGCAGCAGGTCGGCGCGCTGGCCGTAATTGATCATCGAGGCGGTGGGAAAGCCGCGCGGCGCGTTGGTCGCGTTGTGATAGGCGACCACCTCGCCCGCCGCGTTGAACATCGGGCTGCCCGACGCGCCGCCGGCCGTGGGCAGCGAGTGCTGGATCAGCAGATTGTCCGCCGCCGCGCCGTGAAACAGGTAGAACGTCGTCACCGCCGTGACGATGCCGACATGGGCGTTGGGTTCGGGCCGCTCGGGGTCGGTGCCCCTCAGCTCCTGCATGGGATAGCCTGTCATGGCCAGCGGCGCGCCGCTGTCCAGCGTCTCCAGCGTTTCGCGCGACGCGATGGGCAGAGCATCGCCCAGCCTCTCCGGCTCCGCGACATAGAGCAGGCCCACGTCATAGCCGACAGGCATGATCTTCACGTCGCGCACGCGGCTTTCCCGGCGCAGCGCATCCAGCCGCTCGGCCCATGCCTGGAACGGCAGATAAGCGGGGTGCGAGCGGGCAGCAACCACCCGCAGCTTCGGATAGTCGGGGGCCAGCGGCTGGATCGCCAACACCTCGATGCCCGAACCGGTGGCCGCGAGATACTCTTTCACCGGCTCGCTGATATGGGCGTTGGTCGCCAGCGCCTTCGTCCCGTCGGGCAGGCTAACGACCGAGCCGGTGCCAAGCCCCGTGATCTTGCCGGTCGCGCTGCGCATCGCCACCAGATAGACCGAGGGCCGCGCCCGGGCGAGGATCGCGGCGGAATCCAGCCGCGCGGATGCGCTGTCCGCCGCCGCCGCGATCTGCCCCTCAAGCGCCGGAAAACGATCGGCCACCGCCGTCACGTCCTGACGCAGCACGACATACCCAGCCGCGATCGCCGCCAGAGCCAGCGAAACGCCCGCCAGCCACGCCGTCAGACGCCGTCCGCTGCGCCGCGACGCATCCGCCACGTCGCCGATATCCTGTCCTTCCGCCAGCACCCGGGTCGGGGCGAGATTGCCCGCCGTTCCGGCGCGCGGTTCAAGACGCAGGCGCGGACCGCCGGGGCCTGAGAGCTGGACGTCCAGCGGCCCGTCCAGTTCCTCGCCGTCGATCAAGGGTCTGCCGCCCGCAAAGACCGGGCGTTGCTTGGCGATCACGAACTTCCACACCCCGACTTCCCGGCGCAGACGGAAGTGATCGCGCCCCACCACGTCCAGCTCTGCCGGAAACCCGACCACCGCGTCGGCGTTGCGCCCGAACGTCACCTCCGTGGCGGCGTCCTCCACCTCGATCTCACGGCCCGCATAAGGCTCGCCCACATATCGGATCAGCAATCCCATCGCCCGCCCCCGCTGCGTAGCGTCCATCACACGCCACGCCCGCGCCATCCGCCAATCAGCCGATGATCGTGCGACGGGCCGCACGTGACCTGCACAGGGTCGCGCCGCGCCGCCGCTTGTTGTGACCTGAGGCACAGGCACGCTCCACGAACCGTGCTTCAAGCCGCCATCCATTCGGGAGCAGACGATGTTTGGCGCGAAGACCGGGCTCGCGGCGTTGGCCGCACTGGCGATGATGAGTGCGGCGGCCGCCGAAACGGCCGAGCCGGGCTATGTGAAGGGCATGGTGACCGACGCGGCCGGCAAGCCGCTGGCCGACGTTTTCATCTTCATCGACGGCGTGCTCGACCAGAACCTGCAATACACCACCAAAGAAGACGGCGCGTACCGCCTGAGGCTGCAGCCGGGCGCTTATGTGGCGCTGGCGACGCTGGCGGTGAAATGGGAGGGCCAGACCTACAAGTTCGACCTGAAGCCCGATTCGACCGACAGCTTCGACGATTCCACAGGCGCGGTGCGCAACTTCACCTGGACGCTGACGGGCGAACGGCCCCAACCGCAGTCAGGCTCCTATGCCGGCTATGTCTATGTGAATGTCGGCTACGACCATTTCTTCGTCGAGGATCAGGACAACATCACCTGGACCCTTGAACCGGTCGGGCCGCTGATCGACGGCAGCGCGGGGGAAACCATCGTGCGGCGCGGCGGCGCGCCGCGCACGGCCGAATACGGCAAGATCCTGGAGGTGCCGGTCGGGCGCTACACGATCAGCGGCGTCTATCAACCGCCGGGGATGCAGCCCCAGACCCTCAAGTTCAAAAACAGCTGGGCGCGCGGTCAGCAGCCCTATGTCGAGAAGCAGGAGATCCTGATCCTCGCCGAGGGCAATTCGTGCAGCCTGTGCGCCAGCGTGGACGTGGAATCTCCGACCGAACCGCAGCCCGAGTAAGGCTCAACCGCGCGGGCCGTACAGGGCGTAGTCCGGGGCGACGTGTTCCGGGCCCTCGCCCGGCGGCAGCGGCGGCGTGTAGTAGCCCAGCGCATACTGCCCCATCGCATAGCCGATGAGCTGCGCCAGCTCGGGCTCCAGCGTTCTGGCGATCTCGGGCGGACAGGCGAGATACTGGTTCTCTTCCTGGCGCAGCCAGCCCAGCGCATAGGTGAGGTTCAGCCCCACGCGGTCCCCGTCCGAAACGTTCGCGCCGCCGCCGTGGAAGACCGAGCCGCTATAGATCAGCACCGAACCGGCGCTCATTTCGGCATAGGCGATCTCCTCGGGGCTGGCCGTCCGCTCGTCCGGCCAGCCCAGCGATCCCGGGCAGACGCGCGTCGCGCCGTTCTCGCGCGTGAAATCGCTGATCGCCCAGATCGTGTTGAGCTGGGGCTCCAGCCCCTTCAACCACGTGCCCCACGCCCAGCGATCGCGATGCAGAAGCTGCGCCGCTTCGCCCGGCATGATGCGGATCGCCTGCGTCATGTGCAGCTGATAGCGCTCGCAGCTCGGCCGCAGAAACGCCTCGCAGACGCTCAGGATCAACTTATGGGCGATCAGAGGACGGCACGCGGGCGCACGCGCCACCAGCGCGCCGGTGCGCGTCGTGCGCCGGCCGCGGAAGTCGTCCTCGCCCACCGGCGTCGCCGCGATATAGGGCGCAAGCTCGTCGCCAAGACGCTTCAGCAAGGCCGCATCGGCGACATCGCGCACGATCAGCGCCCCGTCGCGCCTCAGCAACGCGACGATCTCATCGGCCCCGGCATCGGGCGGCAACGTCACGAGAGCCGGCATCGCGTCAGTCTTCCGGGCCTTCCAGCTGCGCCAGATCGAACGCCTCGATCTCCTGCAGCTTCTGGCCGGCGATGGCCTCAAGGTCGCCATACATCCCGCCGGTAGAGTCAATCACCGCCGCGATCTGCTGCTCGCGCTTGGCCCACATCTTGGTGATCGCGCGGCGCTCCTTGTCGAGATCGCTTTTCATCACCGTGAAATGCTCGACGATTGCGCTGACGCGCTGTTTGAAGCGCGGGCCGGTCAGATAGTCATAGGTCAGCTCGGCCTTGCCCTTCACGCCTTCGCTGGCCGCCCGCGCCTTCTGCACCTCAAGCAGCGCCTGGCGCAGCGCGACCGCCAGCGGGATCGCGCATTCGTAATTCGTGACCCAGATTTCGCCGATCAGCCCGAACCCGGCGACGAAATCCTTCGGGAAAACGCGCGTGACCAGGATCGCGACATCCGCCTTGGCCTTGTGCTGGTCGCCGCGCAGTTTGCTGAGCCAGGCTTCCGACCAGTTCTTGGCCTGTTTCGATTCCCACAAAATCGTGCCCGCATCCTGCCCGGCGGGCGTCCGCACGCGCTGCACGATGTCGCCGCCGAACTCGCCCTTGGGCACGGGCTCCATCGCATCGAAGACGAAGCTGGCGCGCACCAGCTCCTCCAGCATCACTTCCTGCGCCTCGCCCTGAAGCTGTTGCGAGCCCTGCTCGGCGCGACGCTTCAACTCGTCGATCTGCCGGGCCATCGCCTGCAGCTGGATGTCCTTCTCGGCCACCTTGCCGGCCAGAGCGGCTTCGGCCGCCTGCTGCGCCGCCAGACGAATCGTCTGCTTCTCGGCGGCGAGGCGCGTCTGCAGCGTCACCTCCAGCGCCTGCTTCTGGTCTTCCAGCTGGCTTTGCGCTTGCAGGAATTTCGCTTCCGCCTCGCGGGCCGCTTTCAGCTTTTCCTCGCGGTCCTTCAGCGTCTGGTTGGCGAGCTCAAGCTTGCGCCTCTGTTCGTCGATGTCGGCGGCGAGCAGCGTCCTGGCGTCGGCCGTCGCCTGGGCACGCAGCTTCTCGCGCTCGGCGGCCAGCCTCTCGGCCACCTGCCGGTCGGCATCGGCCTTCGCCGCCTGCAGCCGCTCCGCCTCGGCTTTCAGCCGCGCGCGCTCCTTCTCGATCTCGACGTCCTTGCGCGCCGCCTCGCGCTCGAAACGCTGCTGCAGCTCGGCCAGCATCGGCCCGGCGAGCGATTCCGTCAGTTTGATCTCGCCCGTGCAGTGCGGGCAGGTGATGGTGGGCTGGTTGTTCATGCAGACTCCCTTGCGCGGGAGTCTGGGGACGGGGGCCTAGCGTTGCAAGGCCCCGCCGCGCGCCAGCGGATGCGCCTTCTCCACCGTGTCGCGCAGGCGATCCTCGACGACATGGGTATAGATCTGGGTGGTGGCGATGTCGGCGTGGCCCAGCATCATCTGCAACGAGCGCAGATCGGCCCCGCGATTGAGCAGATGCGTCGCAAAGCCGTGGCGCAGCGTATGCGGCGACAATCGCGCCGGATCGAGCCCGGCCTCCAGCGCCGCGTCTTTCAGGTCGAGCGCGAATTGCTGACGCGTGCGGTGGCCCAGCCTGGCGGACGAGGGAAAGAGAAAGCGCGACGGCACCGGCCGCCCGCGCGCGTCCAGCCGCAGCGTCGCGTCGCGCACCGCCAGCCAGGCGTCGAGCGCCGCGCGGGCCTCTTCGCTCATCGGCACCATGCGTTCCTTGCCGCCCTTGCCCTGGACGAACAGCATCCGTCCCGTGCGCGGCGCCGC
>CAZBPO010000046.1:10585-14702 GCA_964493795.1 uncultured Flavobacteriaceae bacterium
GCGGCAGGCCGACCAGTTCGCTGACGCGCAGGCCCGAGCCGCAGGCCAGCTCAAGCATCGCGCGGAAGCGCACCCCCTTCGGGCTGTCATCGGCGCGGGCATGGGCCAGCAACCGCGCCACGTCGCCCTCGCCGATCGTCTTGGGCAGAGGCCGCGCCTTCTTCGGCGCGTCGATGCGCGAGGTAGGATCGTCCGTCCTGACATTCTCCGAGAACAGGAATTTCGCGAACTGGCGCACGGCCGAGAGCCGCCGCTGGGCGGTGGCGCGCGCCAGCCCGGCTTTCTCCATCGCGGTCAGATAGGCGGTCAGGTCTTCCTCGCGCGCCTCGCCCAGCGCCCGGTTACGGCGTTTCAGGAACGTCGCGAGATCCACAAGATCACGGCGATAGGCGTCGAGCGTGTTCTTCGCCGCGCCGCGCGAGGCGGCCAGCATCTCAAGAAAGGCCTCCAGATGATGCAGGCCGGCGAGGCCCGCAGGCGGCGCGGCCCGGGGGCGGCCCATCGTCAGCCGCCGCCGGCATGCGGACGGGCCAGCACGGCCTCCAGCGCGATGGCCGAGGCCTCGCGCCCCAGCCCCACGGCGCTCAACGCCGCAACCGCCTCGATCACCGAGGCAGGATGCGCCTTGGCCGGACCGCCGGGACCGAGCAGCACCAGCACGCGCAGGATCGTCTCGCCGACATTGCGCCCGCGCGCCGCGGCGGCCAGTTCGGCCGTCTCGACCCGCCCCGCGCCGCCGGCGATCTGCGGCGAGGCCGACAGCAAGGTCTGCGCGGCGGGCGGAATGACGTGACCGAGGGCCTCGAGCGTTCCGGCATAGACGATCACCCGGGCCCCCAACGCCGGGTCGGCGGCCGCGCGCGCGGCCAGCCGGGTCAGCGCATCGGCGGCCCTGGCGGCGCGATCCTTGGTGGGGGCGGCCAGCGCCAGCCGCACCGTCAGTTCATCGGCCAGTCCCGGCTCCATCGCATCGGCGAAATTCAGCCAGTCGGCGATCCGGTCGCCACGCCCTGAAAGCGCCAGCACCCGCGTGACCGCATCGGCGTGGGGGGCCAGCGCCGCAGACGGCGGGGTCTCCCACGCGGCCCGGGCCAGCAATTGGGCGTAGAGCGCCACGCGGTCGTGCGAGGCGGCGAAGTCCAGCGCCGCGCCGATCGCCCTGGCGCGCGGCGCAAGTCCCTCGGTGCGGATCGCCGTTCGCACCAGCGCGAGTCCCGAAGCATCGCCCTTGGCGGGCTTGGCGGCCAGCACGAGGTCCAGCAGCGCGGCGTGATCCAGCGCGCCTTCCCTGGCTGCACGCTCGGCGGCGGCCAGACGCAGCTGGGAGGGCGTTGCTTTCGATGCGGCCAGCGCAGCGGCCACGCCGGGCGTCGCACCGTCCAGCGCCGCAGGCGTCAGCGCCGCCTTGGTGCGCCGCGCCAGCGCCAGCGACACCGGCGTGAGGCCGCTCAGCGTGGCGGCATCCAGCGGCGCGCCATCGGCGAGATGCGCGACCAGCGCAAAGAAAGCCGGATCGCTGGCGCCCTTTACGCGGGCGAGGTCGGCGCTCAACGCCGCCGCCGCGCCGTCGCCGGCGACGATCTGACAATAGGCCCTCAGCTGAAGCGCGGCGGCGTCCGCAGCCTCCTCGCGCTGGGCCGCGCAGGCTTCACGGTCGCGCCCCGCGAGCAGATAGCCCGCAGGCCGCGCGAACGCGTCGCCGCTGCGTTCGTCGCCGAGGTCCAGCAGCGCCACGAGATCGCGTACCAGGCCCGCTTCCAGCAATCGCGCGGTCCTCAGATCGTACAGCGTCGGGCCGCTGTCGTCGGCGTCGCGCGGCTTGGCCCCGGTCAGCAGCACGCGGCGGATCAGGTCGTTCATCGCCGGCGACGGCGGCGCAGCCGGCATTTCGGCCATCAGTTCGGCGATGGTCGCATAGTCGGCATCGCCCCACAGCTCGCCGCCCAGCCCGCCATCGCCCTCGGCCAGCGTGCCTTTGTCGGACGGATCGGGCTTGCCCAACGGCTGCACCTCCACCTCGGTCGGCACCATGCCGGTGGCGGCCGGGTTGGCGAGGATCTGCTGCTGACGGCTGATTTCTTCGGGCGTCTGACCGTAGGGCAGATTGCTCGGCGCGTTTTCGCCGCCGGTCGACAGCAGCGAAGGCAGCGCGGGGTCGAACGCCCCGTCGCCCTGTTCGCTGAACGCGCCCGGCTGGCCGGCCATGGGCACCTCGCTAGGCAGGAAATCGCCGGTGCCGCTTGGCGGATTGGGGTTGCCGATGGTGCCGGTCGGCGGCGGCGGCACGGCGACGGACCCGCCGCGCTCCGGCGGCCGCGGCGTCGAGCCGCCCTGGCTGGGATCGCGGGGAATGCCCGTCCCGTCCTGCGCCGACGCCACCGCGCCCAGCGCGGCGATCAGCGCGAAGGCGCAGACGCTATTTCGGAAGCCGCTCATCGGGGATCGTGCCCTCCACCTGCCGCTGCGGTGGTTCGGACGATCCGGCCAGCATCACCAGCCCGACAATGCCGGCGGTCAGAAGGACGAGGAACGACAAGAGGTAGAACGAGGCGCGTGACATGAAGTCCGGTCCGGGCGTCGATTCGAGGGGTTCTCATGGGTAATGGCCCTTGCCGTGCGCGGGGGTCAACCCTGACGCGGAAAGGTTGACGTCCAATTGAGGCGGCTTTGAGAAGATCGGCCCATGGTTTAGGCAGATCGCAATGGAACCCGAGCCCCAACCCGTGGACAGCCTGCCTCCGGCCGAACGCAGCATCGTGCTGGTCGGCCTCATGGGCGTCGGCAAAACCACGGTCGGACGGCGGCTGGCCAGCCTGCTTCACCTGCCTTTTCTCGACGCCGATCACGAAATCGAGGAGGCGGCGGGCTGCACGGTGTCGGAAATTTTCGAGCGATTTGGAGAGCCGGCCTTCCGCGACGGCGAGCGCCGGGTGATACGCCGTCTGCTTGAGGGGCCGCGCCACGTGCTGGCGACCGGCGGCGGGGCCTTCATGGACGCCCGCACCCGCGAGGCGATCAAAAATCGCGGCATTTCGGTGTGGCTCAAGGCCGATGTCGATCTGCTGATGGAGCGCGTGGCGCGCAAGGGCACGCGCCCGTTGCTCCAGAATCCCGACCCGCGCGGCACGATGGAGCGCCTCATCGCCCAGCGATACCCGGTCTATGCCGAAGCCGATCTGACCGTCGAAAGCCGCGAAGGCCCGCATGACCGGGTGGTCAAGGCGATCGTGCATGCGCTGCGCGAGGCCGGCGCGCTGCCCAGGGACAACGCCGCATGACATCCCAGATCATCCGCGTCGGGCTCGGGGCCCGGTCCTATGACGTGCAGGTCGGCGAAGGGCTGATCGCCCGCGCCGGCGAATTGATCGCGCCCTTGCTCAAACGCGCGCACAGCTTCGTGATCACCGACGCCAATGTGGCCGGGCGCCATCTCGCGCCGCTTCAGTCGGCTCTCAGCGCGGCCGGCATCGCCGCCGAGGCGCTGGTCCTGCCGGCCGGCGAAGCGACCAAGAGCTTCGCCAATCTCGAACGCGTCTGCCGCGCGCTGCTGGCCGCACGGATCGAGCGCGGCGATCTGGTCATCGCGCTGGGCGGCGGCGTGATCGGCGATCTCGTCGGCCTTGCGGCGGGGCTGGTGCGGCGCGGCACCGGCTTCGTGCAGATCCCGACCACACTGCTGGCCCAGGTCGACAGCTCGGTCGGCGGCAAGACCGCGATCAACGCGCCCGAAGGCAAGAACCTGGTCGGCCTCTTCCACCAGCCCCGTCTGGTGCTGGCCGATATCGGCGCGCTGGCGACCCTGCCCCCGCGCGAGATGAAGGCCGGCTATGCCGAAGTCGTGAAATACGGGCTCATCGGCGACGCCGCCTTCTTCGACTGGCTCGACGGCGACGGCGCGAAGCTGCTGGCCGGCGATACCGCCGCGCTCGGCAAGGCGGTGGCGGCCAGCGTCCGCGCCAAGGCCGGTGTCGTGGAACGCGACGAGACCGAAACGGGCGAGCGCGCCCTGCTCAATCTGGGGCACACGTTCGGCCACGCGCTGGAAGCCGCCACCGGCTATTCCGACCGCCTGCTGCACGGCGAGGGCGTGGCCATCGGCATGAAGCTGGCCTTCGAC
>CAZBPO010000046.1:14712-15075 GCA_964493795.1 uncultured Flavobacteriaceae bacterium
CTCGGCGGCGCTGGGCCACTGCGACGGCCAGACGCCGGGCCGCGTCGCCAGCCATCTCGCCCGCATGGGCCTGCCCTGGCGCATCGCCGATATTCCGGGCGAGCGGCCCCCGACCGGCGAACTGCTCCATCACATGGCGCAGGACAAAAAGGTCGAGGCCGGCAAGCTGACCTTCATCCTCGCCCGCGCCATCGGCGAGGCCTTCATCGCCCGGGACGTGGAGGCCGCCGCCGTCGCCCGCGTCCTCGACGCCGCAGAATAACCGAACGGAGAAACGCCATGTCCATCGACCTCTTCTCGCTCAAGGGCCGCGTCGCGCTCGTCACCGGCGCGTCGCGCGGCATCGGCGCTGCGATCGCGGTG
>CAZBPO010000046.1:15085-15304 GCA_964493795.1 uncultured Flavobacteriaceae bacterium
AGCCGGGGCATCGGCAAGATGATCGCGCGCGGCTTCCTGCAATCCGGCGCCAAGGTTTACATCTCCTCGCGCAAGCAGGCCGCCTGCGACGCCACCGCCGAGGAGCTGTCGCAGTTCGGCGACATCGTCTCGCTGCCCATGGACGTCTCGACGGTGGAAGGCGCGAAAGCCCTCGCCGCCGCCTTCGCCGCGCGCGAGCCCAAACTCGACATCCTGGTG
>CAZBPO010000047.1:0-15260 GCA_964493795.1 uncultured Flavobacteriaceae bacterium
CCCTTCGAGCCGGGCCGCAGCTGGCACACATGCAGCGTGAAGCCGTGGCGGTCGGCCTTGGCGCGGCCGTGATCGTTCATGATCGCGTTGACGAAGTGGATCTGCAGATCGGGGATCTCCAGCTCCGGCCGGCTCTTCAGGAACGCACCGCTCTCAAGCCCGTTCTGCGTGGCGACGCCCTTCTTGGACAGCATGTATTGCAGGCCCGATTTCAGCTGGCGCAGCGGGCTTTCCAGCTGGCTGTAGAGCGTGATGGGCTGGGTCGATTCATAGCGGATCATCACGTCCAGATGATCCTGCAGGTTCTGCCCGACACCCGGCAGGTCGGCCTTCACCTCGATGCCGAACTTCCTCAGATACTCGGCCGGTCCGATGCCCGACAGAAGCAGGGTCTGCGGCGTGTTCACCGCGCCGCCCGAAACGATCACCTCGCGTCCGGCGAAGGCGACCACCTTGTTTTTCCTCTGGGCGTATTCCACGCCCACCGCCTTGCCGCCCTCGATCAGGATCTGGGTGGTCAGCGCCTCGGTCTCGACGGTCAGGTTCGGCCGCGACAGCACCGGCGTCAGATAGCCGCGCGCCGCGCTCCAGCGCTGGCCGCCATGGATGGTCAGCTGATACGGCCCCATTCCCTCCTGCGCGAAGCCGTTGAAGTCCGGCGTATAGGGATGGCCGGCCTCCATTCCCGCCTCGATCAGCGTGCGGAAGATGGGATGGCGCGATTTGGGGTTGCCGACCTTCAGCGGCCCTTCGCCGCCATGGAAGTCGTCGCCGCCGTTCTCGTTCGATTCCGACCGCTTGAAATAGGGCAGCACGTCGCCGAAACCCCAGCCTTCCAGGCCAAGCTGCCGCCACTGGTCATAGTCGCGCGCATGGCCGCGGATATAGATCATGCCGTTCATCGACGACGATCCGCCCAGCGTCTTGCCGCGCGGCCAGTACATGCGCCGGTTGCCCAGCTGCGACTGGCCCTCGGTCTCGTAGTACCAGTTGAACTTGGTGCGCTTGGACAAAAGCTGGCCCACGCCCGCCGGCATGTGGATCAGCACCGACTTGTCCTTCGGGCCGGCCTCGAGCAGCAGCACCTTGTTGTTCGGATCGGCCGACAGGCGATTGGCCAGCACGCAGCCCGCCGAGCCCGCGCCGATGATGATGTAATCGAAGGTCTTCGATCCTGCTTCCGCCATGGCTGCCCTGCGCGTCTCGCAAATGTCCTTATGGAACCCGGCATTAGGACAAACGGCGCGCATTTTCCACCGCATTCAGCCCTTTCGCGGCGTCACCTCCCGCGCCGTTTGCGCTGCGCGGCCGCATGACGGACAATCGCGGACATAACGATATCGGGAGGATTCCATGCTGACGCCCGGCGACGACTATCCGTTGCACCAGACGCCTGAGCCCATCGCCTTTTCCGGCACCGACCGGAACTTCTACGACCGTTATTTCTTCAACGGCATGTCGCCCGACGGCTCGTTCTTCTTCGCCGTCGCCTTCGGCATCTATCCCCAGCTCGACATCATGGACGGCGCGTTCAGCGTCGTCGCCGACGGCCGCCAGCACATCCTGCGCGTGTCGAAGCGCATGAACGGCGACCGGCTGAACCTCTCCGTCGGCCCGCTCTCGATCGAGATCGTGCGGCCTTTGAAAACGCTGCGCATCCGCGTCGCGCCCAATGACGGCGCGCTCGCCGCCGACATCACCATGGAGATGCGCCACGCCCCGATCGAGGAGCCGCGCTTCATCCGCCGCAACGGCACGCGCGCCTTCATGGACTATACCCGCCTCACCCAGAACGGGGCGTGGTCGGGCTGGATTTCGGTCGAGGGCGCGCAGGTGGCGCTCAACCCGAACGAGTGCCTAGGCACGCGCGACCGCTCATGGGGCGTGCGCCCGGTCGGCAAGGGCGACAGCCAGCCGCCTGCCCAGGGCGCGTTCAGCCAGTTCTTCTGGCTCTGGACCCCGTCCAATTTCGCCCGCCATGTCGTTTTCTGCCACACCAACGACGACGCCTTCGGCCGGCCGTGGAACCGGCGTGCGGTGATCGCCGTTCCCGGCGGCGATGCGCCCGCCGTCGAGTTCGAGGACGTGACGCCGCGCTATACGTGGAAACCCGATTCGCGCCGCATCGCCAGCCTCGCCATCGCGATGCGGAACCACGACGCCGAGGCCGAGCTGCGCTTCACGCCACGCGTCCATTTCTACATGCAGGGGATCGGCTACACCCACCCCGAATGGGGCCACGGCATGGATCGCGGCCCGCTCGACGTCGCGCATGAGACGCTCGACTTCGCCACGCTGAACGACAACGACCCGGCCCTTCTGCACATCCAGGCCATCAGCGCCGCCGAGCTTCAGATCGGCGACGCGGTGCACAAGGGCGTCGGCGTCGTCGAACAGTTCTTCATCGGCCCGCATGCCGGCATCGGCCTGACCGGCGTGCTCGACCCGCTGGCCTGACGCGCCTTACGCCGCCGCCATCTCGGTCAGCCAGTCGCGGAACAGTTTGATCTTGGGCAGCGTTTCGGTCCCCGGCCGGCTGACCACGTAATAGTCGAGATCGGCGTCCAGCTTCAGCGCGAACGGGGCCACCAGAAGGCCGGCCTCCAGGTCGGCCTTCACCAGCGCCGAGCGGCCCAGCGCCACGCCCATGCCGGCCATCGCCGCCTGGATCAGCAGCGCGCTGTCGTCGAAGCCGGGGCCGCGCTCCGGCTCGATCCCGCTCACCCCGGCCGCTTTCAGCCACAGCCGCCAGTCCTGACGCATCTCGTCATGCAGCAAGGTGGCCCGCTTCAGGTCGCCCGGCGTCTCCAGCTTCAGCTGCGCCGCATAGGCCGGGGCGCAGACCGGGAACAGCTCCTCATCCATCATGAAGGTCGCCGACACCCCGTCCCACTCGCCGCGACCATACAGGATCGCCATGTCGACATCGCTGTCGGTGAAGGCCGACAGGTCCTCGTCTTCGCCCAGATTCCACCAGGTCGACAGCCACACGTCGATTTCAGGATGGCGGGCGCGGAAGGCCGGCAGACGCGGCACCAGCCATTTGGCAGCGAACGAAGGCATCGTCGAAACGGTCAACCAGCCCTTGCGCGGGTCCGAGGCCAGCAGGCGACGTGTGGCGGCGTCCATCTGGTCCAGCGCCGGGGTCAGGGCGTTGGCGTAGCGCTCGCCCGCATCGGTCAGCGCGATGCCCCGGCCCGAGCGCCGCAGCAGCTCGATCTGGGCCCAATCCTCCAGCTGCTTGATCTGGTGCGAGACCGCGCCTTGCGTCACCGACAGCTCGTCGGCCGCCTTCGACACGCTTTTCAGCCGGGCGGCCGCCTCAAAGGCCCGCAAGGCGTTCAGCGGCGGCAGCTTGCGGCTCATGGTGAATCCCCCCGAAACCCTCGGGAATCTGCGGAAATCCCGCAGCGGCCCAGGGCTCAGGGTCGATCATACATCAAAATCCCTCATATATCGAATGAGAACTGATCCTTTGTCATAACGGGGGTCACACCCCTATATCACCGCCATCGCAAGCGAATTGCTGGCGAACTGAGTTAGAAACCCAAACCGTGGAGAGACCAATGTTTCGCGCATACGGCCATGTCTTCGCGGCGCGGGATGAGAAGCCCTCATCTGTCGTAGCCGCCCAGAACCCCCTGCGTTTCATCGTGCATTTGTTCAAGCGGATGTACTGAAACGGCGAATACGCCAGATGAAGGAAAGGCCCCGGACACCCCCCGGGGCCTTTCGCGTTTCTGGCGTCGCATAATTTCCGTTTACACACGTCATACATTTGAGTACGATGTGTGACATGGCATCTCTGACCACCCCGCTCAGCGTCCGGCTGTCCGAAGACGACACCAGCTTTCTGGCGAAGCTGCAGATCGACGGAGCCCTTACGGCCAGCGACAAGATCCGCGCCCTGATCCGCCAGGCGCGCGAACGCGAAGGCCGCCCTGAATCCTTTTCCGCCGCGCTGGCCATCAGCCACGACCAGCTGGCCGCCTCCTTCCGGGCGCTGCGGCTTCTGGAAGCCGGGGCCGAGGCCCATTCCGACGTCGCCGTCGGGCTGATGACCACCGCCGAGGAGCTATTGGCCGTGGCGCTCTCCGCGCCCGGCGAGGCGGGAGGCCGCGAGGCGCTGGTGCGACATGAAGCGCGTCTGGTCGATTGTGCCGCGCGAATGACCGAACAATTGCTACGCTGGGCGGTGACGCCGACGGCGCCCGCCTACGACGCTGGCGTCGTCGCCCGTCGGATCGCGGCGCTGGGCGAGCTGATGCAAATTATTCTGGCGGCCAGGGCCGCGCGCTAGGGAGGGTGAGGCGAGACATGGCAGACACACTGGGAGCCCGCGTCGCACGCATCGTGAGCGGCAGCGCGCATGCGATCATCGACGCCATCGAAGGCGCGATCCCCGACGCCGTCATCCAGCAGACGATGCGCGACATCGACAAGGCGATCGACGACGTCCGCGGCGAGCTGGGCCGCGCGATCGCCGAAAAGCATCTGGCGAGCAAGCGCCTGGCCGAACAGAGCAGCCGCTACGAAGAACTCGGCCAGCAGATCGAAGTCGCGCTGCGTGAGGACCGTGAAGACCTTGCGCGCGCCGGCGTCGAGCATCAGCTCGACGTGGAAGCGCAGATCCCCATCCTGGAAGGCGCCGTCGCCGACGCCGCCAAGCGCGAGGCCGAGCTCGACGGCTACATCGCCGCGCTTCAGGCCAAGCGCCGCGAAATGGACGAATCGTTCCGCGCCATGGTCGTCGCGCGCGCCCGCGCCGAGGAGCAGGCCGGCGCAGCGCCGGGCGCGTCCGGCGGCCCCGGCGTCTCCCGCCGTGTCGATGACGCCACCGCCGCCTTCGACCGCATGATGGCGCGCGAAGGCGCGCCCTCGCTCGGCGGCGTCGACCGCGAGCGTGGCGTCAAGCTCGCCGAGCTCGACACCATGGCGCGACGCAATCGCGTCGATGAACGCCTGGCGGCGCTGAAGGCCCGGTCCGGCAAGAGCTGAAACGTCGATGTGGGACTTTCTCGCATCGGCCGATAACGTCGCCTTCGTCGCGGCGCTGGTGCTGATGCTGCTGATCGGCGTCGTCGAGGTTCTTGGCCTCGGCGGCGGACTGGCGGCCGGCGAGGGGCTCGAAACCGACGCACAGGTCGGCGGCGCCTCGGCCCTGTCATGGCTGAATGTCGGCCGATTGCCCCTGCTGATGCTGATCGTCGTCTTCCTGTTCGCCTTCGGCGTCACGGGACTGGTCGGTCAACGCATCGTCTTCGGCGCGACCGGCGCCACTGCGCCGATCTATTTGGCCGTTCCGGCGGCCTTTCTGCTCGCCCTGCCCGTGACGCGAACGTTCAGCCGCTTCATCGCCCGCATCATGCCGCGCGATGAAACGACGGCGGTTTCCCGCGACAGCCTGATCGGCCGGGTCGCGGTGATCGTCACCGGCGAGGCGCGCGAAAGACACGCCGCCCAGGCCCGCGTGCGCGACGAACACGGCCAGGCGCACTACGTGATGGTCGAACCCGACAACACGGGCGACGTCTTCGTTCAGGGCGCAAGCCTTGTGCTCGTCCGACGCGCCGGAGCCACATACTACGCCATCCACAACAGCAGCGCGTCGCTGCGCGACGCCGCCGTCTGAGGACGACTTGGGGAGAGTGAAGACATGAATTCGATGACCGAGATCGCCATCCTGGTCGGCGCAGCTCTTGCCGCCCTCATCATCCTGGGCGTCATCTTCGCGCGGCTTTACAAGCGCGCCTCCAAGGAGACCGCCTTCGTCCGCACCGGCTTCGGCGGCGAGAAGGTGGTGATGAACGGCGGCGCGCTGGTGTTGCCGGTCCTGCATGAAACGATCTCGGTCAACATGAACACGCTGCGCCTGGCGGTTCAGCGCAGCAACGAACAGGCGCTGATCACCAAAGACCGCATGCGCGTCGACGTGCTGGCCGAGTTCTATGTCCGCGTTCAGCCCAGCGCCGACGCCATCGCTTCGGCCGCCCAGACCCTTGGCCTGCGCACCATGCACCCGACCCAGCTGAAGGATCTGGTCGAGGGCAAGTTCGTCGACGCGCTGCGCTCCGTCGCCGCCGAACTGACGATGACCGAGCTGCACGAGCAGCGCACGCATTTCGTCCAGAAGGTGCAGCAGGTCTCGTCGGAAGACCTGCTCAAGAACGGTCTTGAGCTGGAGACCGTCTCCCTCACCGGCCTCGACCAGACGGCGATGGAGCACTTCAACCCTTCCAACGCGTTCGACGCCGAGGGCCTTACCCGCCTCACCCAGGAGATCGAGCTGCGCAAGAAGCTGCGCAACGACGTCGAGCAGGACACCCAGGTTCAGATCCGGACCAAGAACCTCGAAGCCCAGCGCCGCACGCTCGAGATCGGGCGCGACGAGCAATACGCCCAGCTCGAACAGGCGCGTGAAGTCGCCAACCGTCGGGCCGAGCAGGCCGCCGACATCGCCCGCCAGGAGGCCGAGCGGCTGCGCGAGGCCGAAGGCGCCAAGATCACCGCCCAGCAACAGATCGAGCAGGCCAGGATCGAAGCCGACCGCCTCGTCGCCCAGCAGCGGATCGCCATGGAGCAGGAGGTCGCCGAGCGCGAGATCGCCAAGGCGCGGGCGATCGAGACGCAGAATGTCGAGAAAGCCAAGGTGATCGAGCTCTCCAACCAGGACCGCGACATCGCGGTCGCCGAGCGCTCCAAGGCGCAGTCGGAAGCCAAGGCCGAGGCCGACAAGGCCCTCGCCCTCGCCGTTCAGGCCGAGGAACAGGTCAAGACCGTGCGCGACCGCGAGGCCGCCGACCGCCAGAAGATCATCGAGCTGATCGAGGCCGCCAAGGAGGCGGAGCGTGAAGCCTTGACGATCCGCGTCGCCGCCGAGGCCGAAAAGGTCGCCGCCAGCGACCGCGCCGAGGCGATCCGCGAGCAGGCGCGGGGCAACGCCGACAAGACGAAGATCGAAGCGGCCGCAGCGGCGGAAGCGATCCGCGTCGAGGCCGAGGCCGCCCGCGTCCGCTACGAAGTCGACGCCGCAGGCCAGAATGCGCTGAACACGGCGGCCAATCTTCTCTCGCCCGAACAGATCGCGATGCAGATCCGCATCAAGCTGATCGAGAATCTCGACCGCATCATCGCCGAGTCGGTCAAGCCGATGGAGAAGATCGACTCCATCAAAATCATCCAGATGGATGGCCTGAACACATCCGGTGGCGCTGGCGGCGGCGCGAATGGCGCGGGCGAGAGCAGTCTCAGCGAGCAGGTCGTGAGCAGCGCGCTGCGCTATCGCGCCCAGGCCCCGCTGCTCGATCAGCTCCTGTCGGAAGTCGGCCTGAATGCGGGCAGCCTTCCCGGGCTCACCGGAAACCTCCGCACCCCGCCGGACGCGAACGGAAAATCCTGACCGCCGCGCGATCACGAACCCGTGATCGCCTCTTGAGCCGCGGCGCGCATCCCGGCTTATCAGGCCCGGGCATCCCGCCCCGGAGCGTGTATCGGCCACAATGCCGGACGAGTCAGACGACGGTTCGACAGAAGGCCGACCTCGAAGGCGGCTGACATCCCTCTGGGATGTCAGCTTCACCGCCTCCGGCCCGACCCAATCCCAAACCGCGAAACATGCGGCGCGCCCTTCCGGGCGCGCGCCCGTTCGCCTGTCCGTCTGAACGAGGATCATCGCCCGCCATGGAGTGGATCTCCGACTACAATGCCTGGATCGGCCTCGCGACGCTGATCGTGCTCGAGATCGTTCTGGGCATCGACAATCTCGTCTTCATCGCGATCCTCGCCGACAAGCTGCCGCCCGAGCAGCGCGCCAAGGCGCGCATCATCGGCCTGTCGCTGGCGCTGGGCATGCGCCTCGGCCTTCTCTTCGCGATTTCGTGGATCGTCACGCTCAAGGAGACGCTGATCCAGTTCGGCACGCTCGATCTGTCGGGCCGCGACATCATTCTGCTGCTCGGCGGCTTCTTCCTGCTCGCCAAGGGCACCATGGAGCTGCATGAGCGGCTCGAAGGCCATACCGCGCACAAGGAAACCAAGGTCGTTCATGCCGTCTTCTGGCAGGTGATCGTCCAGATCGTGATCCTCGACGCCGTATTCTCGCTCGACAGCGTGATCACCGCCGTCGGCATGGTTCAGGAGCTCTCGATCATGGTGATCGCGATGGTCGTCGCGATGATCGTCATGATGGTCGCCGCCAAGCCGCTGATGGCCTTCGTCAGCCGCCACCCCACCGTCGTGATCCTGTGTCTCGGCTTCCTGCTGATGATCGGCTTCAGCCTCGTGGTCGAAGGCCTCGGCTTCCACATTCCCAAGGAATATCTCTACGCCGCCATCGGCTTCTCGGTGCTGATCGAGGCCGCCAACCAGATGCGGCAGCGCAACCGCGACAAGGCGCTCTCCAGCATCGATCTGCGCGCCCGCACGTCCAACGCCGTGCTGCGCCTGCTGGGCGGCGATCGGGCCGCCAGCGAGCCGGCCGAGGACGAGGTCGAGGCCATCGCCGAACACACGGCGGCCGCCGGCGTCTTCCGCCCCGAGGAGACCGACATGATCCGCGGCGTGCTCGATCTCGCGGCGCGCCCGGTCTCCTCGATCATGACGCCGCGCAACGAGATCGACTGGATCGATCTCGCCGATGCGCCCGAAACGCTCCGCCGCGACATCCGCGAGCTGAAACACGCCCGCGTGCTGGTCGCCGACGGCGATCTGGATGATTTCGCCGGCGTCGCGCTGTCCAAAGACCTGCTCGCCGCCCTCCTCGATGGTCACGAGCTCGATCTGAAAGCCCTCGTGCGCGAGCCCGTCGTGCTGCACGAAAGTCTGAACGTTCTGCGCGTGATGGAACAGTTGCGGCGCGCGCGCGTGCCCCTCGCGGTCATCGTCGACGAGCACGGCTCGGTCGTCGGCATCGCGACGCCGAACGACATCCTGGAAGCCATCGCCGGCGAATTCCCCAGCGAAGACGAGGAAGCGGCCGCCGCCGTGAAGTCGGATGACGGCGCATGGACGGTCGATGGCTTCATCGACATACGCCGGCTCAGCACGCTGCTCGGCCAGGATCTGGTGGACGAGGGCGACCGTTACGTCACGCTCGCCGGCTATATCCTGTCGCGCCTCGGCCATCTGCCTCGGGCGGGCGATACGCTGCGGGCCGATGGCCTCGCTTTGCGTGTCCTCGACATGGACGGGCGCAATATCGGCAAGGTCCGCATCGAACCCGCTACGGCGGAATGACGCCGCGCGGCTTCGCCGTCACGCCGCGCGCGTCAGAAGTGGCAAGACCCGCTCGGGCGGCAGCGTCACGGTGACCGTGGTCCCCCTGCCGAACGTGCTTTCGATACGCAGCGCGCCGTCATGCAGCTCGATCAGTTCGCGCGCCAGCGGCAACCCCAGCCCGGTGCCCTGATAACGGCGCGCCAGCGCGCTCTCGACCTGCCCGAACCTGTCGAGCGCCACAGCGATATCCTCAGGACGCATGCCGATCCCGGTATCGGACACGGCGATCGCGACGCCCTGCCCGTCCAGCGCCACGCTCAGCGTCACGCAGCCGTCCGCCGGCGTGAACTTCACCGCGTTCGACAATAGGTTCACCAGCACCTGCTTCAGCCGCCGGGCATCGACCCGCACCGTCAGCCCGGCCTCGGCCGCTTCCTCGCGCATCGTGACCCGGCCCTTGGCGGCCTGCGGCGCGACGAGGCTCAGCGACTCGCGAACGATTTCGCCGAGATCGACCTCCTCGTCATGCAGCTCCACCCGCCGGGCGTCCAGCCGCGCCAGGTCCAGCACATCGTTGATCAGCGCCAGCAGATGCCCGCCGCTTTTCTGGATGTCTCCGATATATTCCAGATAGCGCGCATCGGGCATCGCGCCGAAAGGCTGCATGCCCATGAATTCCGAATAGCCGATGATGGCGTTCAGAGGCGTGCGCAGCTCATGGCTCATCGAGGCCAGGAATTGCGACTTCGCCTCGTTGCTCCGGGCCGCCTCCTGCAGCGCCTCCTTGAGCTCGCGCTTGGTCGCCTCCAGTTCGGCGACATGGCTGCGCAGCGCCTCGCCCTGCGCGCGCTCCTCGCGGTGGTGGCGGATCATGGTCGCGACCGCGCCGACGCCGATCACCAGCATGGCGACCGCCGCTACGGCGACCGCCAGAGAGGTCGGCGCCACCGCGCCGACGGCCTCGCCGCCATCGGCGATCGGCGTCAGCGTAGCCGCCGTCATACCCGTGAAATGCATCACGCAAATGGCCAGCGCCAGCAGGCCGGCGGCGCCCAGCGCGGCCGAAGGCGTGCGCGCCTTCATCACGGCGCCCAGCGCCAGCGCGCTGAAGCCGATGCCGAGCGCCAGCGAGGCCACCACATAGCCGGCGTCCCAGCCCACCATGACGGGCCCGCGCAGCGCCTCCATGCCCAGATAGTGCATGGTCGAAATCGCCGCGCCCAGGATCGCGCCGCCCAGAAGGTGGAATCGCGTCGTCAGGCCAACCATGAAGCCCAGAGAGGCCAGCGTGATGGCGGCCATGACGGAAAGCGCCGTCAGACCGATATCGTATGAGATCGGCAGCGCGCTCTCATAGGCCAGCATCGCCACGAAATGCGTCGCCCACACGCCGCTCCCTGCCACCGTGCCGGCGGTCAGGACCCACGACGTCTGGCTGACGCCGCTCGACACCCTGGCCCGGCTCAGCAGTTCGACGGTCGTGTAACAGGCGAAAAGACAGACGAGCGCCGCCAGCGCCACCAGACGCAGATCGTGATCGACGACGATGCAGGAAAGGACTTCGAGCATTGCCCCAGCTTACGCATGAAGGCTTGAAATCCGCGCTAAAGGCATCACCGCGTTTTTGCGGCTGTATTTAATCTTTGCTTCGCAAACACAGGCGAAAGGCGCATCGCGGCACCCCAACGCAGCGAAATACGCGTAAATTACAGATAATATCGCATCGCCCCGCAGGAATAACTCCAGCGGGGCGACATAACTCAACCCCGGACCAGCCCCCGCCTCAGGTGGTCAGCACCACCTTGCCCTTGACCTGCCGGTTGGCCATCGCGTTCAGCGCCTCACCCGCTCTTTCCAGCGGATAGGTCGCCGAAACATGTGGCTTGATCTTGCCGCTGGCGAACAGGCCCATCAGCTCTTTCAGGTTTTCCTGGTTGCGCTGCGGGTTGCGCGCGGTGAACGCACCCCAGAACACGCCGACGATCTGGCAGCCCTTCAACAGCGCCAGATTCAGCGGGATCTTCGGGATTTCGCCGGCCGCAAAGCCGACCACCAGATAGCGCCCTTCCCAGGCGATCGAGCGCAACGCCGGCTCGGCATAGGCGTCGCCCACGGGGTCGTAGATCACATCGACGCCCTTGTCCCCGAACAGGACTTTCAGCTGTTCGCCGAACTTCTTCTGGTCATCCCGGCTCAACGGGCCCGAAGGATAGACGATGCCCTTGTCCGCCCCGTGCGCCAGGCACACATCCACCTTCTCCTGGCTGGAGGCGGCGGCGATCACGGTCGCGCCCATCGCCTTGCCCAGCTCGACGGCGGCCAGGCCCACGCCCCCCGCCGCGCCCAGCACCAGCAGCGTCTCGCCCGGCTTGATCGCCGCGCGGTCCTTCAGCGCGTGATGCGAGGTGCCATAGGTCATCACGAAGGCCGAGGCGGTGGTGAAGTCCATTTCATCGGGGATGGGAATCAACCGCCCGGCGTCCACCGCCACCTCCTCGGCGAAGCCGCCCCAGCCGGTCGAGCCGATCACCCGGTCGCCCGGCTTCACATTCGTCACGCCCTCCCCGACCTCTTTCACCACGCCGGCCACCTCGCCGCCGGGCGAGAACGGCAGCGGCGGCTTGAACTGGTATTTGTTCTGGATGATCAGCACGTCGGGAAAGTTCACGCCGGCCGCCTTCACGCTCAGCACCACCTGGCCCTTGCCGGCCACCGGCGAGGGAAGCTCCTCGACCACCAGGCTCTCGGGCGGCCCGTATTCCTTGCAAAGAACGGCGCGCATTGTGGGTCTCCTCCCTTGGATTTCTGAAAGCCCGGCACCCTAGGCGGGGCGGACGTCGCCCGGCAATGGACGATTTGGCGCGGCGGGGCATTGTCGGGTATGGTCGCGCCTGCGGGGATCAAAGGAACAGGCTATGAAAACCCTCTCCCTTCTTATCGCCGTCGCGGCGCTCGCCGGCTCGGCCGCAGCCGAGAAAACCGACCGCTGCCTGCGCACATCGCTTATCGACGGATTCAAGAACGCCACCGACAGCTCGGTCGTGCTGACCGCCCGCCGGGACGACTATCTCGTCGAAACCGTCGGCACCTGCATCGGCCTGCGCGAGGTGCTGGGGCTTTCGGTCAAGGCCGCCACCTCGTGCCTTGGCGTGGGGGATTCGCTGATCTTCAACAGCGCCGGCGGCATGTCCCAACGCTGCATGATCTCCAGCATCGCGCGGGTCGAGAAAGACGCGCCCCAGCCGAAGCCTGACGACGCCGCGCCATCGGTTCCCGCGCCGAACTGACGGTCAGGGCGTTACAGCGCCTTCAGCGCCGCCGCTGCGCGGCGCTGGCCGCAGACATCGCCGCGCCAGTTGACGACCGGGGCGTCCAGATACGCCCTGGCCGCCCCCGACCGCGCCTTCAACGCGCCCAGCGTCACCAGCACATGCGCCATGGCGGTCTCCGCCGCGCGCGTGCCGCCATCGTCGATCTTCAAAACGACGCCCAGCCCCAGTTCGGGGATGGCGGCGGCATGAACGCCCTCCGCACCCACCTTGGTCATCGTGCCGGGCAGCGCGTCGGCCATCAGCTTCACGTCGGAACGGCCGGTACCGCTCTCATAGAGCGGCCAGCGCGTCACCGCATCCATCAGGCGGAAGATCGCCGCCGCCCGCTCCGGCTTCAGCTTCGAGGGGTCGGCCAGCCGGGCGAATCCGGTCGCCAGATTCTTCAGCGGGATCGCGAAGTTCGGCGCCGCGCAGCCGTCTATGCCCACCGCCATGCCGGCCGGCTGCATGTCGCATAGCTCGCCGATCGCCTGCCGGGCCGCTTTCTGCACCTTGTGGGCGGGCTTCTCATAGCCGGCCGTCGCCGCGCCCATATGCAGCGCGCAGCACAGGAACCCGGCATGCTTGCCCGAGCAGTTATTGTGCAGCCGCGTCGGCTTGCCGCCCGAACGGGCCAGCGCCAAAGCGGCTTTGCCGTAGGACGGCGGCTGCGGCCCGCAGGCCAGATTCTCGGCCTTAAGACCCATGCGGTTCAGCCAGCCGCCGGCCGTTTCGACATGGAATCGTTCCCCTGAATGCGAGGCGCAGGCCAGCGACAGCTCTTTGGGGCTCACGCCGAACGCATCTGCCGCCCCGCTCTCCACCAGCGGCAAAGCCTGCATCATCTTGAAGGCCGAGCGCGGATAGACCGGGCTTTTGATATCGCCCAGCGACAGCTTCACGCGGCCCTCAGCGTCGCAGACCGCCAGCGCGCCCCGATGGACGCTCTCCACCAGCGCGCCGCGCGTCAGCTCCACCAGGATCGGATCGGGTCTGCCCATCATCGCCGCCTCCTAGGCCGCCTTGACCTCACGGGCAAGAGTGCGCCTTTTCACATCGTCTACAGAAGGGGTTCATGACATGCGCGGCTATTTCGGGATCGGGGCCGAGGGCATCTCCAAGGCCATGAATCTGGGCAATCTGATGCGCACCGCCCACGCCTTCGGCGCCAGCTTCACCTTCACGATCGAGGCCGAAACCAAGGCGCGCATCGTCCGCCACGCCGATACCTCGGCCGCCGAGGGCCAGGTGCCGCATTACCCGTTCGCGCGGTTCGAGGATTTCCTGTTGCCTAAGGGCTGCGACCTGGTCGGCATCGAGTTCACCGAAGAGGCGATCCCGATGCCCAGTTTCCGCCATCCGGCGCGCGCTGCCTATATTTTCGGCTCGGAGCGCGGTTCGCTCAGCCCGCGTCTTCAGGGGCTCTGCGCCCATATCGTCAAGATCCCGACGGCGTTCTGCCTCAACGTCGCCACCGCCGGGGCGATCGTCATGTATGACCGCCTGCTCACGGTCGGCCGCTTCGCCGAGCGCCCGGTGGCGGCCGGCGGCCCGCGCGAGACCTTCCGGCCCAAGGCCGGCCACGAATGGGGCACGCCAGTGCTGCGCCATCCCGGCCCCGGCGGACGGCCCTTCATCCAGCCCCTCAAGCGCGGCTGAAGGCGCGCCGATCACGTCTTGCTGATAGGGCGCCGCCGCCATGAATTCGCCGCACCCGCAGCCCAGCCTGACCGCGCCGGATGGCCGCCCAAGTGCGGCGGGCGGCGCTAAAGCCTTGTCAGTCCGGCCTGCATAGGCCAAACCTGCCCTCGGAAAACGCGCCGCCATAGGGGGCGCCCCAGCATAAGGTTTCCCCATGCGTTCGAAGATCGCCTGCATCACCGCGTTCAGCGCCGCGCTGTGCCTTGGTGGCGCCGCCCTCGCCAAGCCGGAGTTGCTCGGCGAATTCAACGACTGGAAAGCGTTCAAATCGGCCGATGGCGGCGCGACGGTGTGTTACGTGCTGTCCCAGCCCAAGAAGAGCGAGCCGGGCAACGTCAAGCGCGACCCGATCTTCTTCATCATCTCGAACTTTCCGTCGCGCCAGGTGAAGGGCGAGCCCTCCATCGTGATCGGCTATCCGTTCAAGGAAGGCTCGAAGGCCACCGTGACCGTGGGCGGGGCCACCTTCTCGTTCGTCACCGTCAACGCCGGCACCGACGGCGCGGCCTGGATCGTCGACGGCGCCACCGAGCAGAAGCTGGTGGCCGCCATTCGCGGCGGCTCCAACATGGTGGTCAAGGGCACCTCCCGTCGCGGCACCAACACGACGGACACCTATTCTCTGTCGGGCGTCTCGGGCGCGCTCGACCGGATCAACCAGGAATGTCCCTGAAGAGTCTTATCGGCCTCACCCGTGACAAGCTCGCCGCCGAACTGATCGCGGCGGGCGTCGAGACCAAGGCGGCCCGCATGCGTGCAGGCCAGGTCTGGCACTGGATCTATCAGCGCGGCGCGACCTCGTTCGATCAGATGACGAACGTGTCCAAGCCCCTGCGCGCGGCGCTGGCGGAACGATACACCCTGGCGCGTCCGGAAATCCTCGCCGCGCAGACCTCCGAGGACGGCACGCGCAAATGGCTGCTGCGTTTCGGCCCCGGCATCGAGATCGAGACCGTCTATATCCCCGAGGAAGACCGCGGCACGCTTTGCGTTTCCTCGCAGGTCGGGTGCACCCTCACCTGCCGCTTCTGC
>CAZBPO010000048.1:0-2550 GCA_964493795.1 uncultured Flavobacteriaceae bacterium
GTGCGGCGGGAATATCGACCCGCGTCTGCTGTCGAACGTCATCCTGCGCGAGCTATCGCGGGCTGGGCGTATCCTGAACTTCGCGGTCGAGATCGAAGACCGGCCAGGGGTTCTCGCCCGCATCGCGACGATGGTGGGCGAAGCGGGTGGGAACATCATCGAGGTGTTCCACAACCGCATGCTTACGCATATGCCGGCCAAGGTGGCCGAGCTGCGCATTACGGCGGAAGCGCGCGACGAAGAACACGCCCGCGAGGTGATCGCGCATGTGCGCCATGCGGGATTCAAGGTGCGCGAGATCGGCGCGGGCGGCGTCTGACGCCGCCCGACGCCGCCGTCAGGTCTGTTCGCGCGTGAAGAGCGCGACGATGTAGCCGCTTTCGTCCGGTGCGAAACATGCGGTTTTGAACGCGCTTTCCGGATAGCAAAGCATCGGGGCTTTCGAGGCGCGGATCGTCTCGTAGGCTTCGGCTTCCAGCTCGGTAACGACGAAGTCGTCGGTGATGGGCGGCGCCTGGTCGGACGTAGTCACCGTGACCTTCACCCATTCATCCAGAAACGCGCCAAGCCTGGCCGCCGGCACAGGTTCCTCCGTGTGGCCAAGATCGTAGCTGGCCGCGATCGCCGCCGCAGCGTATGCGGCGACGTTCTGGCCTTCGGTCGTGTGCACCGTAGGAACCACGGTCGCGAGACGGCAATTGTCGCCGCCGCCTTCAGGCGCGACGGGGCCTGGTATGGACGTCGCCGTAACGATCACGGAACGCTCACCGCCGAAGGCGACCGTGTCGCTGCGCGTCTGAGCGCAAGAGTCGGCGGCTGCAACGCCTGCTAATGAGAGGGCCGCTGCAGCTGTAAGCAGGAATTTCATGATGATCCTTGTCCGTTTGAGCCGCCGGACCCTGACGGCAACGCGCCGGATGTCCACGATAAAGGCTGCGCCCGTTTGCTTCAGCCGAGGTTGTCCTCAAGCGAGACCATCAGATCCGCCGCCCGTGCAGCGTAAGGGCCTATCCAGCGATCGTGGATGCGTTTGATCGGCATCGCGTTGAGATGATTCCAGCGTTCGCGGCCCTTTCGCTGGACTATCACGAGATCCGCGTCTTCCAGCACGCGGAGATGCTGCATCACGGTGCAGCGATCGAGATGCGCGAACTTCGCGCAGAGATCGCCGGTCGTGACGGGCCGGTCTTTCAACACGTCCAGAATCTGACGGCGGACCGGAGCCGAGAGCGCCTTGAATACCGCATCGAATTTCGAGCTGCTTGACATGTTATCAAAATATAACATGTTATGCTGACTAACAAGGAGAGATGTCATGGACTTGAAGTTCAGGATCTCAGGGCGGATCGCGAAGCCGGTGGCCGATGTGTTCGAGGCGGTGGCCGATCCCGCGAAACTGTCGGGCTATTTCACGACGGGCGGCGCCAGGGGGCGGCTGGAGACCGGCGCGACTGTGACATGGGATTTCCACGACTTTCCCGGCGCATTCCCGGTGCATGTGGTGGAGGTCGTGAAGAACGAACGGATCGTGCTGCGCTGGGACGCCTATGAGGGCGAGCCGCCCGAGGGCGGCGCAGATATGCCGGAGGGCGCCGACTACGAAACCACGGTTACGATGACCTTCGAGCCGCTGGAAGGCAATCGCACGCTGGTCACCATCGCCGAGGAGGGTTGGCGTAAGACGCCGGGCGGCCTCAAAGGCTCATACGGCAATTGCATGGGCTGGACGCAGATGCTGTGCGCCATGAAGGTCTATCTGGAGCACGGCATCAATCTGCGCGACGGCTTCTTCAAGTAGCGGGAGGGGCGCCGGCCTGCTGATCGGCGGGCGCCGGAGAACGGGTCAGGGCGATCTCTATGCGCAGCCCGGGCCGGTTGTCGGACAGCGTGAACGGCGCGCCATGCAGGTCGGCGATCGCCTTGGCCAGCGTCAGGCCGAGGCCGGCGCCAGGCGTCGATCGGCTGCGGTCGAGCCGATAGAAGCGCCGGGTGATGTTGCCGATGTCTGCCCTCGGTACGCCTGGGCCGTCGTCCGCCACGCTGACGGTTGCGTTCTCGCGCCCTGCCGTCACGGCGATGTCGATCCTGGACCCTGCCGGCGTGTGACGCAGCGCGTTGTCGACAAGGTTGGCGAGGAGTTGTTTCAGGAGCGCCACATCGCCGTTCACTTCGATTCCGGAGGGGGCCGCCACGGCGATGGCGTGCCCGCTTTCTTCGGCGGCGGGGCGATAGGCATCGGCGATCGTGGTGACGAGCCCCCCGATATCGAGCGGCCCGAAGGCCGATTTGCGGTTGGACGATTCGACCTGGGCGATCCGCAAAAGAGCGTTGAGAACATCCAGAACCTCGTCGATGTCGGCGATACCGCGCGCGGCCCATTCCGCCCGCTGATGATCGTCGCCCCCCGCCCCTTCCTCGAGCGTATTCCTGAGACGCGACAGCGGCGTTCTGAGGTCGTGCGCCAGATCCGTCGAGACCTGACGCAGAGCCGTCATGGCGTGGCCCAGCCGGTCGAGCATCCGGTTGAGATTCTTGACGAGGACGTCGAAC
>CAZBPO010000048.1:2560-11040 GCA_964493795.1 uncultured Flavobacteriaceae bacterium
CACCCGGTCGGGACCGGAGGCCTGATAGGCGCGGCCGATATCCGGCAGCCGCTGGCTGATGTCTTCGCTGACGATCCGTTCGGCCGCATTGCTGACCCTGTCGAGACGGCGCAGCAGGAGAGCGCCGATCGCAAGGCCGGCGACCAGAGCCAGCAATGTCAGCCCGATGCCGCCGGCGATGGCGACCAGATGGAGGCCGGCGCCGAGTTGATCGAGCGGCGACGTGGAGCGCGCGACCGCCATCAGCGTGCCGTCCTGCGAGCGCTCGACCAGAACCATCACGTCCATCGAAGCATCGCCCTTTCCAGGGCGTGAATCGGTGGCGGGGATGCTGATCCGGTGCAGGCCTTCGCCGAGCGAGAGATCTTCCGGCAAGCCGTCGTTGAAGACATCGCCGTCGGACGTGACGATGAGATAGCTGTAGGCGCTGGGATCGCCGCTGTCGCGATGGCTTCTAAGCACGCCTTTCAGCGCAGGACCGCCTTCGATGTTGGCGTCGGCACGCATGATCGCCATTTGGCTGCGTAGGGATTCCTCCATCTCCTCGGTCGCGATCCGCGACATGGCGATGTCGAGCGCGAACAGCAGCGCCGCGCTGCCGAGCCCGAAGATCAGCGAGAAGACGATCGCGAGGCGAAACGTCGCCGTCTGCCAGATGCGGGGCCGGCGTCTAGGATCGGTCATCGAGCAGGTATCCGACGCCGCGCACAGTGCGAAGGAGATCGGTCTGGAATCCCTTGTCGATCTTGGCGCGCAGGCGGCTGAGATGGGCGTCCACGATATTGGCCTTGAGGTCGAAATCGCCGCCCCACAGGCTTTCGATGATCATCGTCCGGGTGACGGCTTCTCCGGCGCGCCGCGCGAGGTATTCCAGCAAGCGGAACTCCTGCTGGGTCAGGTCGATGCGGACGCCCGCACGCGTGACCTTGCGCCTGGTTACGTCGATGGACAGATCGGCGATTTCGATCAGGTCGGAAATGGGGCCAGCGGGCGGCCGCCGGACGATGGCGTTCAGTCTCGCCACCAGTTCGACGAACGCGAACGGCTTGACCAGATAGTCATCGGCGCCGTTCTCAAGTCCCTCGACGCGATCCTCGACCGCTCCCATGGCGGTCAGCATCAGGATCGGCACATGGTCGTCCGCCTCGCGCAGAGCGCGGACGATCTCCATACCAGACAGGCTTGGCAGCATCCGGTCGACGATTATGGCGTCGTAGGATCCGCCGAGCGCCAGATCGAGCCCGACGGCGCCGTCCTGCGCGACATCGACGACATGGTCCTTTTCCGTCAGGCCGCGGGCGATGAACGACATCGTCCGCTTGTCGTCTTCGATAACGAGAACCTTCACCGCGTGCTCACAGTCGAGGGAGAGAAGCCTTAGGGGCTTCCACGTTCCGGCGCAGACATGTCGCCGCCGCACACGATACTACTATAGGAAATCCGCAGCTTATGTTCGTTGAGGAGATCAGCGACCTCGTCCAGCATCCGGGTGTCGCAATAGGCGGGCACCGGCAACCCCACACGTTTTGCGGGGTCACGCTGGCGATCCCCAAGCAGAGCCAGGAAACGGCCCTCGAACTCGCTGAGATAGGGCGCTTCCGGCGTGGCGATGTCTTTTCCTGAAAGCACCAGCGCGCAGGCGAGATCACGCAGCGTATCGACGTCGTCCGCCGTCAGTCCGATTTCGGCGAGACCGTCGGTCGCGGCGAAGCGGTTGCGCAATTCGGCGCAAAGCTGGCGAAGCGCCAGAAGCACGATGCGCTCAGGGCGTTGTCGGCCCCGAAGGCTCTGACGTCCAAGGCCGTTCATACGGGAACCCGAAGTCGCGCTGACGATCCGGGTTAGCGTCGGCGATTCTCATCCGCAATCGTTGGAACCGTCATTCGCGACAGGATTAATTGACCGGTCACGTCGCGAGAAGGCTGTCGTCATTTTGGCGTCATAAAAGGACTTTCAGCCTATCTTTCGTTGCGCTGTCGTCACCCGCGCCTCGTTACGCGACTAAGTCGCAATCTTTCATTGCCGTCGAGCTCCTCGCATGGGTATGCGAGCGCCTCGCAATTGCGTTTGAGCCGATCACCGTTCTTTCGCGCCCATGATGTTGAGGATTTTCATGAACCGCTCTCTTTCGCGCGCCCGTCGTTCGCTTCTCGCCGGCACGGCGCTTTCGGCCGCGCTCGTGGCGTCCGGCGCCGCCATTGCCCAGACAAACGACGGCGCGGCCGCCACGCCCGTCGAAGTCGCCGCAGCGCCAGCCCTCAGGGCGGCGAATGAGACGATCACCATTATCGGATCTGCCGAAGAAGCCCGTCGCAGCACCGGTTCGGCTCATGTCCTCACCGAGAAGGAGCTGGAGAAGTTCGAGGCGACGAACGTCCATTCCATCCTGCGTGCGGTTCCGGGCGTCTATGTGCGCGAGGAGGACGGTCTTGGCACGTTCCCGCGCATCGGCATTCGCGCCTCGTCCTCGGGGCGCAGCGACCGCATCGCGATCATGGAAGACGGCATTCCCGCCGCAATGGCGCCTTACGGCAACACGTCGGCCTACTATTTCCCGACGGTCGGCCGCATCAGCGGGGTGGAAGTGCTGAAAGGCCCCGAAGTTCTGCTGTATGGCCCGCAGACCGCGACCGGGGCCGTCAACCTGATCTCGACGCCGATTCCAAAATCGGCCGCAGGCTTCCTGAACGCCGAGATCGGCGAGTGGAACACGCGCAAGATTCACGCGCACTGGGGCACGACGACCGGCAATTTCGGGGTTCTGTTCGAAACTTATCAGCGTGAGACAGACGGGTTCCAGAAGATCGACCGCTCCAAGCACACCGCCGGAAGCGACGTGGGCGAGTATATGCTGAAGCTGCGCTGGGCCAGCGACAACGACGCGCATCAGCTCGATCTCAAGCTGTTCTACGGCCAGGAGGACGCCGACGTCTCGTATCTGGGGCTGACGGATGCAGACTTCGCGGCGAACCCCAACCGCCGCTATGGCCTGAGCGAGCTGGAACGGATGGACCGTTCGCGCGAGGCTGCCAGCCTGCGCTATCGTTTCGACGTGTCCGACAGCGTTTCGCTGGCGGCGACGGCGTACTGGCAGGACACCAGCCGCCACTACAAACGTCTTAACCAGATCAACGGCGTCGGGATCGGTGCAACGGGCGCGACCTGGATCGTCAATAATGGCCTGGCCGGCGCGGCGCTGATGGACGGCATCCTTCAGGGAACTGCCGACACGACCCACGCGAACGGCGTGCGCTATGGCCACAACGATCAGGACTTCCTCGTGCGCGGCTTCCAGTTGCAGGCCAATGCCGAGTTCAATACCGGCGCCGCAAGCCATCAGCTCATCGCCGGCTTCCGTTGGCACAAGGACGAAACCGCCAACGCCAGCGGGCGCAACACGATCTACGATCAGCGTAACGGATCGCTGGTGTTCCGGAATTACACCGCCGGCACCGTCAACAAGGGCGAGGCTGAGGCCTGGTCGTTCTGGCTGGCCGACCGCATCGGCTTCGGCGCGCTGACCGTCATGCCGATCGTCCGCTTCGAGAGCATCGAGAGCCACGCGAACATCGCCCAGGTGAAAACGGACCTCAACTCAAACAGCCTGGACAAATGGACGCTTGGGCTCGGCCTGAACTATGCGCTGACGGATGAGTGGACGCTGCTGGCCGGCGTGCATGAAGGTTTCGCCCCCCCGGGGGTGAGCGCCGCCATGGGCACGCGGGGCGAGGAGAGCCTCAACTGGGAGCTGGGGGTGCGTTATTACGCCGGCGCCTTCTCGGCCGATCTTGTCGCCTTCTACAGCGACTACGACAATGCGCTGCGCAACTGTCTTGTCGCCAATCCGTGCCCCGGCGGGATTGTCGACGGCACGCAGCAGACCGGCTCGAAGGAGGTCTATGGCCTGGAGTTCGGGCTGTCGGCCAACCTGTACGACGTGGGCGGCATCACCGTGCCGGTGCGGTTCGCCTATACCTACACGTCGGGCGAATATACGCGCGCATCGGATGTGACGTCGGGAGTTCTGAAGGGCGACGTGCTCGACTACACGCCGGAAAACGAGTTCTCGCTGCAGATCGGCGTCGAGAGCGATGCGGGCTGGCGCGTCTATGCGGCGCTCAACTATGCGGACGGCGCGTGCACGACCACGACCTGCGATCGCCCGGGCGTCGACGATCGCTTCCTGCGGACCGAGAGCCTGTTCACGGTCGATCTGGCGGGCAGCTTCCGTGTGACCGACGCGGTCGATCTGTACGCCAAGATCGACAACGTGTTCGACGAGCGCAAGATCACGCATCGCGGTTCGGACGGCGCGCGCGGCAATCCGGCGCGCTATGCAGGCCTTGGTCTGCGCGTGAACTACTGACGCCGACCCGCAGGCCATAGAACTTTCACAGGCGCCGCCGGGATATCGCCCTGCGGCGCCTTTTGATGCTCCGCGTCTGTCTGGACAATCGCCTGCGATTTCGCGAAAGCGGTTCGTGATGAGCAAGCATGAATCAGGCAAGGCGCTGAGGCGGGCGAAGATACTCGCCGCCGCCAGAGCCGCTCTCGCCGAGACTGGCGAGATGGGCTTTTCGATGCGCGCCCTCGCCGAACGCGCGGATGTCAGCTTCGCGACGCCGTATAATCTGTTCGGCTCAAAGGGCGAGATCGTCGTCCAGCTCTACAACGAGGATCTGGCGGCGTTCGAGGAGCGGGTAGCGCGCCTGAAGTCGAAGGACGCCCTGGATCGGCTTTTCGACATCGTCGCACTGTGCCGGGCGATCTACGCCGCCGACGTGACGTTCTACCGGACTATTTTCGGCGCTACGGCCAACCTGCAGGAAGCGGGCTTGTGCGAAAGGGTCGCGGCCCCGCGCCTTGCCTTCTGGCAGCACGCCGTCGATGCGCTGGCCGGTGAAGGCCTGCTGCGCAGCGGAGCCGATACGCGTCTTGCGGCGACGACGATGACGCATGTCATTCGTTCGGCGCTCAGCCGATGGACGTTCGACGAGATCAGCCTGAAGCGGCTGGAGGTCGAAATGGCCGCCGGGTTCGCCCTGATCCTGATGTCGGTCTCCACGCCGTCGGCGCAAGAGCGCCTGCAGGCGCGTCTCGCAAAGCTGCAGGGGGAATTCGCCAGGTTGCGCAAATAAATTATATCGCGCTATAAATACCTCCAACGGAGCCCGCCGATGCCGGCGTGAGACACCGCGAGGGAGAAGCACGATATGAACGTCACCGCTGCGCCTGCGCCCACTTCCCAAGCGGTCCGTCCCGCATTCCGCATCTTCCGCGCACGCGATGCGGTGGATGTCGGCAATGAAGTGATGCCGATGGAGGGGATGAATGAGGTCGACCTCTCCGGCATCGCCAAGGCCGTCGGCGCGGGCGTCCAGGAAGGCTCGATCGTGCGTTTGCTGTTCGCCGACCCGGTATCGGGCATGAGCCTGGCTTATGCCTGGTTCAAGCCGAACTATGTGCTGCCGCGGCACTCTCACGACGCCGACTGCGCCTATTACGTCATATCGGGCGAGGCGCGTCTGGGCACCGAAACGCTGAAGGCCGGCGACGGGTTCTTCGTGCCCTCGGGCCACATGTATCAGTATGTCGCCGGGCCGGAGGGCGTCGAAGTGATGGAGTTCCGCACCGCAGCGAGCTTCAACATGCTCTTCTCGGGCAACAAGGAAGCCTTCTGGGACCGGATGGCCAAGGTGTCCGCCGATAATCTAGAGGGTTGGCGCGCCATGGACGCGCCGGTCGCCGTGAGGCGGTTCAACGGCGCCGAGGCCTGATCCTTCAGCTCTGGCCGGTGAACACCAGCTTGCCGCCGAGCGCGACGTTAGCCGTTTCTTCGACACCCAGCCAGCGCATCATCTCAGGCGACAGGCCGCTGATCGTTTCCGGCGACAGCGCAGCGTTCCAGTTGACCTGAGGGCGGATGAAACCGGCCGAGTAATAGCCGAACGCCATCGCGCGCTCCTCGTCGGCGGTGACGTTCGCGCCGGAGGTGTGCCAGAGGCGGCCATCCATGGCGATCGCCGCGCCTACGGGGGCCTCGAACGGCTTCATCATCGTTTCCGCCGATTCAGGCAGTTCCGCCTGGCGCGTTATGAGGTGGCTTCCGGGCAGGTATCGGGTCGCGCCGTTCTTCTCGTGAACGTCGGTGAGGCACCATATGACGTTGATCGACCAAGGCTGGAGCCATGGTTCGGGAACGACGATGCCTTGATCGGAATGCATCTTCATCGATTGCGAGCCGGGCAGGGCGATGTTCGCGGTGAAGTTGGAGATCAGGAAGTTCCGGCCGAGAAGCGACGTCACCAGGTCGATCGCGACGGGGTGACGGATCAGGTCGCGGAACGCGGCGTCGCGTTCAAGAAGGCCGAAGACACGGACATTGCGGTCATTGCGGTCGATGGGCAGATGCAGCGCCTGCCCGCGGCGCTCGTTTTCGCGGGCGGCCTGCCAAAGACGTTCGCGGGTCCGGCCGGCTTCTTCCCGCGACAGGACGTTCTCCACGATGCAGAAGCCGTCGCGTTGCAGGCGCTCCTTGTGCGTCGTGAGGTCCATGTTTCCGCCCGCCGTCGCGTGTTCTGTTGGCCCTTAGTTTCTAGCCCTCAGACCAGGTGTCAATCGGCGGGCTCACCGTTCCGCCTTCACGCTGAGGATGATGGACGACATCGTGCGCTGGACGCCTTTCAGCCGGCCGATGTGATCGAGCAGCGTATCCAGCCGGTCGGTGGTTTCGGCGGCGATCTCGGCGATCAGGTCGAATTCGCCCGAGATGGTGGCGAGGCGCTTGAGTTCGGGCAACGCCTTGAGATCGGCGACGATGCGGTCGGCCAGCTTGGGGTCGACGCTGAGCATGACCTGGGCGCGGATGAGCCGTTCGGCCCGCGCGTCCGCCCGGCGGATCGTATAGCCGCGAATCACGCCGGATCGCTCAAGGCGATTGAGGCGATCCTGAACTGTCGACCGGGCGAGGTTCAGCCGCGCCGCAAGCGTTGTGATGCTGGCGCGGGCGTCCGCCTCGAGCAGGGTCAGGAGCTTTTCGTCGGTCGTATCCATCGGGCGTCAATATAACGGATTTCCGTTACTACAACGGATGAATTGCGGCGTTTCGACGGTTTTGCGGCTACAGTCCGGCGGCCCACACGCCCATCCTTCCGGCAACGGTTTCAGGGAGGATGTGGCGATGAAGAAGCTCCTGCTGGTCGGCGGCGGAAAGATCGGTTCGGCCATCACCGATATGCTGGGTTCGACCGGCGACTACGCCATCACGGTCGCGGATCGCGACGGGGCGAGCCTTGAGCGCCTGAATGCGCCCAACGTGACGCGCTCGCAGATGGATATCTCGGACGCTGCGGCCCTGGAGGCCGTCGCCAAAGGGCACGACATGGTGGTCAGCGCCGCCCCCTATACGCTGACCCCCGCCATCGCGAAGGCCGCGAAGGTCGCCAACGCGCACTATTTCGATCTGACCGAAGACGTGGAATCGACCCGCGTGGTGAAACAGCTGGCGGCTGGCGCGCAGTCGGCTTTCGTGCCGCAGTGCGGTCTGGCGCCGGGCTATATCTCGATCGCCGCCGCGGAAATCGCCCGCAAGTTTGACAGCCTGCGCGAAGTGCAGATGCGCGTCGGGGCGCTGCCGGTGTTTCCGACCAATGCGCTGAAATACAATCTGACCTGGTCGACCGATGGCCTGATCAACGAATACTGCAATCCGTGCGAGAGCATCCGTGACGGCGAGCAGATCGAGGTTCCGGCGCTGGAAGAACTGGAAGGCTTCTCGCTGGATGGCGTGGAGTACGAGGCGTTCAACACTTCGGGCGGGCTTGGCACGCTGTGCGAGACGCTGGCGGGGAAGGTTGAGAACCTCAACTACAAGACCGTGCGTTATCCCGGACACCGCGACATCGTGAAGATGCTGGTGCGCGACCTGCGCCTGGCTCATCGCCGCGATATCCTGAAGGACGTTCTGGAAGCCTCGCTGCCGATCACCTTCCAGGACGTGGTTCTGATCTTCGTGACCGTCTCGGGCGAGCGCGAGGGTCGCTTGACGCAGGAAAGCTACGCCAAGAAGGTCTATGCCCAGACCATCGAGGGCAAGCTGATGAGCGCGATCCAGATCACCACCGCTGCGGGCATCTGCGCGATGGTGGATTTGATGGCCGACGGCAAGCTGCCGCAGGCCGGTTTCGTGCGGCAGGAGGATACCCGGCTGGGCGATTTCCACGCCAACCGCTTCGGCCGCTACTACGCGCAGGAGCACTGAAGGTGCGCACCGGGGCCGAAATCCTTGCCGATCAGCTGATCCTGAACGGCGCGGATACGGCGTTCGGCGTGCCCGGTGAATCGTATCTGGCGGTGCTGGATGCGTTTCACGCGCGGCAGGAGCGGCTGCGCTTCGTCGCCACGCGGCAGGAAGGCGGGGCGGCCTTCATGGCGGAGGCGTGGGGCAAGCTGACCGGGCGGCCCGGCATCGCCTTTGCGAC
>CAZBPO010000048.1:11050-12308 GCA_964493795.1 uncultured Flavobacteriaceae bacterium
CATCGAGCGGGCCGCTGACTATCGGGCCGGCGTATGCCGGGCCGGGCGCGACGAACGCCTCGATCGGCGTCCATACCGCGATGCAGGATTCCACGCCGATGATCCTGTTCATCGGACAGGTCGGTTCGGATGACGTGGAGCGCGAGGCGTTCCAGGAGATCGACTATCGCCGGATGTTCTCGCCCGTCGCGAAATGGGCGGCGCAGATCGACCGCGCCGACCGCGTGCCGGAGATGATCCAGCGCGCCTATGCCGTCGCGATGTCGGGCCGGCCCGGCCCGGTCGTTCTGGCGCTGCCGGAGGACATGCTGCGCGCGACGAGCGATGCGCCCGATGCCCGGCCGGTCACGCCGGCGCGCGCCGCGCCCCAACGCAGCGACATGGCGCGCCTTGGCGACATGCTGGCGAGGGCCGAGCGGCCTCTGGCGGTTCTGGGCGGGCCGGGCTGGAGCGAAGCGGCCGCCGCCGGCATCCGCAGCTTCATCGAAGCCTGGGGCCTACCGACGACCACCGCGTTTCGCGCCAAAGACCGGCTCGACAACGCGCATCCGCTTTATGTCGGCGACATGGGCATCGGCGCCGATCCGGCGCTGACCAAACGTGCGGGCGAGGCCGATCTGTTGCTGGTGCTCGGCGCGCGGCTGGACGAGATGACGACCGGCGCGTATGCGCGCATCGCCGCGCCGACGCCGTCGCAGGCTCTGGTCCACGTGTTTCCGGCCGCCGACGAGGTCAACCGGCACGCCCATGCGACGCTGGGCATCGCCTCGCATATCGAAGCGTTCGCGGAAGCCGCCGCCTATCTGCGCCCCGAAAGCGCGCCGCCGTGGACGGGCTGGGCCGACGAGGGCAGGGTGGCCTATGAACGCTTCATCGCGCCGGTATCGCCGCCGGGCGCGGTGAACCCGTCAGCGATCTTCGCGGCGTTGCGCGACACGCTGCCGCCGGATGCGATCCTGACCAACGGCGCGGGCAACTACGCCGCCTGGCTGCACCGCTTTCACCTGCATCGCCGTCTGCATACGCAGCTCGCGCCGCTGTCGGGCGCGATGGGCTATGGCGTGCCGGCGGCCATTGCGGCGAAGCTGCGTCACTCGGAGCGTCTGGTCGTCGCGAATGCCGGCGACGGCTGCTTCCTGATGAACGGGCAGGAGTTGGCGACGGCCGTGCAGTACGGCGCGCCGGTGGTCATCCTGGTGTGGGACAACGGATCCTACGGCACGATCCGTATGCATCAGGAGCGCGAGTATCCGGGACG
>CAZBPO010000048.1:12318-15240 GCA_964493795.1 uncultured Flavobacteriaceae bacterium
CGCGTTTCGGGAACCGATCTGCGCAACCCGGATTTCGCGGCCTATGCACGCGCGTTCGGCGCTGCGGGCTTCACGGTGGAGCGGACGGAGGACTTCGCCGCGGCGTTTTCGGCGGCCTGCGAAGCCGGCCGCCCGGCTCTCATCCATATCAAGACCGACGTCGAAGCGATCTCGCCGTCGGCCACGATCGCCGGGCTGAGAGCCCGGCGATGATCCGCGCCCTGTCAGACAGGCGCGGCGGCGGCCTGGCCGCGTTTCCGCAGCCAGCCGAAATAGACGATGATGGCGATCGCCGCGATGAGCAGGCCGCCGCCGATCAGCGGGCGATGGGCGAGCCAGGCCAGCGCGATGACGATGAGGCCAAGCGGCAGGCCGAGCGCGAAGGCGACCACGCTGACGCCGCCGCCGACGATCCGCGCGATGAACGGCACCACATTGGCGATGGCACGCAGCGGCGCGAGAATGATGCCGAAGGCCATGCAAAGACCGGCGACGCCCGCGACGCGGATGATCCACGTCATCGTGTTTTCGGACGACTGCTGGTCGGACAGCATCATCCGCGCCGTCTTGTCGCCGAGCGTGATGCCATAGATTTCGTAGTCGTTGGGCGCGCGCCACAATTCGATATTCGCGCCCTGCTGGCGACCGAGAACCGAAACGGTCTGGGGCGAGGCGAGATAGGTATAGACCACGCGGGTGTCGCCGATCTTCGGCTCTTCCGGCATGCCCTCGCCGGCATAGTAGCCCTGTGGCGTCGGCGTCCAGCCGTTCGGTTCGCTGACCGGCACGGCGGCCGTGTCGCCCGATATACGCCCAAGCAGAGCGGGCTTCAGGTTGAACTCGCCCAGCGTTGCGTCGGTCGCGGTGAACTTGAACGAGCGGACGGTCGGCGTGGGATTGACCAGCGTCGCGCCCACCTTGCCCGCTTCGGCCTTGCTGGCCGCCGCGTTGAACTTCGCGGAGTCGATATGGGCTTCCGACCAGACCTTTTCATAGGAATAGGTCGTGACGGTGGTCTCGCCGCCGCCGAGACGTTCTTCCGTCTTCGTGGAGGAGTTCTCCTTCCACTGATACATCTCGGCCTTGCGCGTCACGACCAGCGCATCGGCGAAGGCGATGCCCAGATCGCCGTCGGCGATGGGCGCGGTCGATTTGGCCTCGCCGGTGATATGGATCAACGCGCCGTTATTGGCGGGGTCGGGCTTGGCTTCGCTGAGCGAAATGGCGGCGGCGCCGGCAGCGCTGAGCCCGTCGGCCGCTTCGACCGCGCGGCCCTCGTTCCACCACAGCACGCCGCAACACGCGACGATCAGAACGAAGCCCCCGACGATGCCCCCGAAAGAGCTGCCCAGGCGCTGAAAATAAGAGCGGTTGGTCGTGACGCTATACGGGTCACTCATCGTGTTCTTCCCCTTGAACGCAAAACGATTCGTCCGGGGGAACTTAGAAGGCATGCGCTCGAAGCGCGCGGGTTCAGTTGTCGCGCCCGGATAAAAAGCAGGAGAAAGTCGTGACCCTCGCAACGCTCAACCTGGGTTTGCCCGGGCTTTCATACGGCGGTGACGTCGCGGTGCGTTCGCCCATAGATGGCGCAGTCATCGGCCATGTCCGGTATGACGCGCCCGCCGAGATCGAGGCGAAGATCGTGGCTGCTGAGGCCGCATTCCGCGTCTGGCGTGAGGTGCCCGCCCCGCGGCGCGGTGAACTGGTGCGTCTGTTCGGCGAGGAGCTTCGCGCCAACAAGGACGCGCTGGGGCGGCTGGTGTCGCTGGAGGCCGGGAAAATCCTGCAGGAAGGCCTCGGTGAGGTGCAGGAGATGATCGATATCTGCGATTTCGCGGTCGGTCTGTCGCGTCAGCTTTACGGCCTGACGATCGCCTCGGAGCGCCCCGGGCATCGCATGATGGAAACCTGGCATCCGCTGGGGCCGGTAGCGATCATTTCGGCCTTCAATTTTCCGGTGGCGGTGTGGGCGTGGAACTCAGCGCTGGCGCTGGTGTGCGGCGACAGCTGTATCTGGAAGCCTTCGGAAAAGACGCCGCTGACTGCGCTGGCGACGCAGGGGCTGTTCGAGCGCGCCGTGGCGCGGTTCGGCGACGCGCCGGCTGGTCTTTCGTCGGTGGTGCTGGGACTGGCCGAAGCCGGCAAGGCGCTGGCCGCCGACGCCCGCATTCCTCTGGTCAGCGCGACCGGCTCGACCCGTATGGGCCGGGCGGTCGGGCCGGTGGTGGCGGAGCGGTTCGGCAAGGCCTTGCTGGAGCTTGGCGGGAACAACGCCATGATCGTGATGCCGAGCGCCGACCTGGAGCTGGCGGTCAGGGCGATCCTGTTCGCCGCTGTCGGTACGGCGGGGCAACGCTGCACCTCGCTGCGGCGGTTGCTGGTGCACAAGGACGTGTACGACGCGCTGATCCCGCGCCTGAAGGCAGCCTATGGCCGGGTGACGATCGGCGATCCGTTGCAGGACGGAACGCTGGTCGGGCCGTTGATCGACAAGGCGGCGTTCGATGGAATGGAGAAGGCGCTTGCATCCGCCAACGCGGAAGGCGGCGCAGTGAGCGGCGGCGGCCGCGCTTTGGCCGAGACGTATCCGGAAGCGTTCTATGCCCGGCCCGCGCTGGTGGAGATGCCGGGGCAGGCGGGCGTGATGCTGCACGAGACATTCGCGCCCATTCTGTATGTCGTGAAGATCGGTTCGCTGGAGGAAGGCATCGCGCTGCAGAACGGCGTGCCGCAGGGCCTTTTGTCGTGCATTTTCACGCGCGACATGCAGGAGGCGGAGCGGTTCGTCGCGGCTGCGGGCAGCGACTGTGGGATTGCTAATGTGAATATCGGGCCGTCGGGGGCGGAGATCGGCGGGGCTTTCGGCGGCGAGAAGGAGACCGGCGGGGGCCGCGAGAGCGGATCGGACAGCTGGAAAGC
>CAZBPO010000049.1:0-15058 GCA_964493795.1 uncultured Flavobacteriaceae bacterium
CGACCCTACTACGGCGTTCGGGATGCCGACCTCGCTGCAAAACTCTGCGCGCGGGAAGTCCGTGCCGCGTCCGCGCCCGTGGCATCAGCCTCGCTTCGGGTGGACCGGCGCGGGTGGACGCTGACCCCCGGCGACTGCCTGATCCTGAACTATCCCGAAAAGCGCGCCAACAACCTGGTGATGCGGATTGGCGACGTCATCTGGGGCAAGCCGGAAGATCCTCACATCACGCTGGCACTGGTCGAAGACATCTTCAGTCTCGAACGTCCGGCTATCGCCGAAGTGCCGACGACGCAGGCGCCGGTCGTTTCGACGCCTCCGACGCCTATGGACGCTGCGTTCGTGTGGACCCTGCCGTACTACTTCGTCGTCAATCCGGATTTGCAGGAATCGGCGCACGTTCTGAACTATCCGGAGGTGATGGCCGGTGTGCTCGGCGCCGAAGACGTCGCGGATGTTCGGTCGTACGAGCTGATGGCCGAAGCGCCGACGCCGGCCGGCGGGTTCGCATGGTCGACCTTCGGAACAAAGACTGCGCTTCCTCGCTTCCTGAGCGTCGTTTCGCTTTCGGCCGAAAGCGAAACGACGATCGACGCCGCACACATCCTGCTGCCGTCGTATCGAACGGTGTCGTCCGGCGATATCGTCGTTATCGGCAACGGCGGGGACCAGTCGTCCGAGCTTTCGATCATCAAGGAAATCAGCGGCGCAGGCGCCATCACCCTGTCGCGTGGCGTTCTGGACACAGTGCCTCAAGCCTGGCCGACCGGAACGCCGCTCTGGTTCATCTCACCGACAGACCGTGTGTCCGATGAGCGGATCGTACGCGCTCACGGCGAGTCGCCTGAATACAAATTCCTGACGCAGACGTCGCTCGGCATTCTGCCGCTCGAAGACGCGACAGTCGTGACTGCGGCGCTAAGCGACCGCCCGCACTGTCCGCTCCGACCGGCCAATGTCGCCATCAACGGCCAGCGGTTCGGAGCGGTCTCGTTGTCGCCGGGGCAGAACATCGCGATCACCTGGGCGACACGAAACAGGCTGTTCGAAGATACGATCATTCTGCCCTGGACAGCCTCGACGGTCACGCCGGAATACAAGCAGCGAACGATCGTCACCGTCACCAATCCGGCAGCAGGCGACGCCCTTATCGTTCGCTACGAGCACCTTTGGACGGAGCAGGAGTTCACGTTGCACCGCGACTGGTTCGCCCGCTGGTCGAGCGTTCGGGTCACTATATCGTCCGAACGCGAAGGATTCGGGTCGATCCAATCGCGGTCGTTCGTCGTCTCAGGACTGGCAGGCAACCCGTCCGCACCGCCGCCGCCCGATCCGCCCGATCCGGGGATCGCTCCTGCGCCGATCGCGCCGCCATCCGCCGGCGCGTTCGACATCGCGGGCGGCGCCGTGACGAATGAGGATGGCGTCTCGACGCCCGTCATCACGTTGTCCGGCACACCAGACAATCAGTCGGCACGATCATTGGTCGTTCGCTACCGCCGGGTCGGCGACACCAACTGGACGACGCTCAGCGGGGTCAACATCAATGGGACTTAGGGTTGTCATTCCGGGCGTCGCCGCCGGCACCGCGTACGAAGTCGAGACAGCCTACGTCGGCAACGATGGCATTCAGTCCGGTTTCCGGGCCGAAGGCACAGTCGTGACCGGCGGCCAGATCGCCGACGACACCGTGACCGTCGGCGGCCGTCCTGCGGGCGACGTGCTGAACGATCTCGACGCGGCGCTGGCGGCGGCGAGTGCGGCGGTCAGCGACAACGTCATCACCAAGGCCGAGAAGACCAAGGGTTTCGTCTCCGACCTCAAGGCGCTGATCGCCTCGCAGGCGCTGCTGGCGGCGCGGGCGACGGCGCTGGGGATCACGACCGAGAAGACGGCCTTCGACGGCGCGATGGCGACGCTCAACGGCTATCTCGCCACGCTGACGACGCCGGTGGCGTGGGACAATCTGACAGGCTCGACCAGTGTCGTCGGCGCGACCTTCACCGCGCACCTGACCGCGGCGCTGCAGGCCCGCGCGACGCTGACCGTGAAAATCGACGAGCGCAACGCCAACGCGAACATCACGATCGGGGCGGACGGCCGCATCAGCGGCATCGGCACGGCGAACATTCTGGTCGACGTCACGCAGGGCGCGTTCGTGCCGCGCCATTTGTGGCAGTTTGTCTCGGGCGCCGAGGGGTGGACGGTCAACGCCGGCTCGCTGACGCACAGCGGCGAGACCCTGACGTTCACAGCGGGAAACGCAGATCCGCAGTTTATCCGGACGGGGCTCTCCATTGTCGGCGCACAGAACCCCGTCGTGAGGGTGCGTGCCCGTCCGTTGACTGCATCGCCCACATTCCAGGGCCAGCTTTTCTATTCGACGGCCGGACATAGTTGGAGCGCTTCGTTCGTCAAGACCCTGCCGAATCCCGGCATCGCTCAGAACCAGTGGCGGGTCTTCGAGTTCGACATGACCGCTTTGTCGGCCGGCGGCACAGACTGGATCACCAATACGATCACAGGTCTGCGGATCGATCTCGCCAACACACAACAGGACTGGGAGATCGACTGGGTCGCGATCGGCACGGCGAAGATCGACGCGGCGAATCTGCGCGGCATCAAGGACAACGCCGACCAGACCTCGCTGAACATCGCGGACGGCTACAAGGACCAGTCCGCATGGGGCACCTATACGGCCATCCCGCCGGTGGATATGGCCGGTCGTGTCGGGAATCTCGACGTGTCGGGCAAGTTTGCGTCGCTCGAACACATCACCGACAAACCGCTCAGCAAGCTCACCGGCCGCGATGCGAGCGCCATCAATTATTCCGGCGCGGTCAGCGTGGAGTCGCTGCGGCCGGGCGAGGCCGGCGCGAACATCACCGAGTCCCGCATCGCCGACGGATTCAAAGACCAGGGCGCGATGTCGCTCTTGAACTCGATCGCGCTGACGAGTCCGCTGATCACCGGGAAGAATCTGGCCAATCTGGACAGCGCCGCGAACGCGAAGCTGAGCGGCATCGCACCGGGCGCAACCGTCGGTGCGACGTGGGGCGTCAACCTGGCGTCCCAACCGGCCGATGCGCTGCTGCTGAACGAGCATCTGCGCTCGACGATTGCTGCCGAAGTCCTTGTCGAAAATCCGAACTTTGGTGAGGGAAATAAGGGCTGGCTGCTGACGGCTGGCGTATCGATCGAGAACGACGCGCCGAACGCCTATATCGGTACGCACTACATGCGGTGCGCGGCCGGAATGAGCGGGATCAATCGCAATGCGATGATCTTCCCGGCCCGCGCCGCCGAGCGCTTCCTGCTGGAATCGACTGCGATGGCGGTCGGGTCTCCGAACGCCAATATCTCGGTCCGCATTCGCTTCCTTCGCGCCGACAAAAGCAGCACGCCCGGCCAGGGCGGCTTCTCGTTCTCGGCCGCCGATGGCGCCTACGTCACCAAGCGCAACGTGTTCGTCGCACCGGCAGAGACCGCCTATGCCTGGGTCGATGTCATTCCGGCGGCGACGCTGACCGTGGGCGAGTATCGTGTCGGGGAAGTGCGTTGCGATCGCCTGACCGAGCAACAGCATCTGGCGCCTAACGCCGTTCGGCTTGGGGCTAACATCGTCAGAGCGGATGGCTCGACCAGTCTCACCGACGCGATTGCAGTAACCTCCCTCGGCATCGCCGACGGATTCAAAGACCAGGGCGCGATGTCGCTCTTGAACTCGATCGCGCTGACGAGTCCGCTGATCACCGGAAAGAACCTGGCCAATCTGGACAGCGCCGCGAACACGAAGCTGAGCGGCATCGCACCGGGCGCAACCGTCGGGGCCGACTGGACCGCGAATCTGGACAACATGCCGGTATGGTCGACAGATGGACGCGTCGCGGCCGGTCTCGACGCCTCGGGCGATCTGAACCGCAACATCGCGGTCAGCCGCGCGAACTCGTCGAACCTGTTGCGTTACGCGACTGGAGGATTGTTCACCGGCGAACTGGCGGCAGACGTCACCGGCAGCCACATCGCGCTCGGCTTCGTCGACGCGGGCGATCTTGCCTACAAGAACGCGGTTAATCTCGCATCGTCCGACGTCATCAACAAATCGCTGGCCAATCTGGACTCGGCCGCGAACACGAAACTGAGCGGAATCGCACCGGGCGCGACTGTCGGGGCCGACTGGACGGCGAATCTGGGCAACATGCCGGTGTGGTCAACGGACGGCCGCGTCGCGGCCGGTCTCGACGCCTCGGGCGATCTCGCGCGAAACCTGACCGTGGCGCGGCTGAACAGCTCCGACGTGCTGCGTCGGACAGGCGGCGCTCTGTTCACCGGCGAACTGGCGGCAGACGTCACCGGCAGCCACATCGCGCTGGGTTTCGTCGATGCCGGCGATCTCGCCTACAAGAACGCGGTTAATCTCGCCTCGTCTGACGTCATCAACAAATCGCTGGCCAATCTGGACAGCGGCGCGAACACGAAGCTGAGCGGAATCGCTGCCGGCGCAACAGTCGGCGCGACGTGGGGCGTGAACTTGGCGTCCCAACCGGCCGATGCAGCGTTGCTGAACCTCTACGCCGGGTTCGGAGCGCGTAGGACGTGGCTATTCGACTCAACGGTCGACGGCTTCACCGCGGCGGCCGGCTCAGTCTCGGCCGCCACGCCCGGCGTCCTGACGCTGACATCATCCGCTGCCGACTGCTACACGGTCTGTCCCGTGATCAGCTATGCCGGTCGCACGATCCCGAAGGTGCGCGCCCGCGTTCGACTCGCATCGGGCTCAGGGACATGGGAAGGGCGACTCTACTACACGACTGCCGGTCACGGATATAGCGGCTCATACCGCAAGGACATCGCCCAGCCTGCAGGCTGGGCTGCGGGTGAGTGGTGCGTTCTTGAATTCGACATGACCGTTTTGTCGGCCGGCGGCACAGACTGGATCGACAGCACGATCACGCGTCTCCGTTTCGACCTGCTTGCAACCGGCACCTATACGCTGGAATTCGACTGGGTCAGTCTCGGCGATTTCGGCCACGACCCCGTCGCGCTGCGGAATATCTCGGACAACGCCGACCAGACCTCGCTGAATGTCGCCGACAGCGTGAAGGATCAGGGGCCGTGGACGGTCTATACGGCGATTTCGCCGAGCGGTATGGCCGGGCGCGTCGCCTATCTCGATGGCGCGGGCAACTTCGCGTCGCTCGATCGCATCACCGACAAACCTCTGTCGAAGCTGACCGGCCGCGATGCGAGCGCCATCAACTATGCTGGCGGCGCGACGCTGGAGGCGCTGCGCCCGACCGGCAGCTATGTCGTCGATCCCACGCACCAGAACTGGACGGGGGCCGGGCTGCCGGGCTGGTGGTCGGCCCAGGGCTCACCCACCGTCGTGCGGAACACGGTCAATCATATCTATGGATCGCAATGTCTCGACATCTCTGTCGGAGCTGCCGCGAACCAATGGATCACCACTTCGAGCGTCAACAACCTGCGCGTGCCGGGCGCGGGCGCGTTCCATTACGTTACGATCAGGTGGGAAATCGAACTCGTCAGCGGCGATTTCTCGCGCTCCGGAATTTTGTATCGCCCTCTGCTGCCGGATACCTCCAACTATCGTGACTATCGGCTCAGCTTTCAGGCCGAGCACGGGGCGTCACCTGCGGCGGGACGCTACGTAGGCACGAAGACCATCGCGTCTGTTGCTGGCGCCGGTTCGCCGTCCGGTCTGCCGGCAGGGTCGCAGCTCTACTACATGATGAACTGGGCGTCGCTGACCGGCGGCGCAGATACGGCCAAGAATATCCGGTTCCATCGCGTCGATGTGCGTGAGGCGACGGCGCAGGAGATCAGCGCGCTTCTCGGTCTTCAGTCTGACGGCAAACTCGGCGCTGGCACGGGTGTCTTTGGCGTCGACCTGAAAGAGTCGGTTGGCGTTCCCGCGACGACGGCGAACTTCAAGACCTCCCTCGGCATCGCTGACGGATTCAAAGACCAGGGCGCGATGTCGCTCCTGAACTCGATCGCGCTGACGAGTCCGCTCATCACCGGGAAGAATCTGGCCAATCTGGACTCGGCCGCGAACACGAAGCTGAGCGGAATCGCTGCGGGCGCAACTGTCGGTGCCGACTGGACCGCGAATCTGGACAACATGCCGGTGTGGTCGACGGATGAGCGCGTGCCGACCGCGCTTCAGTCTGACGGCAAGCTCGGCGCGAACACGGGTCTGTTTGGCGTCGACCTGAAAGAGTCGGTTGGCGTTCCCGCGACGACGGCGAACTTCAAGACCTCCCTCGGCATCGCTGACGGATTCAAAGACCAGGGCGCGATGTCGCTCCTGAACTCGATCGCGCTGACGAGTCCGCTCATCACCGGGAAGAACCTGGCTAACCTGGACAGCGGACAGAACGCCAAGCTCAACACGCTGGGCACCAGCGCGGCCGTTGTGCAGCAGGTGGTGGCGCCGGGGGGCGGTGATGTAGCAGGCGTTCGCTTCCTGAATGGCATTGCCGGCCCCGCGCTCGATCCGATCCAGAAGATCCTGCGCATGGCCAATGACAGCAACGGCCAGGTGGTCGAGGTGCTGCGTCACATCGGTGGCAATATCCACATCCTGAACAGTCTGTTCCTCGGCGCCAGCATGGCGCTCGATCCCAGCATCCCTGCACTCGTTATTCAGGCCGGCTCGGCGCGTGCAGTCGTCGGTGTGGCGTTCGGCGCCAACTCCGATCTCGTCATGTGGTTCGGTCCTTCGTCCGTCGCTGTGGGCGCGATGACGCAGGCGAACGCGACATTCTGTCTGACGACCGCCGGCGGCGGCCGGTTCAGGGACTCGCTGCTGATCGGCGATCTGTCGAATAGCATCCAAACCTCCGACACCGGCTCCGGAGCCTCGGTCATCCTCGGCCCGTTCGGGACGAACGGCGCGCAGAAATCGGTCACGCTGTCATATTCGGCGGAATGGCATCAGACCGAAGCCTCGGGCGGGCTATCGTGGTCGCGGCCGGTCTCGGCGACTCTGGTGGTCGAGCGCAGTCTTGATGGCGGTGTGACGTGGACCCAGGTGGGTTCGACGCTCAACGTCAGCGGCTATGTCGACCGTGTCGCGCAACCTTCCCCTGAGGATAGCTATTTCACCGGCGGCATGGGCGGATCGGTCACCATCACCGACACCAACGCGTCGATGTCGGATTTCCGATATCGCGGCCGACTGACGAGCCGGACGCTCGACACTGGCGTGCCTGTCGCCCCCTCAACTCAGAGAATCTCGGTCATTTCGGTCGAGTGAGAAAGGAGAGTCCCATGTTGTTCCCCGAAAACTATCGCGAGGCCGTCGATGTGCGCGCCCGCATCATCGCGGCCTGGGAGTTGCTGCCCGCGCCGCTGCAGGAGGCGACGTCGCCGCTGCTGTCGTCGACGAACGCCTTCACGCCCTGCACCACGTTCTTTCGCGAGCTGAAGGACGTGCCGCCGGCCGATCTGCACGATGACGTCCGGCGCGCGCTCTATGCGGCGGCGCGACAGATCCAGCTTCACTCGTGGGCGGGCCTCAGCGCCGACGCGACGATCTTCATTCAGGACCAGCGCCTCGCCGACGTTCTGGCGCTGTTTCCGCCCGCGCCGCCCGTCGAGGAAGGCTCCGGGTCCGAGCCGGAAGGCGAGGGGGAAGAAGGGGCCTAGTCAAGCGGCGTCTTTCGCTGTATGACGAATCTCGCAATGAGAGAATTAAGATAAGGAATCTCACATGGCGGGAACAACGGCCAACCTGGAACTCGATGTCGCCTTGATCGGCGGCGGCGAGACTTTGCGTCAGGCGCTCGCATCCAACTTCGAGAAGATCGATGCGAGCGTCGGCGTGACGACGGGCCTACCCGCTCATGGGCCGGGCGACGAAGGGAAAATCCTGAAAATCGTCGACGGCGCTCCGGCCTGGGTCGATCCGACCTGAACTCTCACGAACGGTTGGAGGCGCGATCATGGGCTTCGTTCTGGGTAAAACCTCACGCGAGCGCCTGACGGGCATTCATCCCGATCTCGTCCGCGTGGTGGAGCGGGCGATCCGTATTACCGATGTCGATTTCCGCGTTCTGGAAGGCCGCCGTACACTTGCGCGGCAACGCGTGCTGGTGGCCCAGGGCGCGAGCCGGACGCTGAACTCGCGCCATTTGACAGGACATGCGGTGGATCTGGGGGCGCTGGTGAACGGGCGGATCGCCTGGGACTGGCCGCTCTATCACCGCATAGCGGCGGCGATGAAACTGGCTGCGGCGGAGCTGAACGTGCCTATCGTCTGGGGTGGTGACTGGCGAACCTTCAAGGACGGGCCGCATTTCGAGCTGGCCCGCGCGCAGTATCCGGCGTGATTGCGTTTCTTCAATCGGCTGCGCCGTATCTCGCCGCAGTCGGCGCGCTCTGTCTGCTCGGCCTGATGATCGCCTTCGGTAGCGAGGCCACCAAAGAGGCGCTGCGCTCTGAATACGAAACCTTCCTGCGGAATATGCTGGCGATCGCTGGCCCGACAGCAGCGGCCGCGATCGGCGACCTGGCGCTGAGCGCATCCAGGCCGGCGCGACTGGCCGAGGCCGGGCCGAATGCACGCTGGGCCTATCTGTTCAGCCGCTGGGCGAGCTGGATTCTGTTCGGCCTGATCGGCGGAGGCATCGTCGCGATCAGCGGATGGCCGCCGATCGCCGCCTACATGGCGGCCGGCGTGGCGGGTGGCATCGGCACGAATGTCGTGAACATCGTCTTCAACTGGATGCTGGGCAGGCTCTTGCCGCCGATCCCGTCAGGCGTCCTGTCGGACCCGGAGGTCGAAGATGAGCGCGCGCAGTGAGCGGAACCGTTCGGCCGCATGGCGACTGGCCGGAATCACTATCGGGGCGATCATCATCTACCTCTCGGCCTTCGCGCAGGGCCTGAAAGCCTGCACTGCCGGATGGCTGTCATGGTGAAGATCGTTCTGTCGTTCTTCGCCACGAAAGCCGGACTCTACGTGCTGCTTGGCCTTTTCGCCCTGGGTGCGGCCGGCGCGTTCCTCCATGGCCGGGCGGTCTCGCGCCTCGTCGCCGACACACGCGATCAGCGGGATATGGAATGGACGATCGATCTGGCCGGCGCGCGGCTCGCCCAGGCGCAGCGTGAGGCGGAGATGGCGCGGGATATCGCATCGGCCAATGCCGCGCTCGCTGAGGCGCGCCTACTGGCCGATGCGTCGGAAGCCGATCGGACCCGCACTGTCATCAAGGAGGTCGTCCGTGTTTCACCGTCCGCTGGGGCTTGCGTGTTCGATCGCGTTGAAGCTGACGCTCTTAACGGCCTGCGTCTCGGCCGATAAGCCGGCCGTCCTTGCCGCCGAACCCCGCGTCGATTGCTGGACCACGATCCCGGCCGAGCTGAAAGCGCCGCCGGAGCCGATCCCGGAAATCGCCGAGGGCGACAACAAATTCGAGACGGCTGCGCTGACGATCGCGCGCGAGCGGCGCAAGGACCGCAAGTTTCTCGACCTCCAGGCGGCGGCGCAGGCATGCTCGCAGTGACGCGCCGCGCCGTTCTTGCGATCTCGGTCTTCTGCGCGAGCTGCGCGCCTGCAGGACCGCTCGTGCCCGGTGAGATCGTGAGCGAGGGACATCCCCAGGATCGCGAGCAGTGCACGGCGCAGCCCGAATTGCCCTGGTGCGAACAATGAACGTCGCCGGGATCAAGACTCACGACGCCCGCGCCCGCCGTCGTTTCACATATCAACCGGACCCGCCTGCCAAGGATCGCTGGCGCTCGTTCGCCGCCATGGTTCTGGCCGGGAAGTCGTGGAAAGGCGACTGCGACGATCTGACGTCCACCGTTCTTGATCTGATGGCGCGGGCAGGTATGCCGCATGACAGGCTGATGCGAGCCCTGGTGATCTCGCCTCAGTCGACCGGCCAGATTGACCACATGGTCGGTATCGCGATCGATGAAGCCGGCGTCGAATGGGTGGTGGGCGACACGTTTGAGTCCGCGCACCCCCGATCGAGTTCGAAGCATCGCTTCGTGCAAGTCAGCCGCGTCTCCGAAAAGACGGTCTGGCGCCGCGTTTAAGCCGAACCGAGCGCCCGCGAGGCGAGGCGGGTCATGAAACCGATTTCGACCGCGCCGTAGCGCCCGCCGGCGATCATGTCCTTCACGACGTTGCCGAGCAGCGTAGGGTTCTGAGTGCGGGACATCAGATCGACAAGCTGGTCTGCATGACCGCGACCGACCTTGTTGTCGAGATGGTGGGCACCCGACTCTTTCGCACTCCACAGATTAACCACAACCCCATTTTCCGTTCTCACGAACGGCAAATCGCGCACATTGTTTACGCTCTGCATGGGTTTTCCTCCCTCTTTCTCGTCACCCGACGTGACAGCAGTCCTAGGATGATAATCAGCATAGGAAAAAAATCAACACTTCGTTCAACCCAGAAGTTCGGCCAGATCCCGATCCATCGGGCTGCCGAGCAGATCGACGATGTCAGCCGGCATCGCTCGTCTGACCGGCAGATCGAAGCGTCGGCGCAGGAACGCGACGTAATCCGGCTCGGCTTCCATGAGGATGCAGTCGAATCCTTCGCGACGGGCGGCCTCGGCTGTCGCACCGCTGCCGGCGAACGGATCTAGGACCGTACCGCCCGGTGGCGTGATCAATCGGCAAAGCCAGCGCATCAGCGCGATCGGCTTTACCGTGGGATGTTCGGAACCGGCGCGATCCGCCTTCGACGCTTTGCCCTGGTAAAAAACCGGGCCGCCTTCCGGCGGAAAGCAATTGAAGAAACGCGCGGCCGATCCTGAATCGTTTCGAGGCTCAAACTGCGTTCTCGGCCCATAATCGCCATAGACATTGACCGCGGACTTCTTACCGTTCGCCGGCCCGACAGCCGCGATCTGCCCCGGACTGCTCGGAAACAGGGCTAGAACCTCGTCGCTACCGTCATGCAACAGATTAGCCGGATGTCGACCGGGCTTCTGGTAACCTACGAACTCTCGCTCGGATTTCCAGGAGCCGGTCTTGTTGATGTCTGCGTCAGGCAGAAGGCGCTTGATCGTATAAGCACCTCCCTGAGCGTCGTCGGCATGAACCCGGCATGCATCGATGTTCAAGCCCCCGACGCCGTGAGCAAGTACGTTCCGGGCGCCGTTGCGTTCGGAGAACGGCTTCTGCGCGATGTAGATGGGCTCGAGCGCCGGCTTGCAGCTCTGAGTGCCATAGGACCAGCCTGCCCAAGCCTCGCTTTCGTTGCAGGACGGGCAAATGTGGTCGTCCTTACGTCTCTTTCCCTCTTCGGGCAGCGAGGTTTTGTAGTGCCGTCCCGGGAGCGAGCAGCGTTCGACCGCGATCGCCCTTTCGAGATCGTAGTCCTTCGGAAAGCCTGAACCGAATATCCACCCCTTGAACGGGTGCATCACGAACCCGGCCGTTTCCATCGCGCAGGCCTGCCAGTGGCCTGTCCGCGCGCTGCTGAACGCGGCGACGTAGCCGCCAGGCAATAGAATGTCGTAGATCAGCCGCCAGAATGCGGGGTCGCGTTCAATGCCCGTGCCGTCCCATTTCGAGCCCATGAAGCCGGCTGACGCGCGGGAGAATGCGCCGTCGGTCCCAAACTTCGCCGGAGCCGCGTCTTCGCCGCCGAACCGCTTCGTGACGCTGACGAGACCATAAGGCGCGTCGGTCGCGACGCTATGGACACGAACGCCCTGGTCGATCAGGCGGCGCAGGGCGATCCGGTTGTCGCCTTCATGAAGGGTGATTTTCGCGGTCATCCGAGCAGATCGTCGAGATCGGCCGACAATGGCAGCGGCGCGCCCGGCTTTGGTACGGCGCCGAACTTCGGACGCAGACGGGCCACCTGCGCCCGGCCGCGTTCGTCCCACGCGTCGAATTCAGCATCAACGATGTCGCTCGCGAGGCTTCGCGCTTCGGCGCCGCGACCGTGCGCCGCGATGAACCGACGCGCGAAATCGGCGAGATTACCCGTGGCGAGGTCCTTGCCGGCCCGATCTAGCATTTCGATTTCGGCTTCGCTCGCGCTCATCCCAGAAGGTCCTTCAGGTCATGCATCAGATCGATCTGGCGTGTCGGAGCGCTCGTCTCCGCGAGAGGGTCTGTCTGATCGAAACCATCTTTGTGATGCGACCACGTAGGACCGGCGATCTTCGACGGACGCTTGATCGGCGACACGACGTTCCAGAGCGCGTCAACCGGGTCTTCGTGCGTCTCGCATGTGTACGCGTTGCCGTCGCGCGCCGGCCGCTGCATCGACGCCTGCCAGTAACCATCGCGCGTCTTCACCAGCCGAATTTGCGGATGTCCGTCGACCGTCAGCCGTTGACGAAGAAAGTCCTCGAGCTTCATCGTCACGCGACCGATCCGAGCGCGGAGAGATAGAGATCGAGCATTTCTTCCTCGGTAGCCCGCTCGGCTGCGTCCTGTTTGCGGACGCGAATAGTTTTCCGGATGATCTTGGTGTCGAAACCGTTGCCCTTCGCCTCGGCATAGATTTCCTTGATATCGGCGGCCAGACCCGCCTTTTCCTCCTCAAGTCGCTCGATGCGTTCGACGATCGATTTGAGCTGGTCCTTGGCGAAGTTCGTCTTGCTCATGGAATTGTGTCCGATGCCTGCGGTCATAGTGTCCAGAAATCCCCCCACCAGAGCAGAAGGGCTGTTAGCGAAATTCCTGCGCCCTCAAGCCACGCGTTCCAGGGCGGCCTGCGCTTCCGGTGATGCTTGATGGCGTAGGCGAGCGACGCGACGAGCAGCAGCGCTATGAGGATTTTCGGAAAAAGGATCATGGCCGCGCCCTGTCATTCGAGATTCACACAATGAGAGAAATATCGGCACTGTCAACCATGTTCTCGCAATGTGATAGTTGCGGGTTATGCGTAGCCGTCGATCTTTCGCCGGGCGTCGTCGGTCAAGGTGTAGCCTTCGCCCCATACCGTCGTGATCGGTACGTCGAACTTCCGCAGTTTCCTGCGGAGCTTGCAAACGAAGACATCGACGATTTTCGGCTCGGGAATATCGTTGGGGCGGTCGCTGTAAAGGTCATCCATAATTGCGCGTTTCGTCGCGATCTTGCGTTCGTAGAGCACGCGCAGAACACCGGCCTCGTGGTGCGTGAGTCCCATGACCAGCGGCGCCCGGAATTTGCGTTCGCCGCGAAGCTCTGATTCCAGGGCTGCGATGCGCTCGGTCAGCAGGTCGTTTTCGCTTTCCAAAGCGCGGCAACGGGCTTCCCAGTTCATAGCGCCCCGACCTTCTCTTTGAGCATGCTCGCCAGGGCATCGATCCGTCTGACACCATTGCCGGCGGCCCGAAGCCGTGCCTGTGCCTCGAGTTCGGGCCAGGATTCGGCTCGCAAGACCGTGGCGATATCGCCGTCGTCGCACCCGGTCTTGTATTTCGCCGACCACAGCAGCAGCGCGATCGCCTTCATCGCCGGAGCCGTTATCGGCGCCAGTCTGGCGTCCACCCCGATCTGGAGGACGCGGGCGAGCCCCGCGCGCCCCTTCTTCGTCGCGATCTGCTTGAGCGCCCCGACAGCAATGACGCTGCCGGGCGCGAAGCGACCGTCGGACGGGGGAATGGTGAGAAGGGTCGCCCGAGCTGCGCGCGCTGCATCGACGACGGCGAGCGTCAGATCGTCGCCGGATGCGAGGCTGGCCCGAAACAGATTGGCGGCGGTCAGCGCCACGCGATGCGTGTTGATGCCTACGAAGGCAGAAGCGGCTTCCGCGGTCGTCGTGCGCGGCAGGACCAGGCAGGGCAGGTCAGCTATCCCGCCATGTGTCGCGGCGGCGATCGCGGTGTGCTGACCGTCGACGATTTCGTATCTGTCGCCGCTTTGCAGTACGGACAGGGCCTTGACGTGATACCAGTTCCAATCGCTCACGATCTGACTGATCAACCGGACACTGCGGTTCGACAAGGCCCGCTGATACGTGTCGTCGATCACCAGGGACGAGAGGGGGAGCCAGCGCAAATCGGGCCTGGCCTGGGCACAGGTGTTCGCGGCGCGGCGTTTGAACGCAGGAAGGCTCAATCGCCGAACGGGTCGCAACGACGTCATCCTCGATGAACCGGCAGATAGAGCAGCGTCGCTTTGCCCCTGGCCGTGAGTGCCGCCGTCACGGACTTCTGGCCGTCGGCGTCGATCGTCGTTGTCTCGATGATGCCGCTGCTGCGCAGTCCCAGCATCTCGACATAGGACGCGCCGGTCGTGAGGCATGCGTTGACCAGGTCGGCTCCGGGCTTCTCCGCCAGGTAGCGCATCAGCGTCACCTGGTCGTTCGTAAGGACGATCGGACTAGCCATCGAAGAACTCCGTTCCGAGCACCCCATCGAGTTCGGGAAATTGTTGCTGGATAATCGTGAGAATGTCGGTCGCGATCAGGCGGTGTTCCTTCTGGGTCTTCCTGTCGCACCGGAGCTGGCAATAGTGGAGCCAGGAGCGGAGCGTGCCGGCCATATACAGGGACGACGGGGTCAGCCCTTCGGGGAGGACCGCACGCGCGACTTCCTTCGCGATGTCGAACTTGAGCGCGGACTGATACACGTCGAGCGCTATCCTTCCGAGGTGTTCCTGAGCAGATTGCCAGAAGTCCGAAATATCGGGGTCGTCCGTCTCGATCGAGTTCTGGCGATCCTTATGATCCTGCATCCGGGCTTCGCGGGGCAGGGCGATCTCGACGACTTCCGAATATCGCTGACTGAACTCCTGAAATGAGAACGACCTGTGACGGAGAATCTGACGGGCGATGTCACGCGTCGTGTGGATCTCTACAGTCATCGAAACCATCTCAAACGGGCTCCACTCTTTGCGCCGCACAAGCGAACGTAACAAGCGTGGGCCGCTTTCGTGTTTGTGCTGGTTCGCCGTGGACGAAACCCGGGCGCAGTATGCGAGCATCGCGGACGTGTTCGGAACGTCCGGAACGACCGGCTTGCTGATGGAGAGAAGTCGGACGGTCATTCGAAGCATGTCCAAATTGAATGATATGCGGCGACCAGAGCCATGATGGCGAGGGCTATGGCTGCGATGGCCCATG
>CAZBPO010000050.1:0-15026 GCA_964493795.1 uncultured Flavobacteriaceae bacterium
CCTGGCGCGATCCCTCGCACCCGGCGACACCGGCCCTTGCCGGCGATGCCGCGACGCTGCTCTATCGCCTGACGCCGCCGCCGGGTGACGCCGGGATCGCCGCGCCACGGCCGGACTGAGGGGCCTTCAATGCTGAAATGGATCGGCCGCGTCCTTGCTGTGCTGGCGGTGCTGATCGCGGCCGCCGGCCTCATGCTCTATCAGGGCGATGTGCCGCGCGGCGAAGCTGAGGCCCGCTATGGCGGCCCGTCTGCGCGCTTCGTCCAGCTGATCTCCGGGGCTATGGCGCATTACCGCGCTGCCGGGCCGGAGGACGCGCCGGTCCTGCTGTTGCTGCATGGCTCGAACGCCTCGCTGCATACATGGGAGCCGTGGACCGCCAGGCTTGCCGGCCCGTACCGCGTCATTGCGGTCGATCTGCCCGGGCACGGCCTGACGGGCGCTGTGCCGGGCGGCGATTATTCACAGAGCGGCATGGCCGCCTTCGTCCTGGAATTCGTGGCGGCGCTGGAGCTGAAGGATTTCGCGATCGGCGGCAATTCGATGGGCGGGGGCGTCGCGGCGCGCTTCGTGGTCGAAAATCCGGGGGTTGCCGCCGCCCTGATCCTCGTCGATGCGTCGGGGCAGCCTTCGGCGCGGCCGCGCGATCCGGGCATCGGCTTCCGTCTGGCGCGGATGCCGGTGGTGCAGCAGGCGCTGCCCTATCTCGGTTCGCGCCTGATCTACGCCGCGACGCTGAAACAGGCCTTTGCCGACGATGCGCTGGTCACCGAGGCGATGATCGAGCGTTATGCCCTGCTGAACCGCATGGAAGGCACGCGGCAGGCCACGCTCAGCCGGTTCCAGCTGGACCCCGACACGACTTTGGAGGCCAGGGCCGGTGAAATCGCGATCCCGACCCTCATTCTGTGGGGCTCTGAGGATACGCTGATCCCGGCCGACGCGGCCGAGCGCTGGAAAGTCGCCGTCGCGGGGGCGGAACTCGTCGTCTATCCGGGCATCGGCCACATCCCGATGGAAGAAACGCCCGACCAAAGCGCGGCAGACGTCGCGAAATTCCTCGATCGGCTCACGCCCCGTTGATCGCGCGTTGCGCGGCGGCGCGGTTTATGGCACATCGCGCCACCCTTGACGGGCCGCCTTAGCTCAGCCGGTAGAGCATCGCATTCGTAATGCGGGGGTCGCGTGTTCGAGTCACGCAGGCGGCACCATCTTTCCCGATATCATTCCGGCCTGCGGCCGGCGCTCAGCCCGGCTTGCCGGCGCACGCTGCGCATGTGCCGCTGATCTCCACGACCGTGCGACGGGGCGTGAAGCCGCGCGCGCCCACCGAACGGCGCACCGCTTCGCCGACCGCCGGATCGGCGATCTCCTCGACCGATTTGCACGTGTCGCAGATGAGAAAGCCCGCGTCGTGCATTCTTTCGGGTTCGAAACAAGCCACGAACGCATTCAGGGAATCGATGCGGTGGGCGAGGCCCTGCTCAACCAGGAAGGCGAGCGCCCGATAGACGGTCGGCGGCGCCGCGCGGCCCCGCTCGGCGGACAGGCGCTGTAGAATGTCATAGGCCCCGATCGGCCGATGGCTTTCGGCGACGATCTCCAGCACGCGGGCACGCGTGGCCGTCAGGCGCTGGCCGCGCGCTTCGGTCAGCCGCTCGGCCGCTTCACGCGCGGCGGTGCGGCAGTGATTGTGGTCGTGGCGGGTGGTCGCGGGTGGTGCGGTCATGTCTTGCCGGAAGTTTAACACGCAATGGCTGCGCGGGGGCCAGCGGGTCCGATCCATGCGCGATGCTGCGCCTGCGAACGTTGCTCAAATGCAATAATGCCGAAAGAGCGTTTGATTGGAATCACTTAGGGCGCTCACAAGCGGCCGGTCCGCTTGACACATGTGGGAAAGCCGTATCGTCTGGTCAACGGACTGCAAATCAGACGCCGGGGGGCGTCTTTGACCGCACGACAAGCCCGAATACGGGCGCGGCGGACGAAAACAGCCTGCAAAGCCCCCTCGACCGATCTGTGCGCGCGTCAAGACATTCGACGTCACAATAACGACCCCAGGGGGAAACCGCATGACCACGACCAATCGCTTTCGGGCGGGTCTCATGGCGACCGCAGCCGGCGCCAGCCTGATCGCGCTGGCCGGCACCGCCGCCGCGCTGGAATACACCGTCGGCAGCGTCAAGATCACATTCGACACGACCATTTCGCTCGGCGGCTCGGTCCGCCTGGCCGACCGCGACAACCGCTTCCTGCCGGAAGGCAATGGCGGCAATCTCGATCCGCGTTCGTCGGGCGTGGTCCTGTCGAACGCCGGTGGGCCGTTCGGCACCCAGGCCGCCACCAACCTGCTGGGCCAGCCGCTGGGCGCCGGTGTGACGGTCACCAACAACCCGAACAATTTCGACGGCTCGATCAACACCGACGACGGCCGCCTGAACTTCGACCACGGCGACTGGATCGGCGCGAGCGCCAAGGTCAATCACGACTTCATGGTGCAGTACGAGAACTTCACCGTGTTCTCGCGCTTCTACTATTTCTACGACAACATCATGTCGGAAGATGTGGGCCGCTCGGGTCTTTCGGACCGCGCCCTCGACCGGATCGGTTCGTCGGTCCAGCTCCTCGACCTCTATCTGTCGGGCAACTTCAACCTCGGCGATCTGCCGCTGAACGTGCGCGTCGGCAAGCAGGTGGTGAGCTGGGGCGAAGGCACGTTCATGCTGAACGGCATCAACGTGGTGAACCCGATCGACGTCTCCGCCTTCCGTCGCCCTGGCGCGGAAATCAAGGAAGGCCTGCTGCCGGTTCCGCTGGCCTATGTGTCGCTCGGCCTGCCGTCGAACCTCTCGCTGGAGGCGTTCTACCAGTTCAAGTTCGAGCCCTATAAGCTCGACCCGGCGGGCTCGCCGTTCTCGGGCGCGGATATCGTGTCACACTTCAACACCAACGGCCGCGGCAACCTTGACGGCGTCAGCTACACCTCGGGCTCGCTGTTCAGCGGCACGCGCCGCAACTGTCTGGGTAACTCCGATCTCGTGTCGGGCATCTACAGCGACGGTTCGGGTGATGGTGCGTCCGGCATCAACACCGGCGGCGTCTCGGGCGGTGTGGGCATCGGGCTGCTGCCCGCGCCGACCTGCTTCGCCGGCTCGGCGATTGACTACATGACGCCGAACCAGCTCGGGTTCACCGAGCTCAGCCGCAATCTGCGCGGCGATATGGACGTCGTGCGCCGCGGCACGGACATCAATCCGTCGAATGACGGCCAGTGGGGCCTTGCGCTGCGCTGGTATGCCGAAGAACTGGGTGCGACCGAGTTCTCGGTTTACTACGTCAACTACGCCAGCCGTCTGCCGTTCCTGTCGATCACGAGCGGCGCGCCGTCGCTTGGTATTTCGACGACCAGCTTCAACGCCAACATCACGCCGGAGCAGCTGGCCTCGGGCGGCGCGCTGAGCGCGCTCGCCTCGCGTCTGGCGCCGGCTCTGGGTTGCGTCCAGCCGGGTGCGTTCGGTGCGCCGGTCAGCTCGCCTGATCCGTTCCAGTTCATCGACCCGCGCTTCGCGGCGCTGCGTGAGCAGAACATCGCGGACCCGAACAACCTGATCAACCCGACCAATATCGCGATTACGCGGGGGATTTACGCCGCCTCGATCACGCCGACCATCGCGTCGACGCTGGTCGGCACCCCGGGCAGCCCGTTCTTCGGCCTGCCGGCGAACGACCCGACCGTTCTGGCTGCGGCGGGCGCTCAGGCGACGTCGATCGCCGGCAGCACCGTCGGCGTCGCGAACTCCAGCGGCAGCATCGACAACTTCGCCAACGCCATGCAGATCAACTGCGCCCTGGCGCTGGCCCAGTCGAAGATGGTCAACGGCGTGCCGATGCTGGTGAACGGCTCCGAGATGCTGAACATCCAGTACGACAGCCGTCTCGACATCCTCTATCCGGAAGACATCCAGCTGTTCGGTTTCTCGTTCAACACGACGATCGGCGGCTGGGGCGTCCAGGGTGAAATCGCCTATCGCCCCAAGACGCCGTTCCAGACCGATACGGACGCCCAGACGGTCGAAGCGGCCGCTGCGGCCTGTTCGTTCCCCGTCTCGGCGGGCGATCTGGGCTTCTTCGGCTTCGAGCAGCTGAATGTCGGCACGGTGACGGCCTGTCTGGCCGGCCTTGGAGGTGGTCACCTCAGCGGCGGGCAGCGTTATCGCACGCACTCGATCATCGAGAACGAGATGTGGACGTTCAATATCGGCACCACCGCCACGTTCACGACGTCGGACCCGATCGTCTCGTTCCTGGGCGCCGATCTCGGCATCCTGGTGACGGAAATCGGCGCGGTTTACGTGCCGGGCGTCGAGAACACCTATCTCACGCTCGACGACGGCACTGCGACGGCGATCGCGCGCGACACGCTGCAGTACCAGAACCTGGGCTGTCAGGGTTCGGACCTGCCGCTGGGCGGCCTTCTGGGCCTCGACTTCAAGCCCTCGTCGGCGTGCCGCCCGACCGACTTCTCGTTCGGCTACGTGCTGCTGTTCCGTCTCGACTACAACAACGCCTTCGGCTCCGGCTGGCTTGTCAGCCCGTCGATCGCGTTCAGCCACGACGTGATGGGCGCGACGCCGGCCCCGTATGGCAACTACATGGAGGACCGCATGTCGGTGAACCTCTCTGTGAATGCCACGCTGGACAACGCCTGGCGTATCGGTGCTAGCTATACGAACTTCTTCGGCGGCGGCATCCGCAACAAAGCCACCGACCAGGACTTCGGCTCGCTCACCTTCTCGTACTCGTTCTAAGGACGTCTGGCCAAGGAGAGCCGAGAAAACACAATCGAGGGGCGGTCCTCAGGCAACAATGAGGGCCGCCCGTCACGAAATTCCGGAATGCGGGGGACACATCCGCAACCGCGTTGCACGACAAGTCTCTCAGGAGGAAACACTGAATATGCGTAAGACCACCATTCTGCTCGCCTCCGCGTGCGCCGCAGCGCTTGCCGGCGTGGCGGTGGCCAAGGTGCCCGCCGAAGTCGCGGCGCGTCTCGGCCAGGACCTGACGCCCTTCGGCGCGGAAAAGGCCGGCAATGCAGACGGCTCGATTCCCGCCTGGGACGGCGGGCTGACGGCGCCCCCCTCGGGCGTTTCGTACAACCCGAACGCGAAGGGCTATCCCGACCCGTTCGCGAGCGACCAGCCCCTCTTCACCATCACTGCCGGCAATGCGGGCAGCTATGGCGACAAGCTGACCGATGGCTACAAGGCGCTGCTGGCCAAGAAGTCCGGTTACAAGATGCCGGTCTATCAGTCGCGTCGTTCGTGCGGCTATCCGCAGTTCGTCTATGACGCGAACAAAAAGAACGCGACGATCGGCGAATTGCTGAAGACGCGTGACGGCCAGCTCGACGGCAACGGCGTCTCCGGTGCCATCATGGGTGCGCCGTTCCCGATCCTCTCCAACGGCCTTGAGGCTGTATGGAACCACACGCTGCGCTATCGCAGCTTCAAGCTGACCCGTCAGTTCGCCGCGTTCCCGGTGCAGACGTCGGGTGATCCGCTGAGCGGCAAGATCACCTTCCAGGACGAAGCCATCCTGCGTTGGTCGGACCCGTCCAAGGCCCGCGCCGAGGATCTGAACAACATCTCGCTCTACTATATCGCCAACACCATCGCGCCCGCGCGCCTCGCCGGCAACGTGGTGCTGGTGCACGAATCGCTGAACGCGGCGGTCGAGCCGCGCAAGGCTTGGCAGTACAACCCCGGCACGCGCCGCGTGCGCCGCGCGCCGGACATCAGCTACGACAACCCCGGCACCAACACCGACGGTCTTTCGACCTCGGACGCGTTCGACGGCTATAACGGCGCGCCCGACCGCTACAACTGGACGCTGACGGGCAAGTCGGAAAAATTCGTCGCCTACAACAACTACAAGATGACGAATGCGTCTTATGCCGAGCTGGTGCTGAACGGCGCGATCAACCAGGACCTGATGCGTTATGAGCTGCATCGTGTCTGGACCGTTCAGGCGACGCTGCGTCCCGGTACGCGGCATGTCTATTCGCGTCGTGTGAAGCACTTCGACGAGGACAACTATTCGCTGCTCTCGGCGGAGCTCTACGACGGCCGCGGCGAGCTGTGGCGCGTCCAGGAGGAGCCGCAGATCGCTTACTACCACGTACCTCTGTGCGGTCTGGCGGGCGAGATGGTCTATGACCTTCAGGATGGCCGCTATCTCGCGGGCTCGCTGCGTAACGAAGAGCCCCCGGTGAACTACTCGGCGAACGAGCTCAATGAAGCGCGCTACTCGCCGGACGCGATCCGCCGTCTCGGCACGCGCTGATCGACGACGTCTCTATCGTGGCCCGACCCTTTGACAAGGGTCGGGCCACGCTTTCTGATACGACATGATCGACAATTCACCCGGACCGACGACGATGACCTTTCGTCTCAAAAATGGCGCGACTCTCGGCAAGCTGACGCTGGCACTTTTGCTCTGCGCGTCGCCTGCGGCTGCATCTGATGACGCGTATGCGCCCGTCGCCAATCCCAGCTTCGCGGCCGGCGACTCGACGCCGACCGAGCTTATTCTCGACGGGCTTCTGCTGGCCGCGTCGCATGCCGGCAAGCGGATCGTCGCGGTCGGCGAGTTCGGTCACGTCGCCCTTTCCGATGATGACGGCAAGACGTGGCGCCAGGCAAAGCAGGTGCCGTCGCAGTCGACGCTGACCTCCGTCGCCTTCATTGACGATACGCATGGCTGGGCGGCCGGCCATGACAAGACGATCCTCGTGACTGCTGACGCCGGCGAAACCTGGACGCTTCAGTATTCGCGCGAGATTTCAGCGGCGGCGGGCATTCCGCTCGAGGCGCGCGGCCGCGCCGAAGAACCGGCTCCCGTCGAGGACCCCGGGCTTGCGCCCGACGGCGAAGAGCCGATCGATGACGCGGCTCCGGAAGATACGGCGTCGTTGGACGCTCCGGGCGCATCGACGTCCCAGGACGGCTTCGTCGATGGCGACGTGACGGGCAGCGAAGTCGAGCCCGACATCCCGTTCCTCGGCCTTATCTTCACCTCGCCCACGCACGGGATCGCCGTCGGCGGCTTCAATTACGCCGTGGAGACGACGGACGGCGGCAAGACGTGGAAGCCCAAGCGGCTCGTCAGGTCGGCCGCCGACGATTTCCACCTCAACGCGGCGTTCGCCGGGCCGGACGATACGGTCTTCGTTCCGAGCGAGCTGGGGCAGATCTATCGTTCGCTCGATGGCGGAACGACCTGGGACATCGTCCAGACCGAGTATGAAGGCTCGTTCTGGGGCGGCCTTGCGCTCAAGGACGGATCGGTTCTGGTGGTCGGCATGCGCGGCAATGTGTGGCGGTCCCGGGACAAGGGAACGACATGGGAGCAGCTCGCGGTCGAGACGACGCCGGAGTCTCTCTCGTCGGGCGTCCAGCTCGATGACGGCACGATCATTCTGGTCGGGATCGGTGGCGCGGTTCTGCGTTCCACCGACGGCGGAACGACCTGGGACACCGAGCTTAGCCAGGTCGATCGCAAAGGCATCGCGGCCGTCGTGCCGGGCCATGGCCAGCTTCTGCTGCTGGGTGAATCGGGCCTGCGTGAAAAGCCGCTGGCTGCGAAGCCGCAGGGCTGAAGCGCTTTCCTCATAAACGTGATCGAAGGCCCGCTCTCGCGGGCCTTCGGCGTTTTGCGGGGTGATACTCCGCATTCGTGACTCATCGTCACGAAAATGACGATAGCGTCATACATCCTTGCCGAACCGGATAGCTGCTGGCACACTGAACGAAATAATCATTCGTCGCAGTTCAGCGGTGAAGCAGGCTTGGGAGAGGCAGATGAGCAATATCACCAAGGATCCGGCCTATAACGCCGTCGATCCGAACGACTTCCCGGCTATGATGGATGTCGATCGCTATGGCGCGCGTTCGACCGCCTTCGACAAGATCATCTCGGCGACCCACGACCATTTCTGGGACCCGCTGGACAAGAAGTACATCGACTTCTCCACCCCCTGGGATCTCGACAAGGACTATCTGGTCGATCCGATGTCGTCGCCCGACATGAAGACGGCGATCGCCGACAAGCTGGACGAGCGCGGCAAGGTGCGGCTCGTGAACATGAACACGCACTGGTCGTTGTCGTCGATCCTGCACGGCGAACAGGGCGCGCTGGCCCTGTCGGCCTCGCTTTGCCACATCCTGCGCGATCCCGGCGCGCAGGAATACGCCGCCAATCAGACCCGTGAAGAAGCCCGCCATGTGACGGCGTTCGGCGCGTATGTGAAGGCGCGCTGGGGCAAGCCGCGCCCGGTCGGGCCGGCGCTTGGCGGCTTGCTGACCGAACTGGTGCTGTCGCCGCTGGTCTGGAAGAAGATCGTCGGCATGCAGATGCTGGTGGAAGGCCTGGCCATGGGCGCTTTCGCGATGATGTACAAGGACGGCCGCGATCCGCTTCTGGTGAAGCTGATGCAGCTGGTGATGACCGACGAGGCGTTCCACCACAAATTCGGAAAGATCTGGGCCGATCGCACGATCCCGCATCTTTCCAAGGGCGAGCACGAGCAGATCGAGGACTGGGCGTGGGACGTCTTCAACGTCCTGATCTACAATCTCGCCAGCCCCGACCAGAAGAGCTGGATCTACCAGGAGCTGGGTCTCGACCCCGCCTGGTGCCAGCAGGCCTTCATGGAAGCGCTGACCGACGACGCCATGCGCCGCGAGATGCAGGATGCCTCCAATATCTTCCGGGTGCTGGTGAAGACCCTGCTGAAGGCGGGGATCATCACCGATCGGACGCGCGGAAACTACGCCGCTTTCCTCGACATGGCGGAACTTCACAACGAGAGCGACCGGATGATCGGCGACGATATCGCCGAGGAGGGCATCCGCCAGCTCATCAAGCTGAACGGCGGCAAAAGCCTGCTGGGCCCGCAATTGCTGGCTGCGGAATAACGAGCAAGAGGGAGCGACGATGACCGACGGCCTGACCAACATCACCAAAGACCCGGCGTATGACGCCGCCGACCCGTCGGATTTTCCGGCGATGATGGATATCGAGCGTTATGGCCGGCGGTCGACCGCGTTCGACAAGATCATCTCGGCGACCCATGACCATTTCTGGGATCCGCTGGATGTGAAGTATATCGACTTCTCGGCGCCGTTCGATCTTGAGAACGAGTATCTGATGCCGCCGCATCTCAACATGGACCTGCAGACGGCGGTCGCCGACAAGCTGACCGAAAAGCAGAAGGTGCGCCTGGTGAACGAGAGCGTGCGCTGGTCGCTGTCGTCGATCCTGCATGGCGAGCAGGGCGCGTTGTCGCTTTCCGCCTCGCTGTGCCACGTGCTGAAGGACCCCGGCGCTCAGGAATACGCCGCCAACCAGACGCGCGAGGAAGCCCGCCATGTCACCGGCTTCACGAAATATGTGCAGGCCCGCTGGGGCAAACCGCTGCCTGTCGGCCCGGCGCTGGGCAATCTGCTGACCGAGATGGTGAACTCGCCCTTCGTGTGGAAGAAGCTGGTCGGCATGCAGATGCTGGTCGAAGGCCTCGCCATGGGCGCCTTCGCGACCTTCTACACCTATGGCCGCGATCCGCTGATGGTGAAGCTGATGCAGCTGGTGATGACCGACGAGGCCTTCCACCACAAATTCGGAAAAATCTGGGCCGACCGCACGATCCCGCATCTGTCCGATACCGAGCGCAACCTGATCGAGGACTGGGCGGCCGAGGTGTTCCAGGGCCTGCTGTTCAACCTGGGCAGCCCGGAGCAGAAGAAGTCGATCTACGCCGAGTTCGGGCTCGACTGGCAGTGGGTGCAGGGTGCTGTGGCGGAAGCCTTTACGACGCCCAAGATCCGCGAGCGCCTGAAAGATTCGACCTCGATCTTCCGCGTGCTCATCAAGACGCTGCTGAAGGCCGGCATCATCACCGACCGCACGCGCCACGTCTATGCGGCGTTCGTCGATATGGCCGAGCTGCACACCGAAAGCGACCGGATGATCGGCGACGACATCGCCGAAAAGGGCATCGAGTATCTGCAGAAGATCAACGGCGCGGGCGGTTTCGGCGCGACTCTGCTGGCCGCTGAGTAGCCGCCGAGGCTAGCGCAAGGGAAAAGGGCCGGGGGTATCCCCGGCCCTTTGTCTTTTGGCGCAGCGGCTTGTCCTAAAGCTCGAAGCTGAGCGTCAGGCCATAGGTGCGCGGCGGCATATAGGGGACCAGAAGCTGCTGATGCAGCGGATAGTTGGTCGCATAGGTGCGGACCAGTTCGTCGCCCAGATTCTTGCCCCACAGCGAAACGCTCCAGTCGCCATCCGGTGCGGTGAGGGTGAAGCGGGCGTCGAAATTGTCGAAGCCGGGCTGCGTCTGGTTGGGGATGTTCGAGGCGTCGAAATACATCTTCGACTGGACCGCGTAATCGACCCGCGCCTTGGCCCGCCACTCGCCGATATCGAACGCGTATTGCACGCCGATATTGAACTTGTTGCGCGGCGAGCGCGGTACGGTCTTGCCGGTGTTGTTCGTCGCGCCCACGACGTAGTCGGTGAAGACCGCGTCGAGATAGGCGTAGGAGCCGTCGATCTGGAGACCTTCGGCGGGCCGCATGATGAACTCAAGCTCGGCGCCCTGGATGCGCGCCGTCGCAGCGTTGCTGACGACCACGCAGCAGAGCGGCACCAGCGTCGAGACCTGCAGGTCCTCGTACTCGGTACGGAAGAGCGAGAGGTTCAATTGCAGCTTGTTGTCCCACCACGCGGTCTTCGCGCCGAGCTCGTAGCCCCAAGCATATTCCGGATCATAGGGCGTGCTGGCGCCCGCCGCGGTGCCGGAGATGCCCTGGAAGCCGCCCGACTTATAGCCGCGCGCTGCAGAGCCGTAGATCAGGATGTTGTCGGCCGCCTGCCATGACAGCGCGAAGCGGGGGGTGAAGGCCTCCCATTCTTCGCTCGCCCTTACGTCGTAATCCACCGCGCCCAGCGGCGGGGGACGGCCCGGACCGGGATCGAGCTTGAAGCCGCCGAACCGGCCTTCCTTTTCTTCCCAGGTCATGCGCGCGCCGACCGTGGCGGTCAGCGTTTCGGTGATGGCGTAGTTGAACTGGCCGAACACGGCGAAGCTTGTCGCGTCGACATGCTGGGGATAGCGCGCGCGTCCGGAAATGGCCGCCGTGCCGAAGTCCTGGATCAGGTCCTGCACGCGGTCGTTCTTTTCGGACAGGTAATAGACGCCGACCTGCCCGGTCAGACGATCGTCGAAGGCGCCGAAGGCGAGCCGCAATTCCTGGCTGAACTGGCTGTTGTCTTCGAAGCCGATCTCGGTCGACTCGATCTGTGTGCGCGGGAAAGTGGGGCTGATCGGGTTCGAGAAGAACGGCGTCACCGTCTCGATGTCGCTCTCGCGATAGGCGGTCAGCGAGGTCAGGGTGCCGATCGAGGTGTCCCAATTGATCTCGGCCCGATAGGTCCTCAGATCCCGCTTCAGCTTGCCGTCGGTATACGAGTTGACGATGCGCGGATCCGGGTTGACCCCGACGCAATGCACGCCGCCCGCGAAGGCCGCGTTGCAGATGTTGTCGCGTGGGTTGCCGTACTGGTCCTGATGCGTGATGTCGATGCCGAGCAGGATGTCGAGATTCTCGTTCGGGACGAAGCGGAACTGGAACTGCGCCGTCGTCAGCTGCAGGTCGTCGACATGATTACCGGTCGTTTCGTTCAGCGTGTAACCGTCGCGCGACTTGCTGGACAATGCGGCCGTCATATAGGCGGTATCGGAGAACGCGTAGTTGGCGACGCCCTTGAAGCTGAGCAGGTTGTAGTCGCCGATCGTGCCCTCGATGCGCGCCCATTTATCGTTTTCGGGCCGTTTGCTGACGAACTGCACCAGGCCGCCTACGGCGTTCTTGCCGAACAGCGTGCCCTGCGGGCCGCGCAGAACTTCCACGCGTTCAAGGTTCAGTGCGTCGATGTCGGGCGTGCCGCCGCGTCCGGCATAGACGCCGTCGACGAAGACGACGACGGAAGGGTCGCCGCCCGCGTTCTGGCTGATGCCGTGGGCGCTGCCGATGCCGCGGATCGCGTAGTTGGACTGGATCGGGTCCACCACGGTCATCGAGAAGCCGGGGACGCGCAGCGCGAGATCGGCGAGCGTCTGGATGTTGTTGTCGGCGAGCCGCGTCGCGTTGAAGGCGGAAACGGCCAGCGGGACCTTCTGCAGGTTCTCGCGCACGCGCTGGGCTGTGACGATCACCTCTTCTTCATTCTCCGGCGTCGCGGCGGATGCCGGGCTCTGGGCCACCGCCGGCCCGGCCAGAATCGCCAGCGCCGACGCGCAGGCGAAAAGATGGGTAGTCCTTCTCGAAACGCTCATGATTTCTTCCCCAATAACGACGCCGGCCGTCTCTGATGGCGGCCGGTTCTGGTTTGCGAACGACTCAATAATTTAGATAGCTAAATAATCTTAGGGCCAATCTCGGGCCGCCTGCAATCGCCCTCGTGGTCACATCTGCGCCTGTGGCCCGCAGACGGCGAAGCCGTGTCGGTCGCGCCACGACGGGCGACCTGCCAGGGCGGCAGCCGCCTGTCCGGCGTTTCAGAGAGGCCGGTGAAAGACGGCCAGCTTGTTGCCGTCGAGATCGCGGAAATAGCCGGCGTGAAACGAGCCGCGCGATCCGGGCGCGCCTTCGTCGACGCCGCCCGCCGCGAGCGCCGCAGCATGGACCGCCGCGACTTCGGCCTCGTCCCTGGCGTCCAGAGACACCATCATGCCGTTGCCGACGCTGGCGGGCTGGCCGTCATGGGGTTTGCAGACGGCGATGAATGGACCCGCGCCGCTGGACCAGTCGATGATCCGGTCGTTCGTGAAAATGCGGGTGGCGCCCATCACGCCGAGGACCGCGTCGTAGAATGCGCCGGCGCGGGCGAGATCGTTCGTTCCGATGGTGACATAAGCGATCATGGTGGCCCCCGTTCTCGCCTGACGTTCCGCCGGAAACGGCGAGGCCGCAAGATCGCGTTGCGTCCTTTGCCGCCGCCCCGCAAACTGCCGCAAAATACAAGGCGCGGGAGAGACATGCATACCCCTATCGAGGATCGCGGCTGGCGACGGATCAAGGTTTCGCGCGACGGCCGCATCCTGACGCTGACCTTGTCCAATCCCGGTATGCGCAACGCCGTAGATCCGGTGATGCACGAGGAACTGGCGGAGATTTTCTACGAGGCGAACCGCGACGCCGGCAGCGATGTGGTGGTCCTGACCGGTGAGGGCGGCGATTTCTGCGCGGGCGGCGACATCACGTGGTTCAAGCGGGCGCTCGCCGGGGAAATCGCCAAACCCAGCGCGCTGGAAGGGAAGAAAATCATCTTCTCGATGCTGGATCTGGAGAAGCCGCTGATCGCCAAGGTGCGCGGGCCGGCGGTAGGTCTGGGGGCGACGATCGCGCTGTTCTGCGACGTGATCTTCGCGGCCGACAATGCGGTCTTCATCGATCCGCATGTGAAGGTGGGGATCGTGGCGGGCGACGGCGGGGCGGTGATCTGGCCGCATCTGATCGGACATGCGCGGGCCAAGGAGTTCCTGATGACCGGCGATCCGGTGCCGGCGGAGGCAGCCTGGCGGATGGGGTTGGTCAACCATGTCGTGCCCGAGGGCGAACTGGACGCGCGGGCGGATGCCTTTGCGAAGAAGCTGGCGGCGGGCGCGACGCAGGCCATCCGCTACACGAAAGTCTCTGTGAATCTTGGCCTTAAAGCGCTGGCGACGACGATCCTGGACGCCTCGATCGCCTATGAGATGACGACGTTCGAGACGGAAGATCACAAGGAAGCGGTCGCGGCGTTCCTGGAGAAACGCCGGCCGAGCTTCACGGGGCGTTGAGGCGTGGGCGCTTTGCAGCACGATCTGTTCGGCGATCCCGCGCCAGCCCTGCCGCCGGGCTTCGCGGTGATGCGCGGGCGTGTCGCGCCACCGGACGATGCGGCGTTGCTGGATGAGATGATGGGCGTCTTCAACGCTGCGCCGCCCTATAGGCTGAAGATGAAAACCGGGGCTTATGTCATCAACCGGATGACGAATTGCGGGGCGCTGGGCTGGCATTCCGACGAACGCGGGTATCGCTATATCGACCGTCATCCGGAGACCGGCGCGCCCTGGCCGGCGATCCCGCCGGGGCTGAAGGCTCTGGCGATGGCGGTCGCCGCCGAGGCGGGCGCGCCGTTCGAGCCGGATGCGTGCCTCGTCAATCTCTACGCCGCAGAAGGGAAGCTGAACCTGCATCAGGATCACGACGAGCAGGATTTCTCGTGGCCGATCGTCAGCTTCTCGTTCGGCAATGACGCGATCTTCGCGCTGGGCGGCGGGAAGCGACGCGATCCGGTGCGTGATGTCACGCTGACCCATGGCGATGTGGTGGTGATGCACGGTCAGGGCCGGATGCTGTTTCACGGCGTGAAGAAGATCGTTCCCGGCACGTCGCCGCTGACGCATCCGGCGATTCCGATGGGCGGGCGGCTGAATCTCACTTTCAGGCGGGCGGCATGAGCGTGAATTACGACGAGCCGGATTATGTGACGCAGCTGCGCGAGAGCGTCGGTAAGTTCGTGGCGGCCGAGATGCCCCGCGAGAAGGCGCGGGCCTGGGACCGCGACAATCACTGGCCGCGCGAGGTTCACGCGAAGCTGGCGGAACTGGGCGTGTTCGGCCTGACCGTGCCGGAGGCCTATGGCGGGCTGGGGCCGGACATTTCGGCGACCATGGCGGTGATCGAAGAGCTGGCGAAGCGCTCAAGCGCCATCGCCTGCTCGTACATCATGGGCGTCTGCTATGCCGGCATGAACCTGGTGGAGAGCGGCAGCGACGCGCAGCGGGCCGAATTGCTGCCGCGGCTCGCGAAGGGCGACCTCATGTTCGCCTATGGCCTCAGCGAGCCCAATGTCGGCGGCGATCTGGCGAGCGTGGAAACCTCGGCGCGGATCGAGGGCGGCGAGGTGGTGATCGAGGG
>CAZBPO010000051.1:0-15010 GCA_964493795.1 uncultured Flavobacteriaceae bacterium
GCATGCTGGTCGCCGAAAGCGGCATCAACACCCACGCCGACATCCAGCGCCTCGCCAGATCCGGCGCCACCGCTTTCCTCGTTGGCGAAAGCTTGATGCGTCAGGCCGACGTCGAGGCTGCGACGAAGGTGTTGTTGGGTGCGTCTATATCGGTGTGATGCGTTTATAGATGCGCTGCCGGCCGTACTTCTCTGTGTAACCGCGCCCGCACTTTAACCACCCGTCGATCCGGGTCATGGCTCGGCTCAACTGCTGCTGGGTTCGGGAGTCGTATTGCGCGGTTTCGCGTCGCAGAAATTCCCGCCATATCTGTATTAGGCAGACCTCGTTGCGATAGACGGGAAGCGCAAGCGGGTCGTCATCGGACTCATCAAAGCCAAGTTGATTGACGACAGGTGCATCCAGCCAGGCTCCGATTTCGCCGGCCAGACCTTCTTCCGGGGTTTCGACGCGCCGGGATTCCTGAATGAACGCAGCGACTTCCTGCGCCCGGGAGTCGGTCAGATAGAGAGGGAGGATGCCGTTCGACTGACCGGCGCGCATGGCATCGTATGTCGCGACCGCTTCCGCCCAGACCTGGTCGATGACCTGTTCTAGCCGAGCAGTGTCGATTTCGACGACCGTGCAGGCGACGGGCCAGAAGCGCCGGCCGCCGCTCGTGTCGCGCAGGTATTCCCAGTCGTTCGTCGACCCCATGAATACGCATTGCCGGAAGAACTGCCTAGCGCGCTTGTCGTAGGAGAGGCGGACCTTGTCGACCGTCCTGGAGATGAAGCCCTTGATCGTCTGGACCTCGGCTTTGGAGAAGCCCTGGAGTTCGGGGATTTCCAAAATCCACGAGCCCTGCATTTTCTCCACCATGCCCTTCGTGTCATGGAAGTCGCCTTCCAGTTCGGCGAACCAGTGGCGGGAGAGGATCTTGATGAAGGTCGATTTTCGTTTGCCCTGCACGCCTTCGAGAATCGGCACGAAGTCGAATTTGTGGCCGGGTTCGAAAACGCGCGTCACGGCACCGAGCAGCGTCAGACGCGCGACAGCCCGGTGATACTCGTTGTCCTCGGCGCCGAGGAAGTCCACGAACAGCGTATCGAGCCGTGGGTGGCCGTCCCAGCGCAGGCCGCGCAGGTAATCTCGCACAGGGTGGAAGCGGGTGGCGTGGGCCGCAAGGTCGATCGCGCTTTTGAGGTTTCTGTCCGAGACCGTGATCGAATAGCCGCCCTGGCGGACGGGCGCCTCGATGAGAGTCCTAACTGCGTTGTCGTGCGAGTCCGACCAGAGGTCGCCGTTCACTTCGTCGCGTAATCGCCAGATATCGCCCTCGAGCTGCCGCGTCCCTTTAGGACCGGGCCTACGCAGGCTGAGTGTGCCGGGACGAGTCCGAAGAACGATGTCCTGCGTGAATTCGTTGAACGCCATCGTGCCTGCGAAACGAGGATCGTTCCGGATGATCAGTTCCATATTGTGAAGGGACGGCTTGAACGCGCCGTCTTCGTTGATTTGCAGTTTGGAGCGCCACTCGACGTTCGACACACCGGACGCGCCCGGCGCGATCGAACTGGTCGGCGTGTCACCAAGCAGGTCGTCATCGGCGACATCACCAAGCAGGTCGTTCAGGTCATCGTAGCCATTGACCGGCGACGAGCCGTCTTCGTCGTGCGCCATTTCGAGGCGGTTCACGGCGGCGGCCTTGATCAGCGTCGCCATCCGAACGGGACGACTTGATCCCTTGAACGACTTCCAGACCGCAGCCTGGTCTTTCGCATCGTATTTATCGGGCGACTGCTTCGACCATTCGGTCCAGCGGTCGAAGCCAGCTTGGCCACCTTCGTATTCGTGGTGAAGCGCCATACCGACTTCGCGCCACTGGTCGCGATCGTGGACCCAGTCCGCCGGCAGATCGCGCAGCGTTTCGGCGATTTCCGTCTCGCTCAGGCCCATTGGCTGTGCGCGCGTCGCGGTCAGGAAGTCGTCTTCTTCGGCGGTCGGGCCTTCGGATATGCCCCACGACTCGATGACGGCTACAGGGATGGACGGCCCTATTCCCATCTCCATCAGATCGAAGGGGAGAGGCCTGCCCCACTTATACGGAAGGCCTGAGTCGGGATGTATGGACGGCGGTAGCACGGCCTGTTTGCCCGTGCCGAAAATCTCGATTTCCCAATCGTACTTCTTGACGTCGCGCTCTTTCCGACGGTCGTACACCATCGTGAAGCCGGCGGACTTCGCCAATTTTCGTGAGCGGAACGGTTTGTCCGCAGTGAAGTAGAAGTGTCGGCCTTCGCCGCCCGAGCCCGAAATGACGAAGGGCAGGGCGTCTATCGCCGGCCAGAACGTCCGGAGCACCGACAGAGCCTCGTCGGCAAGCTCCGGCTTGCGAATATCCAGGTCGAAGAGGTGCAGATAGCCGGCTGGCGTTTGCGACGGTGCGCCGAGGCGCACGCCGCCGTTTGCGTTGGGACGATACGACTCGGCCAGACGATGCATGTCGGCGAAAGGCGCGTCCTGCCATCCGTCCTCGATCGGCGCTTTGTCGCGACTGCGCAACCAATGCACGGCCGCACCGACTCCTACGAGCGGCGCGATAGCAGATAGCATCGCAACCTTGTCGGGAATCGTGCCCACGGCGGACGACTTTCCCTGACTAAGGAATCAAGAAAGGCAGCAGGTCCTTGGAGGCGATGCGGCCGCCGGAGGCTTTAACGATGCGGCCGGCAGCGTCGGCCGTCAGCCGGTCTCGCTTGAAGTAGCGGTAGAGCGATTGCGGACACTTTCCGCACGCGTCGGCCAACGATCGGACGTTGAGGCTTCCTCGATACGCGAACTGTTTCAGTCGACGCTCGAGGAACTGGTAGAGCTGCGAGTCGTAGCACGCGTTGCCGGTGCTCGTCGGTTTGCGGGGCCGACCCATAGGTTTTGCTCGCACCAATTTCGACATGGGATTCCCTCGCTGCGGTCGTCTGGACCATATTCGCAAGATTCTCAGAGTCAATCTTTGTGAGAATCTTTTGACGTATCTATTGAAAATTCTCTCAAAGGGAGATTAATGTACGGAACCGCCCGGTAGGGCCGCCGAACCAAATCACGAGGATGACTATGTCGTTTGAAGAGACCATTGCCGCGCACACGGCAGCCCTGAAGGAGAACACCGCAGCGATCGTCGCCAACACCGAACTCCTGAAGGAGGCCGCTGCGGGTCGTGAGAAGGTGCTTGCGGCCGCGCAGGCGGCCGGCGCGACTGCGGCCGCTCCGAAGTCGGGCGGCCGCAAGGGCGCCGCGGATAAAGAGACGCCGCCTGCCGATCCGAAGCCTCCCGTCGACGAATACGCGGGCGAGGGCGGCGCCGAGAAGCTTCGCGGCGTGTGCGCCGAATATCTCCAGATCGAGGACGAAGCCGAGCGCACGGCTCGCAAGCCCAAGGTCTCGGCGGTCTTCGGCAAATACGGCGCGAAGAAGTGGGACGAGGTGCCTGCGGACAAGCGGTCGGCCGTCGTCGCGGAAGTTCGTGCGCTCATCGAGGCCGGCAATGTCCTGAAGCCGGCGCCGGCCGAGGACGATCTGCTCGGCTGATCGTCGCCAGAACCCGGGCTGCTTCGGCGGCCCGGCTTTCTGAAAGCCGCGAGAGGAAGATCGCCGTGCAGATCGACAAACTAGGCTTCTACAAGACGCGCGCCGGTCACAAGGCCGAGGTCTCCAAGATTCATTCCTGCCACCTAAGCTCCGGCTTCGTCGGGGGTACGAGCATTTGCTGGTACTCTTCTGGTAATTATAGCTTGTTCGGGGAGCACGCTCTGGACCTTGTCAGCGAATGGGTTGAGGCAGACGTGCCTCAGCACAAGAAGATCGCCGGCTATCGCGATCTCACGCAGGACGAAATCGATCTGATGAACGAAGGCAAGGCGCTCGCTGAGCAAGTCGGCGCCTTCGTTACGAAACTGGAGGCGGATTCCGCAACGGACAAGCGTTGGGCCGCGATCGGCAAGACCGATTTGCAGATGGGCTTCATGTCGCTCATTCGCAGCATCGCGCGGCCGACGACGTTCTGATGACTGCCAAGCACGCCCGCGTCGGCCCGTCCTCGCTGTCTCGCGTATCGATCTGTCCCGGATCGGTGCGTGAGACAGCGGATTTGCCGCGTCGGTCGTCCGTCTTTGCCGCCGAAGGCACGCTGTTGCATGAGATCGCGGCGGACTGTCTCGAGTGTGGTTGGGAGCCGCGTGACTATGTCGGTCGGACTCTGGCGGCCGACGGGCATGTGTTCGAGGTCACCGAGACACTGGTCGACTGCATGGCGATTGCGCTCGACTGGCTGCGCGAGCAGCCCGGCGAATTCTTCGTCGAAACGCGCGTCAGCCTCGACGCCTATATGCCGGGCCAGTTTGGCACGTCCGATGTGGCCTGGTGGCGTGACGATACGCGTACGGTCGCAGTCTTCGACTGGAAGTTCGGGGCCGGTGTTCCTGTGCTCGCCAAGGGCAACAAGCAACTGCGAGCCTATGCGCTCGGCGTCGTCGATACGATCCTGAAGCCGCGCGGGATCGTCCCTGAGTGGGTTGAACTCTACATCGAACAGCCGCGTTGCGCCGGCGGGGATCGCTACTACAACCCGTGGCGCATCTCGTATGACGATCTGCTGGCGTTCGGCGAGGAACTGAAGGTGCTCTGGGCGCGCATCGATGATCCCAACGCACCACTGGTCGCCAGCGCCGAGGGCTGTCAGTTCTGCGAGGCCCGAAATCGATCGCCGCAGCCGGGTGCGCTGAGCGGCTGCGGAACGTATGACGCGTTCAACCTCGCCCTGATCGACTCAAAGTTCGACGATCTGGACGACGGCGTCGCGTTCGGAGCTACACCCAGGCTGCCTCGGCCCGACACACTGACGGCTGAGCGGCGATACTACATCGTCAGGCACGCGAAGGCGTTCGAACGCTGGCTCGCGAAGCTGCATGAAGATTCCATGGCCGCTGCTTCGTCAGGGCTACCCGATCCGGGGTCCAAGTTGGTCCTCGGCCAGAAGGGCAACCGTCATTGGATCAATGAAACGGCGGCCGAAACGCTGCTCGTAAATTCTCTCAATGAGCAAGCCTACACACGAAAAGTGAAATCGCCCGCGCAAGCGGAAAAGGATCTCGCGTCTCGCCGCGGGAAGACGGCTCACCCGGGCGTCTGGGATGAGCTGTTGCCATTGATCGACCAGGCCGAGGGCAAGCCCATCCTGGTCCCAGTGGAAGACGAGCGGCCGGCTCTGAAGTCGGTTGAAGATCGATTTGATGAGATGAATGAAACCCAAGGAGACTGAGAGTCATGGCGGAAAATCCGGAAGTGAAACTTACTGACGTCAGGCTGTCGTTTGCCGACAACCTGTTCGAGGCTGAACGGGGCGAGCCCCGGCCCAAGGGCAAACACCAGGGCAAGATACCGTTCCGCTGGAGTTCGAACTTCCTCATCCCGAAGTCGAACACGGCACTGGTCGACAAGATCAGGGCCGCCATGCGTGAGGCCCGGGACCAGAAGTGGCCGACCGACCCGCCCAAGATCAAGGGCGACAAGCTGTGCCTGCAGGACGGCGACGAAGTGTCGTATGCCGGCTACGAGGGTCACTTCTATCTCTCGGCGTCTCGGACGGCGTACGGCAGCGCCGACGGTTCCGCACCGAAGCGTCCGTATCGGATCATCGACCGCAACAAGGTGAAGCGCGACGACGGCACGGTCGGATTTCCCGATCTCGCGCCTGATGACGGACGCCCGTACTCCGGCTGCTACGTCAACGTCATTCTTCGCATCTGGGCGCAGGATGATCCCGATTACGGCAAGCGGATCAACGCCAGCATCGAGGGCGTCCAGTACTGGCGTGACGGCGAGGCCTTCGGCGGCGGGAAGAAGATCGACGTCAACGAGGCCTTCGACGAATTCGGCGGCGATGATGGCTTCGATGACTCGCCGGCCGAGAAGCCCTCGTCCGACGCCGACGATCTGCTCAGCTGACCTCGGCGGCCCGGTCGAAAGATCGGGCCTTCCGCTGGGGCGGTGGTGCTTGGATCAGTGCTGAAGGGGCCAACTGCCCTGAGCAGGTCGCGCCGAGGTCGGCGCACATTGAGCCCACCGTCCCTGCCGAAGGCTTGGGAAGGGTTATGGACGTCCTATTCACCGATATCGAGGTCTATCGCGGCTTCTTCTATGTCGGCTTCAAGCGGCTGCGCGACGGAGCGCGTCTCGGCTTTGAGATGAGCACGCGTCACCCCGACCTCGATCGTGCCAGACTTCGTAAAATCCTGATGGCGAACCAGATCGTGACGTTCAACGGTCAGGGCTATGACATTCCGCTGATCTGGTACGCGATATCCGGCGCGACAAACGGGCAGTTGAAGGAGAAGTCGGACGCCATCATCAAGGGGCGGGTGCCCTGGTGGAAGGTCGAAGACCTGCTCGAAATCCGTCTGCCGAAGATGAATCATATCGACCTCATCGAGCCGCAGCCGAACGCCATCGCGAGCCTGAAGACGCTCAATGGTCGCATGCACGGAAAGCGCATGCAGGATCTTCCGCTCGATCCGGACGCCGTGCCGACGCCCGAACAGATGGACGTGATCGCGGACTACTGCCTCAACTCGGATGTTGATGCGACGGAGAACCTGTATCACGCGCTGAAAGAGCCCCTGGAACTGCGTGTGGCGCTCGGGAAGGAGTATGGCGACGACTTCCGGTCGAAGTCGGACAGCCAGATCGGCGAGGCGATTGTCCGCAAGCGCGTCGAGCAGTTGACCGGCGGCCGGGCACAGCGTGTGGAGACGCCGCCAGGGACGACTTTCCGGTATCCGGTGCCGCCGTTCCTGAAGTTCGAGACGCCTGAACTTCAACAGATTCTGGACCGAATTCGAGGCACGGACTTCGTCGTCAACGAGCACGGCAAAGTCGATCTGCCGAAATGGCTGGCCGACACCAAGGTCACCATCGGCGACACGACTTACGCGATGGGGATCGGCGGTCTGCATTCGACCGAGTCCAATCGGGCGGTGCACTCGGACGATGACTTTGTGCTTGTCGATGCCGACGTTGCGTCGATGTATCCGACGATCATCCTGATGCTCGGGCTCTTTCCGAAGTCGCTCGGGAAGCACTTCCTCGAGGTGTATCGGGGCATCAAGGACAGCCGGATCAGGGCGAAGCGGCGCGGCAAGGAACTCAAGGAGGTCCTGAAGTCGTTCGCCGGTTCCGACGACGAGCGCGGCCGGCTTGAGGCGGAACTGTTCGCCTGCGAGGTGGCCGACAAAGGCCTGAAGATTGCTCTGAACGGCGTCTTCGGCAAACTCGGGTCGCGCTATTCGATCCTGTTCGGCCCACATCTGTTGCTGGCGACGACTCTCACGGGGCAGATATCCCTGCTCATGTTGATCGAGCGGGCGCATCGGCTGGGGATATCCGTACTCAGCGGGAACACCGATGGTGTGTTGTTCCGATGCCCTCGCGAATGGTTCGAGGGCGTCGCGAAGGACAAGCTCGTAGGCGGCTTCCTCAAAGACATCTGCGATCAGTGGGAGCGCGACACCGGCTTTGAACTGGAATTCGCCGAGTATCTGTCGGTCTATAGCCAGTCGGTGAATTCCTACTTTGCGCTCAAGGTGGATGGCGGACACAAGCGCAAGGGGCCGTATGCGAATCCGTGGAATCCGGACAGAAGCGACTTCGATCCGCGTGCCCAGCTCATGAAGAACCCGCAGGCGACAATCTGTTCGGATGCTGCCCTGGCGATGGTGAAGCACGGGACACCCATCGAGGACACGATTCATGGCTGTCGCGACGTTCGGCAGTTCGTGACGGTGATCAAGGCGGATGGCGGCGCGACGTGGCGCGGTTCGTATCTCGGAAAGGTGGTGCGCTACTACTGGTCGACGGACGGCGATCCGATCTTCAAGGCGAAGGCGCACGCGACGACCGGCAATCATCCCCAGGTGCCAAAGACCGAAGGCGCGGCGCCGATGATGACGCTGCCCGACGAGCTGCCCGACGATATCGACTATGCCCGCTACGTCCGTGAGGCGAACGACATTCTGACGGACATCGGCTTCTACGCGCAGCCCGCACCGGAATGGAAAATGCCGCGGATGACGAAGGCGCGGCGCGCGCCGATGTTGTGGGCATGGGCGGCCGTCGAATGAGGGAATCCGCCGTTGAAAGCGAGATGGTCGCGCACGGGGATCGCACGGGCTGGTTCTCCCGCAAAATGGCATATATCGGCCGCCGCGGATGTGCCGATCGCTACTTCTTCGGCTTCGGACACATCTTGATCGTAGAGACCAAGCGGCCAGGCGGCACGCTCGATCCGCATCAGGTGCGGGAACGGAAGCGACTGGCGGCGGCCGGCGTGACGGTGCATGTCGTCGACACGATCGAAGACGGAACGGCGCTGCTCGATCGTTTTAGGTTGATGCCGTGACGTGGCAGCGTTCTGACCTTCGGCCGTACCAGAATTTCTTCGTTGATAAGATCAAGCAGTCCTTCGATCTGCGACGAGATCGACGACTGCCGGGCTGCATCCTGGCGCTTCCGCCAGGCGCCGGGAAAACGGGCGCCGCGTTGACGGCGTGCCGGGACCTGCTCGACGGCATGGTGATCCGAAAGGTTTTGGTCGTTGCCCCGTTGCTGGTGGCGCAGACAACCTGGCCGGACGAATTCCACGAGTGGGCGCATCTTGGTGCGCTTACGCGCACGTTGCTACGGGTTGAAGACGACGATCCTGACGTTAATGCGGTCGCGGATGCAGTCTATGCCGAGGCACTGTCGCGCTATCAGGCGCAGTTTGACGCAGAAGTCGCTGAGGAACAGGGACTCGGCCTGCGTGCGAAGCATGCTCGGGCGGATGCAAAGCGTCGATGGGAAGAACTCGCGTTGTCCCGGCTGTCGGTTGAAGACCGGGAGGCCGGCGTCAGGCCTAAATCTACACCCGGGGCCATAGCCGAGCTGGATCGGCAAGCGGTCTTCGCGTCGGAGAAATTACGCAAGCTCGCCGCGCTCGCGGACGATGATGCTGAGGTTCACATCATCAACAAGGAGGCGATGCCATGGCTCTGGCGTCATTTCGGTGAGGGCCGGCGTTGGCCTTACGACCTGTTGGTGATCGACGACTGCCGGGAAGGACGGTCGGGAAAGAAGCGGGTCGGGAAAGACAGGCGGGAGCGTGAATCCAAATCGGCGCCGCTGTCGCGTTTCGGCATCTTTGCGAAGGCCCGAAAGCATGTCGGCGCCACTGTTCAAATGACAGGCACGCCGACGCCCAAGGGTCTCCAGAACATGTGGGGCCTGGCGTATCTCGTGGATCTCGGAGAACGGCTCGGAACGTCGAAGACGGCTTTCGAGCGTCGCTGGTTCAACGTCAATCGATATACGCGGAAGGTTGAGGCCCACGCGCATTCATTCGACGAGATCATGGGACGGGTGAAGGACATCATGTTCAGCCTTGGACCCGACAATATGCCCGATCTGCCGCCCTATATCGTCGATCCCATTCGCGTGCGGCTGTCGAAAAAGACACTCGATGCCTACCGCCACTTCGAACGCAAACTGGTGTCCGAGGAATATGACGTCGAGGCGGTCAATGCCGGCGTGCTACACGGCAAGCTGCTGCAGTTCGCCAACGGGTCGATGTATCGGGAAGATGGCGACGACGTTTTTGTTCACGACCTGAAGATTGAGGCGCTGAAGACCCTGGTTGAGCGTCTGAATGGGACGCCGTTGCTTACGGCCTACACATATCAGTTCGACGTCGACCGGATCATGAAGGCGTTTCCGAAGGCCGTAGTTTTGCGGCCTGAGAATGCCGTCGAGACCGTCAGGCTGTGGAACGCCGATAAGATCGAACTGCTGCTGGCGCATCGCGCGTCAGCCGGGCATGGCCTGAACCTTCAGAAGGGTACGGGTCATATGTGCGAGTATGGTCTGACGACCGATCTTGAGCTGTATCTGCAATTCCTTATGCGGCTGCTGCGATCGGGAAGGAAGTCGACGGTGTTCAATCACGTCATCATGGCGGAAGGGACGATCGACGAGGACGTGTATCCCATGTACCTGAATCCGAAACAGGCCGAACAGGACCGTATCATGGAAGCCGTTCGTGTGAGCTTCGGGAATCACTCGTTTCTCACTTGATTCACTATATGTGAGAATAGTCAATCCCTGTTCGCTATTCGTGTTGTTTTCGTCCGAGTTTAGCTCTAAATGAGAAAGTGAGGGCGAGAAACGGGAGACGATTATGGCGAAACGAGCAGCGCAAGTGGTTGATGTTCCGGTCGCAACGCCCAGACGGCCTATCCTTCACGCAGAGTTCGCGAAACGCATGGAATTGGCTGTGGACGGGAAGCGCGAAGTTCCTCGCCTGGGTCATGGCCGCCTCGCCTGGGTCAGCGAGCAGTTCAAAACACGCTATGACGATGATGTCGGCGTAGCTACTGTCCAGCGATGGTTTTCCGGGATGTCCCGCCCCAGGGAAAAGATGCTTCGCAAGTTGGCGGCGATCCTCGATGTGGATACTCTCTGGTTGGGGCATGGCATATCGGTCGGGCCGATCGACCCTGTCGAGAATGTACGACGGTCGCGGACGGTGGGGCGTGAAGGGAAGCTAAATTTGCTGGCCGGCCTTCTCCAGATATCGGGCGTCAAATTGACATTCCCGGATTCGAGAGATCGGGTCGCAGTCGATGGCCAAGTTCATTTCTATGCGATGATACACGGCGCCCAATATCGTTTTCATGTTGTGCTGGCGGAAGAAAGCAAGCGCGGTTTGATAACCTTTGATGTGCCGAGGCAGGCGCGCGACACGTTCGTCGTGGGCTTGGTTATGAAGAGTCCGGTGGAGTTCGACCTTCTCGAAATCCGAATCGACGATACGACTAAGATCGCAGGCAGCGAATATCGGATTGAAATTCGCAGGGACGGCTCGGGCTATCGAGCGGGCGATGCTTCCGTGCGGCAGATTACGTCGTTTTCAGATCGCTTCTGACGGGCCTTCGATAATCTCACAAAGATTGAAAGCGAGAAAAATGTGAGATAGTGTCGACGGGCAGTCAGGAGCGCCCGTCGTGTCGAACGCCTACTACAACGAGATCGACTCCTATGCGGCGTCCTGGCTTCGCAACCTCATTTCGTCCGGCGTAATCGCGCCCGGGGATGTCGACGAAAGGGATATCCGTGACGTCAGACCTTCCGATCTCATCGGCTATACCCAGTGTCACTTCTTCGCCGGCATCGGAGTCTGGTCTTACGCTTTACGACTCGCAGGGTGGCCTGACGATCGGCCCGTCTGGACCGGAAGTTGCCCATGCCAGCCTTTCTCCGCGGCAGGCAAAGGCGGCGGGTTTGATGACGAGCGGCACCTATGGCCGGACTGGTTCTGGCACATCGGAGAGCGACGCCCTGACGCGGTCTTTGGCGAACAGGTTGCGAGCAAGGACGGATATTCTTGGCTCGACCTTGTTCAAGCTGACCTGGAAGGACTGGGTTACGCCTGGGGGCCGCACGTTTCCCCTTCTGCGGGCTTCGGGGCGCCGCACGAAAGGCACCGAATCCGATTTGCGGCAGTGGCCGACGCCGCGCGATGCGGAGAGTGGTCCGGATTTGGCGAGCTGGCCTACCCCTTGCTCACAGGACGGCCCGAACGGAGGGCCGTCGCAGGGAACGGACAGGCTACCTGGCGCGGCGCCGTTGGCGGGATGGACCACCACCACCACCCGGGACTGGAAGGGTACGCCGGGTATGGCGACGATCCGACCGGACGGCCGCAGTCGGCTCGATCAGTTGCCGAGGCAGGCAGCGATGGCGGGATGGCCGACGCCGATGGCAGGGACGCCAGCACAGGAGGGCTACAACGAAGCGGGGAACACGGACTCGTCGAGGCGCTCAGTCGATCTGGCAGCTTGGCCCACCCCGACGGTCGGGAACGCGGCGGGCTCCCAAATGGCGAAGGACGCCAGCTCGACAGGCCGTCGTCCGGACGGCAGCAAGGCTACGGTCTCGCTGCCGCAGGTGGCGAGTATGGCAGGCCCAGCCCGGTTAACGGCTTCTGGCGAGATGCTGACTGGCTGTTCTGCCGGGATGGAAAGTGGCGGCCAGTTGAATCCGGCTCATTCCCGCTGGCTCATGGCGCTCCCGCCCGTATGGGACGCCTGCGCGCCTACGGAAACGCGGTCGATGCGGACGCGACGGCCCACTTCATCGCCGCGTTCCTTGAGAGTGAGCGAACGGGTCACACTGCTCATCTTGGCCGCCGCGTGATGGATGCCGATTTGGAGGATCTGTTGGGATGACTGACGCGTGGAAGAGTGATTGTCGCCGCGACGGGCCATAGACCGCCCCGGCTCGGAGGCTACGGACTCACGGTGCGTCGCGCGCTCGGAGCCCTCGCTGTCGAGCATCTTTCCGCGAACCGGCCGGCGAAGGTCATCAGCGGAATGGCTCTTGGGTGGGACCAGGCGGTCGCAGCGGCGTGCGTGGCGCTCGGCATCCCGTTCGTTGCTGCGGTTCCGTTCCGCGGACAGGAAAACACCTGGCCGGCTCAGGCCCGGGAGCGGTATGATCGGTTGCTCGATGCGGCCGACGAAGTCACGATCGTCTCGTCGACTGAAGCGGCCGACCCGATGCAGGTTCGCAATTGCTGGATGGTCGATCGCGCTGACGCTGTCCTCGCCCTGTGGGACGGATCTTGGGGCGGCACGTTCAACTGCGTCACCTACGCCCGCAAGGTCGGACGCCCGATTACGAATCTCTGGGTCCGGTGGTCGATGCCGGAAGACGTTTGGGACTTGCTCGGCTAATTCGGAATCTTGGGTTTCCGCAGAAAAGCACATCAAACTCGACGTTGGTATCGTCGTGGGTATTTCTCCGAAAAGTCCAATGAAATCAACAGATACGGTAGTGTCCGCTGCTACCATTTCTCCTCATCTGGAACTTTCCGGCGCCCGGAGGCGTTGATCCCGTATCGGGCCCATCCGGGCCGGGGATCGCCTCATGACGACCGCGCCGTTGAAATCGCGCCTGACGTTGGGATCGTGGATCGGGCTGGCTGGCGTCGCCGCCATGGTCGCCTCGCTGATGCTGGCGATCGGGGCCCCGGAACTGGGGCGAATCTTCGTGTGGATGGCGGGGCTTGTGGCGTTGACCGGCGCCGCCATCCTGTTGAAGACCGGACTGACCTGGTATCGCCGCCTGCGCGAGCGGGAGACCCGCGCAGGCGGCGACGACGCCTAGAGCGCCGCCAGGATGATCCACACGCCGATGGCCGCGAAAATCACCGCAGCGGCGATGCGCACGACGTGAAGCGGCACGATGCGCGTGATGCGCTCGCCGAGAAACACGGCCGGAACATTCGCCAGCATCATGCCGAGCGTGGTGCCTGCGGTGACCAACAGGACATCCTGGAATCGCGCGGCGAGCAGCGTGGTCGCAATCTGGGTCTTGTCGCCGATCTCGACGAAGAAGAAGGCGATCAGGGTGGTCAGGAACACGCCGCCGGCGGCGCGGCTGGCGGCATCGTCGTCGGCCTTGTCGGGGATCAGCGCCCAGCCCGCCATGACGATGAAGGCGATGCCGACCGCGATCTGGAACGTCTGGCCGGTCAGCCAGTCGGCGATCAGCGTGCCGGCCCATGCGGCGAGGGCGTGGTTGGCGAGGGTGGCCACCAGAATGCCCAGAATGATCGGTACAGGACGGCGGTATTTGGCGGCCAGAACCACGGCCAGCAGCTGGGTCTTGTCGCCGATTTCGGCCACGGCGACGAGGCCGGTCGATACCAGGAAGGCTTCCATGAATGCGAACTCCGGGCCCGATTGACGCGACGACGCAAGACACCCGCGGCCGCTGCCGGGCATCCGCATCGTCGGTCTCGCCGGTTTGGGCCTGTCGGCCCTCCGCCTGCGCCATGAGGCGAACCCCAAGTGTGTTGACGCAGACCCCGCTGATAAATGCGGTCGGCTACTCCCCGAAGAAGTCCGCGTTCTCTATGTGGCTTTTCCCTCGGTGTAAAGCCCGGCTTGATCGGCGGGGCGGGTGACGGTAGGGCAACGCAGCGCCGATCCGGCGCATCGGGACCACAGCGTCATGGCCGTCACCATCGAGGATATCCGCGCCGCCAAAGCGTTGATCGAAGGACGCGTTTCGCTGACCCCGTTCAACCGGGCGCGGACGCTTTCGGGCATCACGGGAGCGGAAGTCTTCCTGAAATTCGAGAATCTGCAGTTCACGGCCTCGTTCAAGGAACGCGGCGCGCTGAACAAGCTGTCGAGCCTGACCGAAGATGAGCGCAGGCGCGGCGTCATCGCCATGAGCGCCGGCAATCACGCGCAGGGCGTCGCCTATCATGCAGCGAAGCTGGGCATTCCTTCGACGATCGTGATGCCGATCGGCACGCCCTTCGTGAAGATCAACCAGACCAAGGAGCACGGCGCCCGCGTCATCGTCGATGGCGATGGCTTGTCGGGCGCGAGCGCGCTGGCGCACGAGATCGCCGATCGCGAGAACCTGGTTTTTGTGCACCCCTACGACGACGACGCCATCATCGCCGGGCAGGGAACGATCGCGCTGGAGATGCTGGAGGCGCGGCCTGACCTGGAAGCCATCATCGTGCCGATCGGCGGCGGCGGACTGATTTCCGGCATCGCGGTGGCGGCGAAGGCGCTGAAGCCCGAAATCAAGATCTACGGCGTCGAGACCGAGCTGTATCCGGGCATGTACAATGCCTTCAAGAACGAGGACGAGCCGGCCGGCGGGCAGACCATCGCGGAAGGCATCGCGGTGCGCGCGATGGGCGAGCGCTGCGTCCCGGTTGTGAAGGCGCTGGTGGACGACATCATCCTGGTCGAAGAGGAGATGATCGAACATTCGATCGCGCTTCTTCTGAACATCGAGAAGACGGTGGTCGAGGGGGCAGGCGCAGCAGGCCTTGCGGCCTTGCTGGCGCGGCCGGAGCTGTTCGCGGGCAAGAAGGTGGGGCTGGTGCTGTGCGGCGGGAATATCGACCCGCGTCTGC